>JAKEFD010000204.1 GCA_022616245.1 Gemmataceae bacterium
AAAGTGGATGTGCCGACTCTGGACGGCGCCAAGCTGTCCGTCAAAGTGCCGCCCGGCACGTCGAGCGGCGCGCGCCTGCGGCTGCGCGGCAAAGGCATCCAAGGCGGCGATCAATACATCGAGATAAAGGTGGCGGTTCCGAGCGTCAAGGACGAGCGCAGCAAAGAGCTGATCGAGGAATTCGCGAAGCTGAATCCGCAACCGCCGCGATCCGGGTTGCCATGGTAGACGCTCGCGACAAATCCCGATTCGGTTTCCCCAAAGAGTTCCACCTGCGCCGTCCAGCCGATTTCCGGCGCGTGTATGACCGGCGTTGTTCCGTCAGCGACAGCCGCTTGATCGTTTATGGCCTGGCGAACGATCTGGCGCATTGTCGCGTCGGCTTTTCGGTATCGCGCAAGTTCGGCAAGGCGGTAGCCCGCAATCGGCTGCGGCGTTTGTGTCGCGAGGCCTTTCGCTTGACGCGAAGCGAGTTGCCCACGGGCATCGACCTGGTGTTTCTGCCGCGTTCGGCGGCGGAACCGACCCTGGAAGAGTTGAAGACGTCGCTGCAACAGTTGCTGCCGATGCTCGCTAAAAAACTGCTCCGCAAGTGATCCAACCATGCGCCGCACGGTTCTTCATTGGCTGCGCCGCTCGGTCAGCTTTGTCGTGCTTTTGCCGGTGCGATTCTACCAAGTCGTCCTTGGCCCGATGTTGCCCAAAGTGTGCCGGTTTCACCCCAGTTGCAGCGAGTACTTCGTGCAGGCAGTCGAAAAGCATGGGCCCCTGCGCGGCAGCTTGAAAGGGCTCTATCGCATTTGCCGCTGCCATCCCTGGGGCAAGGGTGGGTACGATCCGCCTTGAGTGAGTCCGAGCCGCGCCCGTAAGGAAGCGGAGACGATCGGCCAGTCACTTCTTCGGCGGCTCAAACAAGATGATGCTGTAAAAACTGCCTTTGGGCCCTTCCCAAGTACGGCGCAAGGAATCAACCATGCCCGGCGGGGTCCGTTCTGTGAGATGTGCCGTCGGGCCGCAGCGCCAAATGCGCTTGCCTTCGGGGAAGTCGCCCGTGAAGAGATCATAGGCGGATAATGACCCCTGATGGACGACGTGGCCGCGGCCAAAATGCGGCGTGAGTCGGCAACGGACGTTCGGTTCGCGCATGCCTTCCTGCGCCAAGTAGTAGCGCAATGTATTCACCTCCGGCGCCCAATCGACCCAGCACACGTCGCCTTCCTGGTAGTTCTCCTTGAGGAAAGTCGCGGCGGCCTCGTGCGGCGGCCGCTCTGTCGGCCATTTGCTGATGTACTCGATGGCGGCGAACAGCGTCATGCTGCCGAAGAAAACGCCGACGACAAGCTTGGTCATGCCCATCGCCATCCGCGACCACGAAATGCCAACGAAGCAGACCCAGGCAAAACACGCAAAGCTGAGGTAACGGTCATAGAGTATCGACCGGCCTGTTATGAGGCTGTAGCCGATGGCGAGCAGCCAGGGCACGACGGCTTGAAGAAGAAAGAAAACGGCCAAGCGATCAGCATGCCAAACGAGAACTAGCGCAGCGCAGAGCCAGCCTACCATCAGGTAGACATCGCCAGGCCAGGGATCAAAGCCGGTCGCCCACGGGACCAGGATTCGCCACACGGAGTCCCAGGTCACGGGCGGAATCCAGAACAACTCCTGCACGTCTCTTTGTTGAGCGAAGAACAATGGCCAGAGCGGGGCAGTAAGGAGCAAGAAAGTTCCGGCTCCCCAGCAAGCCCCAGAAAGCCATCTTCCCGCCTCGGCGGTCTGTCCTTGACGGGCGAGAGTAAGGAGATGCGACGCAGCAAACAGCAGCTGGCCAGCAATGGTAAAAAAGGCAAAGTAGTGGGTCCACGCAAACGCGGCTGCCGTGACACCGTAAGTGATCAGCCTAACGCTCGGACGCTTTGCCGAGTCGAATGACTTCCACAGGATCGCAGAGGAAAGTCCGGTCAAGAATATGCCGGGTGCGTACATGCGCGCTGTGCATGCCAGACGTAAAAGTAGTGGATGGAGTCCCAGGAGCAAGACAAGCACAGCCCAAGCTGGCACGGCTGCCTGACGGCTTGCAGTTCGTGAATCGCGACCAGAACACAGAATCGCAGCGGCGATCGCGCAGACGAAGAAAACCAGCGAAAGCAGGCGCAAACTGACAATCCACTCGCTCGAAAGGCTTGCCCAAACCTTTTGGAGCAAATACGACAAAGGGGGATTTGCATCCGCCCGAGCGCGCTCGATGATTTCGAGAAAACTACACTGAATAATGCGCCAGCTGTAGACTTCGTCATTGCTTGGCAATGAATGACCCAATCCAAAGCGATTGCTTAGCTCATTGATTTGCCACGTTTTGCTTCTTCATGTAGTTGACCGACGTGCTAAGCAAAGTGTTCTTACCTGTTAGCTCCTACTCGGTCACGGACGCCGGATTTTTTAGATTGCAAAAATCTAACTTCTGCTTCGTGATCCAAGTAGGGCTAGGATAGGTGCAATTGGCTTGTTGGTCATGCCACGCTGGACAGTTATAACAAAGCAAGATACAGCCACCGTCCTGGCACCAAGACCAGTAAACGCTCTGGCTCTCGAACTACGTACAGGTGTAATCTGCGTCGATGGCTGTACAAAACATCTGAATATTAGGATTGCACCACATGCACGAAGCGCTTTGAGTCACTCCTAATGGGTCATCCCAATATCCTTTGCAACTTCGAGTCGAAGTCCCGCCTACTTGGTTTCCATATGCCTGGATGTTTTGGCACTCCTCGTATCTCTTGCACTGAGCCAAACACTCTTTCGAAAACACTTGCGGGTACGCTATCGACGTAACCAGAAGTAATGCACACGTAGTTGCCAATAGCCAGCACGAGAATTCCAACGTCCTCTTAAACACCTGACACCTCCATACCTGTTATTTGGTACCAATTTAGGTTAGAAAAGCCGTTTTGTTCTTAACCATCTAACCAATAATATTAGACCAGCGGCGACAACTACGGCGACCAAGACTGCATAGAACGGCGATATCGAATGATATCCGCGCTTCTTGGCTTGGCCGGATTCTGAGTTCTTCAATTCCTCATAAGTTGCAGTGCTTTCTTCCTTCGTAATGAGGCGTTTTGTTCCATCTGGCCGAAGAATGTAGCTCACCTTTTTTTCACGTGTGATCGTTCTGTCATGTATAAGCGAATTGGCAGGGAACTGTAGATCGAATTCCAATGAGTTATCCCGACCGATTTCCCAGCTGTCGATCCTCGAGGAAACTGATGTATTCATCTTGCCGTCGTGCATGTTGACTCGCCGCCACTCCTTGGGTATCCAGCCATAAGTCTTGTCATGGAAATAATCGATGTCCCCTTTTGTCGTGATTTGGCCATTGGAGCCTTCAGTCCACCGCACGACCGCAAACTCCATTCCTGGGTCCAGATAAAAGGTTGTCGCACTCCCACTATCCTTCTTTGCTTTCAGCACTAAGCAATCGGTGTCGTTTAGCTTCTGGGGTTGTGAATCTAACTCATACTTGCTAAGATCAATAACTTTGAATGCAGTGGGCCTGTAGCAAATAAACAGCGCACGCAGAAACTCTAACTGAGGCGCAGCAGAAACCTGAGTTTGTTCAACTAGCCCAGTGGCAAAACTGTTACTATCCGGGATCAGTATCTTTCGAAGGCCGCCTTTCGAAACTATTGTTTCAACACATTCCTTCTTCGCTGCAGTTACGTCATAGTAGTCTAATCGCCAATCGTTACCGTTAAGCTTCAGCGTGATTGACTGTTCTGATAGTCTGTCCTCTGAGTTTTTCGCTAGAGTAGCTTCTAGAGCACGCGCTCCCTCAGGGTCGATCTTTCGGCGTTTCTCTATGAGTTCTCGCACGGCTTCGAGTTTCAAGTCAGTCGCTTTTGGAACCCGTGATCGGTCGGTCCATTGAAACGAAGCAAACCTCGTTTCGGACTCCTTCGCGGTCCATCGTTCGACGATGGTTTTCAGTCGGGCATCTTGTGCGTCCGCAAAAGTAGAAGAATAGTGCAGAATCAGCATTGATAGAGTGACTACAGCTGTCTGTATGTGAGGCATATGGGCCCTCCTCGCTCGTTCACTACCGGTCCGCTGTTTTCTGCACGCCGAAAGAATCAACTGTTACGGTCGCAGTCTGCTCTTCGCCAGCTTGTGTTCGAACGACGAATTCGACAAACCGTCTCTCATCGCGCTCTTTGGAGCACGTTGCCGCGAGCCGAAACAGAGACTCTGTGACGTATCCGTCCCTGTCTTGGCTCAAGGGTTCAATCTTTAGAGTATGGGATGACAGTCTTATTGATTGCACTCGGAAAGCCTTGCCGCTAAAGGAACGCAAGGCAATTGTTTCAACCGTCGTTTGACCGATCGACTGATCACCCAAAACAATGCTTTCAGGAATGGGGTTGACATCCTGATGGACTCTTCCAATCACTTGCACCTGTGCGGCCGGCAGCGAGCGACGCTCAAGGTCATATGGTTGAAGCTCTATCTTGAATTCTAACGAGCTGGCAGGCACATCCGGTGCGAGTGTAACCTCCAGTATCCATTCATTGCGCTCGCCAGGAACCCGGCGCGCGACAGCCTGTCCATAATTCTTGGGGCAACTTACCATTATGCCTGATAGAGCGACGTGCGCTATGACTCTTAGGTTCTGTTTTGGAAACGGCAAGCCACGCACATACCCTTGCTGGAGGTCAAGTGTGGAAGCCGGAATTGTGAGGATTCTTTGGACCTGGCCCTTGATTCGCCAACCCTTTTGGACGTCGATGCGTCCATCAATTTTTGGGCTGATCGCCACGGCAAAACTGCGCAGTGCCGGGGGTATTTCTGCTATTCCATCAGCGTTTTTCTTGGCGGTGTAATCCCTCAAATCTAGACTCACGAGAACTTCACTATCAGCACCGGCGGGTATCGTAAAAGAGCTTGGCGTCACTCCAGCGCAGCTGCAATCCGTGTAGAAGCCGACCACCTTCATGTCTTTGTCCGTCGGATTGTGAATCAACAACTTCCACGGAAAAGCGTTGGTCTCCAATGCCTCCCCAAAGTCAAGATATTTAGCGTCAACGGTCAATTCTTGCCCAGGCCACACCAACTCGTTCCCGTTCGAAGATAGCCAGTAAACAGCTGCAGTTGAAGTCCCGAGAAACAGCAGCGCCGCAAGTGCACCCCATGGGCGCTTTCGCGAAGCTATTGATTGGGGTGCTTCGGGCATGGCTGTTCGTCCAAGATGAAAACCCTTACCTGACCGAACCGAAGGGCGACCGCGTTTGAAATTGGGCGCTTCGAAACCAAAGCGAAGAGAATAGGTACTGCTACTGCTACTGCTACTGCTGATCGTAATCGGGCATTTTCGCCTGTCAAGTCACAAAATGATCAAAATCGAAGGATTTCTTTGACCCGAATCGGCCTAGCGCTTATGGTCAGTGACGCAACTCTTTGGCGAGAAATCCAGTGCGGCAGACTCCCTCACTCCTGTGCCTTCTCTCCCCCCAGGGGCGAGGGGAGCAGGGACATACCGCGGCCCCAGCGCCGACGCAGGCAGCGTCCGCTACTGCGCGCGCTAGTTTCGACCGTTTCCTCATCAGTTTCCTCATTCTCTTCCTCGAACTGGCCTGCATCCGCTGGTTCGGCGCCCATGTCCTGTTCCTGACCTTCTTCACCAACTGCGTGTTGCTCGCCTGCTTCCTCGGCATGTCGCTCGGTTGTCTGGCGGCCCGGCGCGCGCGGAACTACCTCAGCTGGACGCCGCCCTTGCTCGCGCTCGCCATGGCCGCGAGCTTGGGCTTGGAAGCGTGGCACGCCGAAGTCGAACGGCTCATCGACGTGGGCGAGCAGGCGTCGCCGGCAAAGTCGCGTTCCTTCCATCGCCCATCGTCCCGAGGGAGAGGGGTCGGGGGTCAGGGGTCGGCGACGAAGTCCGAGCCGCGACCGTGAGGAAGCGGTGCGATTCTATTGCTGCTTGGTCACGCGCAAACTGCCGACGATGCGCTCCACGTCTTTGCGAACGGCGGCGGCGTCCGCGGGCACAAGTCGGACCGCGATCGTGACGCCGCCCAGAGGTTGCCGGAGGACGTAGTAATCGAGCAGTTGCCGGCTCTTGGCCAGATGCGCTTCGAAGGCGAAGTGCTCGATGCCGCCCGCCAAGAACTTCGGCGGATCGGCACGCAGGATGTTTGCCTTTTGTTGATCCAGCCAGGCGCGCGTTTCTTGCTGAAACTGGACGCCGCTGGGCGTCCGGGCCAAGGATTCGACGTTCAGCAACAGGCCGTTGCCGCGGTTTTCGTCCAGAGTGATTTGCCGGCCTTGCACGCTGCCGACGCGCCAACGCCTGGGATATAGTAATCGGACGCCGAGGTCGGGCTGGTCCAGAAGGAGCAGCGTGTTGTCCTCGGTTGGCTCGAGCATGAGTCCGCGCAAGTCAGCGTCACCGAGGCCGTGCGCCTTGGCGACCGGTTCGCGCGTGAGAACAAACGTCCCTTCCACCTTGCCGTTGGGCTGGCCCGACTTGTCCAGAAGAAAGTGTGTCCCTTTGACATAGACATAACTCAGGTATTTGCCGGTCAAATCGAAAAACAAATGGCCTTCGATTTGATGGCGCGTGGGGCCGTCTTCGCCGACGCCGCGGAGCGTGCCCGCGAATCCGATGCGCGCTTGCTGTTTGCCGGCCAGCGTGCTCGTGCCCTCGAACGAACAGGTGATGTCGCCTTCGTCGATCTTCTCCAGGTCGGTGAGTTCTTGAACGGCGCCTTTACCCGCTTGCCAACGGTCGCCGAGTTTCACTGCCGTCGGAGGCAATAGGCCCACGAGCGCCGGCGTGAAAACATCGGTGCGGACCAGGTCCAATTCGCTCCAGGTCAGCGGACTTCCGGCTGGAGAAAACGGCACCTCCAGATTGCCATGGCGCAAGAGCACGAGTCGGCGCACTTCCGGCCGCAAGGCGCTATGCTGCTCCTGGTCGCCGACTTTGCGCTCGAAGTTCATTTTTTGAAAGACGCGGATCGTCTTTTCGACGCGTCCGTCTTTCTCGGTCAAGACCCGTTCGTCGTAGTCGATGACACTCGCGCCCGAAAGCGCCAACGGCTTGGCAGTCCCCTTGTCGCCTGGAATCTGCAGCGTGCCCGAAATGTTGACCCGGCTGCTGACGTGATACAAGTAGCCGGGCCGAAAGCTCTCTTCGACTTTGATTGTCTGGGCTGTTTGACCGAGCAGCGCGAACACCAAAAGGGAAAATGAGGAGTTCATTGTCATAGTCGGAGTAGGGGCCAGGGTTCTTGCGATCGCAAAGCGGACCAAGATTCCTCATTTTAATTGTCCAGCTGAAGTGAAGTTGAGCGCAAGCTTGGCCCAGGCGTTGGTTTTTTTAGCGCAGGGAACAAGCCGTGACGGTCGCGTATGTCGGGCGGTTCATAAGGTTTGCGCTGGCTGGTGATTTTTTTGACCTACTGACCTTGCAATTTTGTACAAACAGATTGTAAACTTTTGTTCATCAAATGAACTAATTGTCAGTTATGCGTTCCCAAAGCTGGAGAGGTAGCATGAATCGTAAGTCTTTGAACATTACTCTCTTAAGTTCGATGATTAGAATTGAATCTTTTGGCGGCCGGGATGCGTATTTATTGTCAGGGCACGCCACTTGCAGTGTTCTGTCGCGACTTCGGCAAAACTTGAGAAAAACTACCGAAGTGGCTGAAAATGGCCTGGTTAGCCGGCCGAAGCAAGGAAAGAGGGGCAACGCGGTCCCGTTAGGCAGAATGGGAATGGGCTGCCCCGTTTGCCGGCCTCCTCCCGAAAAGTCCGAACCCTTGGAACGGCTGTAAATGTCTAATAGTTAGCAACTTTCTAACGTCGGTATATGGGAGGCCGAACTTTAGAGAAAGTCGTATCCGGGTTTCACCCTCGCACTCAGGGAGAGGGTTGGGGTGAGAGAGTCGTCAGCGAGTGACTTCAAAGGAGTGCAGTCGTGGTTCGCTATCAACAGCCCGCGCTTGAGGAGTTCACGGACCAGCAAGTCCGGTTCGCGCCCCCTGCGCGCCGCTTGGAGCACCTGCGCCGCGCCGAAACGTTGCTTGCGGAGACGGACAGCAATCGGGAATACCCGTACCAATACGTCATTTATCGCATCACCGATTTTCGCCCCGATGCTTATCCCGATTTGCTGATCCGGGGTCAAGACCTGGTGGGTGATCTGCGCTTGTTGATCGGCGCCATGGCTCGATCGCTGCCGGCCATGCCGGTCGAGACGATGGCCGAGCCGGTGCTGACATTGGAAGAGATGAGCAAGAAACTGAACGTGACGACCAAGACGATCAATCGCTGGCGGAAGAAGGGCCTCATTGGCGTGCCGGTGCTGGTCAACGGCCGGCGTCACGTGGGCTTTTTACCGTCACTGGTCGATCCGTTTCTGAACGCGAACAAAGGCCGCGTGGAGAAAAGTGGGCAATTCACGCAGCTCACCGAGGTGGAGAAAGACGAAATCCTCCGCCAGGCCCGGCGCTTTGTCCGCTTGGGCGCCGCCGTCAACTTGACGGAAGTGAGCAAGCGCATCGGGCGGCGCATCGGCCGCGCGGCGGAAACCGTCCGTTATACGATCCGAAACTTCGATCGCGCCCACCCGGATCAGGCATTGTTTCCGTTGCTCACCGGTCCCATGGATCCGGCGACCAAGCAGATGATCTTTAGCTCCTTCCGCAGGGGGATACCCGTGGATACCTTGGCGAAACGCTTTTCCCGCACCCGTTCCTCGATGTATCGCGTCATCAATGAGATCCGCGCCCAGCGGCTCATGGATTTGCCGCTCGACTACATCGGCAATCCGTCGTTTGACGATTCGGCGATGGAGCCGATCATCCTTGCCGATATGCCGGGCGTCGAGGATTTTGAGGACCACCGCCGGCAAATGCGCATCCCCAAGGACGCGCCGCCCGAGCTGGCCTCGCTCTATGAAACTCCGCTGCTCAACAAGGACCAGGAGCAGCACCTGTTCCGCAAGATGAATTTCTTGAAGTTCAAGGCATCCCGGCTGCTCGAAGAAATGAAGACGCCGACCGGCCGCATCGACCCGCACAAGGTCCGTAGACAGGATCTGGACAAAGTCGAAGAGCTGGTCGAGCAAGCCAACCTGATCAAGGACCAGCTCATCAACTGCAACATGCGCCTGGTCGTGTCGATCGCCAAGCGGCACGGCGCCGCGTCCGAGAACTTCTTCGAGCTCCTGTCGGACGGCAACATGTCGCTCATCCGCGCGGTGGAGAAATTCGACTACAGCCGCGGCAACAAGTTCAGCACGTACGCCAGCTGGGCGATCATGAAGAACTTCGCGCGCAGCATTCCGGAAGAGAAGAACCGCCGCGAGCGTTACCTGACCGGCGCGGAAGAGCTGTTTGACGCCGCTCCCGACAACCGCACCGACGAGCAGGAATGCCTGGCCAGCGCCGAGCAAGCCTCGCACAAGGTCAACCGCTTGCTCGAGTATCTCGATCCGCGCGAGCGCGAAATCATCCGCATGCGCGCCGGCCTCGACAACGAAGAAGGCATGACGCTCGAGAAAATCGGCGAGAAGCTCGGCATCACCAAGGAGCGCGTCCGCCAACTCAATGTCCGGGCGATGAAGAAACTGCGCAGCCTGGTCGAAGTGCAGAGGGAAGAAGTCTAGCGATGTCGTCGCTGGTGCCGGGCGCTCGCCCAACTTGTGCCGAACTGTCATTGGCTGAACCTGCATGATCACCACCATGCAGGTTCTTTTGCTTTGAAATGAATTCGCGAACAGCTAGGATATAGTTGCCGAGAACCGAGGGATTGCGATGAAAAACGACATGTTGAAGCTGGCGCAAGAAGTAAACGATCAGGAGTTGCCGGTCTTGGAGACCCTCAACATTAGGGGTTCGGGCTCCACGTTTGACATCGCCACGCGCCTCAGGGCCGAACCCGCCAAAATAGCACCCTATCTGGAAAAGCTCTTGGCCAGTCAGTTGATTGAGGCAACAGCGACTCCAATTCCATTTGACAACCAGATCTTCCGGATTTCCAATAAAGGCCGCCAACTACTCAAAATCTTTCATACGGCATAGGATCGATTGCCGCCCATGCGACTTGAACCTTTCCTTGTCACAAACGGACTGGCTTTCTTGGTCGTCTGCGGCGAATTGATCCGAACTTTCGGCTTCACATTTCTTTACACACTGCGTTTTGATTGGACTTACGTCCTGTTTGTTATCAATTTCCTTTTTGCCTCAGCCACGTACGCCCTAGCGCGCTATGCGTTCACGCTTGAATCGGACTGGCTTTTGGCGATTCTTGTCGGGGCGCTTTATCCCATGCTGTTGCGTAGCCGATTCACGTTTTTTCGCTCAGTTGGAAAGAAGGACGACCCGCAGGTAGCGATGTTGGCGATGCGGATGGATGAATTCTATTCCCTGCTGCAGGAAAAGTGTTTTCAGCAGGTGGACAATCATGTTGCCCTCAAGCGAGCGCTTGGGGCACGCGCGCTCGCTGAAAAGTACTCTGAGGCGGAGCTATCGAAAGCTCTGCACGATCTCATCGCCGCCAAGCAAGTGGCGCCCGACAAGGCTGTGCAAGAGAAGTACCTCCAAGAGATTCTAAAAGAGTCGACAGAAAGTAAGCGCCGTTACCGGTTAGCCATGTTCCTGATTGATTTGGCTGGCGACAGCGCGGGTAGCCTGTTGCATAATTGAAAGTGCATGGTTCCCGACACCAAGACGCTGAGCGAATCGACAGCGCTGTCGCGCAACGTGCCCTTTCAGCGATCTCTGCGGGGTCATCCATTACTCGGCATGTTCCTGTGCGTCCTGCTTTCCAACGCCGCGGGCAGCCTCTTCAACATCCTCTATAACCGCTATGTCATCGTCGAACGGACGCTCGATGCCGCGCAACAGCAAGCTTTCTATCACATCGCCTTGCCTGTTTACAATCTGGTCGCGTATCCACTCGCCTTCGCCCTGATGGTTTGGCTTATCTGGCCGCTCGCCGGCTGTTGGCGCCAGTTGCAGAAACAAGAGGCAGTCGACGCCCGAACGCTGGAGTTCTGCCGGCGGCGTGTGGTCAATACTCCCTTCCTGCAATTGTTCATCAACTTCTTCGGCTGGATTCCGGGCGCGGTGGTCTTTCCTTGGATCGTGTGCACCTGGGGCAGCTTGCAGGCGGCAGGCACGGTTTGGCTGCAATTCGGCATCTCGTTCGCCGTTTCCGCCGTGTTCACAACCGTGCAAACGTTCTTCCTGCTGGAGTGGTATTTGATGGCCGCCCTTTATCCTGTGTTCTTTGTGAACGAGAGGCCGGCCAATGTGCAAGGCGTGGTGCGCATCCCCTTCGTGGCCCGGTTGCTCCTGTTGTGGCTTGCCGTGGCGGTCATGCCGCTCGTGGCGGTCGTCGTCGTGGCTTTGAACATAGAACCTGATGCAAGCGATGCGGATCGGCTGCAGATCATAGCCGGCATCGTGGCATTCACTGGGACGCTGTTTGGTTTCTTGATTTTCGCAGTGGTCGGCTTCGACCTGCGCCGCTGGCTGCGCCTGCATGAGACCGCCACAGGGCAAATCGCTCAAGGGCGCTTCGCCGCCCGCGTCGAGGAAAAACGGCCGGACGAATGGGGCCGCCTCAGCGACCGGTTCAACGACATGGCCGTCGCGCTGGAACGCGGCCAGATGCTGCGCGAGACGTTTGGCCAGTTCGTCAGTCCGGAAGTCCGCGACGAGATTCTCGAGCGCATGCCGGGGCTGGAAGTCAAGGTGCAGGAGATTACCGTGTTATTCGCGGACATTCGCGGCTTCACCAAACGCTGCGCCGGCGAAGCGCCCGAACGCGTCGGCGCCCTGCTCAATCAATTTCTTACCTTGGCTTTAGGGGCCATAGAGGAAAAAGGCGGCTACGTCAACAGGTTTCTGGGCGACGGCGTCTTGGCTATGTTCAACGCCCCGCTGCCTCGGCCCGACCACGCCGGCCTCGCTGTCGCGTGCGCACTGGAGATGCTGGCCCGACTGGAAAAACTCAATCGCGATCTCGCGGCCGACGGAATAGCGCCTTTGACAGTCGGTGTCGGCATTCACACTGGTGCGGCCCTGGTCGGATGTTTCGGCGCTGCCATTGTGCGTTCCGACGGTCAGTCCGGCATGCGCCGCGAATACACGGCCATCGGCGAAACGGTGAACTATGGCCAGCGACTCGAACAGCTTACCAAGCAACTGGGCGGCCCGATTCTGCTGAGCGCCGCCGCACGGCAAAAGGTGCGGCAATCGATTCCCGTGGAGGACCTGGGCGCGCACGTTTTGCCCAACAGCAATGAAACCATGGTCGTCTATCGGGTCAAGGTGGACATAGAATGATTATCGGCGAGTGACGCGAGCGCGAAATGATGAGACGGATGACTGCGGTCAAAACCTGCCGGTTGGTGACGCTGGGTTGCAAGGTCAACCAATACGAGACCCAGTACGTCAAGGAAGCGCTCGAAGCCGCGGGCTATCGCGAGGTTGCAGCAAACGAGCCGGCCGATTTGTGCGTGGTCAACACGTGTACCGTCACGATGGAGGGCGACGCCAAGGGCCGGCAGCTTATTCGGCGGCTGCACCACGAGAATCCCGGTGCCGCCCTGGTCGTCATGGGCTGCTATGCCACGCGCGAACCGGACACGATAGCCCGCCTGCCCGGCGTCACACATGTGATTACGGACAAGCAGCGGCTAGGCGAAGAGTTGCGCGAGTTCGGTGTTTTGGAAATGCCCGCCGGCATCACACGCTTCGACGGCCACCAGCGCGCTTTCGTCAAGGTGCAAGACGGTTGCCTGCTCAACTGCACGTTTTGCATCATTCCCAAAGTGCGCCCGGTATTGCGGAGCCGGCCTCCGGAAGAAATCACCGCTGAAGTCGCCGGCCTGGCTGCCAACGGCGTGCAAGAGATCGTGCTGACCGGCATTCATCTTGGACACTACGGCTTGGACCTTTGCAAGGGCAAGCCCAAGCACGCCTGGCGGCGCTTGTGGCATCTGCTCGACCTGTTGAACGACATCCCCGGTGACTTCCGCATTCGCCTGAGCAGCCTGGAAGCCGCCGAGGCACGGGACGAATTGGCCGCGGCCATGCGGCGGTCGCCGCGCGTCGTGCCGCACTTGCATCTGTGCTTGCAAAGCGGCTCGGACGTCATCTTGGAACGGATGAAGCGACGTTACCGGTCGGCCGGGTTCCTCGAGCGCTGCCGGCGCTTGCGGGATGCGCTCGATCAGCCCGCCTTTACCACAGACATCATCGTTGGCTTTCCAGGCGAAACCGACGCCGACTTCGAAGAGACGTGTCGAGTTGTGCGCGAAGCGGGGTTCTCGAAACTGCACGTGTTTTCTTACAGTCCGCGCGAGGGGACGCCTGCGGCGACGCTTCCGGACCGTGTGCCGCCCCGAGTCATCGCCGAGCGCCGCGCGGCGTTACTCGAATTGGAGCGCGCACTGTCTCGGCGCTACTTTCATTCGCTCGTTGGCCGGACGCTGGATGTCCTGGTTGAAGGCGAGGACCCGAAGAGGCCAGGCATCGCCTTGGGCACGTCCTGCCGATATGCGCCGGTGTATTTTTCCGGATTTCATTCGGACCTGCTCAGCCGGCGCGTGACGGTCAGGGTATCGCGAGTCGAGGGCACTGCGCTCTTCGGCGAAAATGCTTCTAGGGACGCTGCGCCGATTGCCTTGCCGGTTGTGTGACCAATAAACAATGGAACGACCATACACGCAGATTGACGTCTCGAAACGCGCGGATATTTCCTGCGTGCGCTTGCGACATGCCGCCTATGACGAAATCGCCTTGGAAGAATTGGGAGCGGAATTGGGCCGGCTCATTGACGAAGACGGCTGCCGCAAACTGGTGCTCAATCTCGGTCCCGGACAAATGGACTGCCTTTACAGTGTGTTTCTGGCCAAGACGGTGAATCTGCAACGACGCTTGCAGGCCGCCGGCGGCGCGTTGGCTCTGGCACAACTAAGCGCATTCACAAAGGACATCTTTCGCGCGGCTGGTTTAGAGAAGTATTTTCAGTTCTATGCGACGGAGCAGGAAGCTGTGCAGGCACTTCAAAGCACTTGAAAAGTTAACTAGCCCGACGCGCGAGCAAGGGACAGTTAACACTAGCCCGACGCGCGAGCGAGGGAATGTCAACTGCTCGGCTCATCATCATTCGGAATCAACGAAAGGGAAAAGACCACGTCGACTGCAGGGAAAACGCCGGACCGCATTTTCGGCGCTTGTTTCTCCTCTTCCGCAAACAATATCAGGTCCTCCAAACGCAATCCAAGCAGCCATTCGCCGGCTTTTGAACGCACTCCGCGAAGCAGATTTGCCGCCCGGCGCGTGTGACTGCGAACGCCCGCGTCGATCCCCTCGCGCATTTTGACTCCCGCGGCAGCAAGATGAATCAGTCCTTTGAAGAAATCCGCATAGACGCCGGTTTTTCCCGCCGCGTGCCAGAGTTGCTCCCAGGCTTCGTGCGCTTCCCAGTAGTAGCCGTGATTGTACAGGTCGATGCCGCGCAGGTATGCGTGGCAATGACGCCAGCGGTCAGCATCAAATGAGACAGGTTCAAGCTTTACGCCGTAACTATGTCCCGCTGGATCAGAAACAGGGTGCGGTAATCGACCTGGGACATAGCCGTATGGCGGCAGCGGCTCATCCGGCAGCAGGCGGCGCGGCGTCGGGGATGACATTGGATGCAAGTCCGGGAGAGGGCAGGGGGATCTTCCGCTCTTCGACTAGTCGCATCGAAGTAGTATGGTCGAGCGCACACGAACAGACACGATGCGTGACTTGGCCGCCGGAATAAACGCGCTTGCCGCATGCGGGGCATTCCCAGACGCGGCGCACGTCGTGCTTCCAGCGGGAGCGTGGACCTTTCATTGGATCCCTCGTAGCCGAATTCACCGCTTACTGCGTGCGCGGCTCTGAATGAGGAGGACAAAAAAGCCCACGGTGTTGCCGTGGGCTTAGTAGACACAAGGTTGTCGTTCGCTCACGACTACTTCTTTTTTTTCATTTTTTCGACGGGGTCTTCGTCGGTAGTCGTTACTTTGGCTTCTTGATTCTGGATCAGGCTGACGACGGTTTCCATGCCGCCGACTTCGATGGTCAGATCGCCCTCAAGCTTCATCTTCATCTCGGATTTCTCGATGCGGCCCTTGGCCCGGTCGATGTAGGCGACTCCGGAGCCATCCTTGCTGACCAGCGTCGCTTTCTTGATCACGAACGGCAAGCCGTTCTTGCCGGAAGGCGCCGTGTATTCCAGGCTCGACTTGATGTTCACCTTGTCGAGCTTGTCCTTGTCCGCGCCTTCAAACGTGAAGTCGAAGTTCGTGTTGTAAGTGCCGATGGGACCCAGGTCCAGCTTGCTTTTCTTGTTCCAGGTGGACCCTTTCTTCACTGCTTCCAAGGGGAACGCGGCCCAGGTGGGCTCGGCCATTTGCTGCAGCGCGTCTTTGCTAAGAATCTTGTTCAAGAGGGGCTCCATTTGCGGATTGGTGCCGCCGAGCTTCTTGACAAAATCATCCTGACCTTCGATGGACTCCACCTTGAAGTTTTTCGGATTGATCGTCAGCTTCAGCTTCATGGTCAACAGAGCCTTGAAGAAATCGGACATCGGATTGGCCGCCGGCTTCTCATTCATCGAGTCATACTCGATGGTGTTGCCGCCGATGTCGATCTTCATTTTGACGCCGATGATCTCCTGGGTGACTACGTAGTTACCTGCCTTGTCCTTATCTTCCGCGGTCCACTTGATAAAGAAGGTCTGCTCCTGTTTCTGACTGATTTCCTGACCCATGACTTTCATGTCCTGAGTCGTTTTCGTGGTGAGCTCTTGATAGAAGGGTTTGCCTTTCTCGAAGGCCTTCCATTCCAGCTTCTCTTCCTTGTCCTGGGCATACAGGGGCAGCCTGACGCCTGCCAGCACCAACATGCCTGCCAAGACGGCCATCGCACCAAACCAACGGGTCATGAGTGTTCCTCCCGGAATCGCCCGGAAACAAGGGAATTTGTCTTCTTCCCTCACCCTCACTGGGGAGAGGGGTCGGGGGTGAATCCCTCTTTTTTATGCGCAGACGGCCCGGAAACAAGGGCAAAGTCCCGGCCGCCCGGCATTTTCAGCAGCTTGTGAGTGAAGCCTCTGTCTTATTGTGCCTTTGTGGTTTCTTCCGCAACGTCGAGCCTGTACCATTTACGCAATCCACCGGAAAAAGTTCACAGAATCTTTCGGGAGTTCGCGCCATGAATCTCTTGACGACCTTCCGCGGCTCGATGATGGAGGGATTTCTGCCCGCCGGCTGGGATCTGGAGAAGATCGATCGACTGGGTGCATTGTCGCGCGAGCAGATGACAAAGCGACCCGCGTGGTGGCACGCCCAGTTCGAACCGGTCGGCTGCGTCTCACTGGCCGACTTCGATACCTTCATGGGACATGAGATCGCGCGCGAGATTCAGCTTTCCAAGCAAGCCGGCCGGCCGCTCCTTCTCATCCTTCCGGTCGGGCCCATGGGCATGTACCGCTGGGCCGTCTACTTCCTCAAAGAATGGGGCGTTAGCTGTGAGCACGTGCACGGCTTCAATATGGACGAGTGGTCCGACGCACAGGGCAACACGCTGCCTTCGGACAATTCCGGGGCGTTTCAATACGCAATGGAACAAGCCTTTTACGGACCCCTGGGCAAGGCGACGGTGCCGCCCAAACAGCGCCACTTCGCGCTGAAAAATGAGCTGCCTACCTATGCCCAGCAGATCGGCGACTTGAAAAAACAGGGCGGCCGTTTGGTCACGGTGTTCGGCATTGGCCGGGTCTGCCACATCGCGTTCTGGGAGCCGCATTTTGCCGCCGAGTTCGCCGGCGAGGTCGATTGGAAGAAGCAGACGCACCGCCTGGGGGCCCGGCTGCATCC
>JAKEFD010000205.1 GCA_022616245.1 Gemmataceae bacterium
ATTCAAGAGATGCTTCAGGAGTCGCCGGAGGACGCAGAGCTGCTCTACATGCTGGCGATGGAGCTCGCCGGCGAAGGCGATGACGCAGGCGCTGTGCGTTGTTTCGGGAGAATCCTCGCGTTGTCGCCGAACTATCCTCCGGCCTACCATCAGGCGGGCCGCACGCTGGCGCGCCTCGGCAAGATTGAAGAAGCGCGCGCGATCTTGCAGCAGGGGATACCCATCGCGCTTAAACAGAATGACAGCCATGCCGCGGGAGAAATGCAGGGATTGCTGGAGACATTAGAATGAATTCGCGGCCGGCCGAGGGAGGATCAACAATTCGATTGCACTTTTCCGGGGGGAACTTCGTCGTTTACAATGGCGTCATAAGTAAGGATTTGCCAACCCGCCTCCCGATGTTCAAAAATCGGTGGAAAGCCTCATGCCCCAAGTGGTTCAAGCAAATTGTCCTTCCTGCAAAAACACGTTGCGCATCCCGGCCGACTGGTTGTCGCAGCCGATGAAGTGCAAGTTTTGCCAGAACATTTTCCTCTCAAAGCCCAAAGCCGGCCATGCTGCGCCGCTGGCCGCTGCTTCTTCGCACACTTCGCTCGCGGCGCCGAGCGGCAGCCATTTTCATTTCGATTCACCCAGCGTCGGCCCGGCGCTCGTTCCCGCTTCACGGCAGCAAAAATCGGGTTGGGGCAAGGGCCTCGTCCTGGCGGCATGTTTGCTCGTCATAGGCGGCTTGGTCGCCGTCTTCGCCGGCCCGCATCTGGCCGCGCTCTTCAACAGTGAGGATCCAGACAACCGGGTCGCGCTCGCCCAGGAGAAGGAGAAGAAGGAGAATCCTGAGACGGTGAACGGCCCCAAGAAGGAAGAGCCCAATAAAGAAGAGCCGAAAAACGAAACGCCCATAAAAGCGCCGAAAGAGGCGCCGAAGAATGTGGATCCGCCCAAGAAGAAGGAAACGACGCCGGGAAAGAAAGAGACGACGGTGAAAAGCGCCGCCGGTCAGTTCCCGCGCCGCGCGTTGCTCATCAACGTGAGTAATTACCTCCTGTTCAATCCGCTTCACTACGGCAGTGTGCGCAGCGGCAAATATCCGGGCAGCAGCAGCGCCGTACTTGCCGATCAGCTCAGCCGGCCGCCCTTGAACATACCGGCCTCGCAGATCACCGAGCTTTCCGACGGGGCCAAGGATCCATTCCCGACTTCGAAGCAGGTAATCGAAACGACCATTGCCGATTTTCTTGCATCGTCGCGCGACCAGGATCGCATTGTGCTTCTGTTCTCCGGTCACGCGCTGGAGCACGAGAAGGAAGCGTATCTGGCGCCGGTTGAAGGCAACCGCGACGATCCCAAGACGCTCATACCGCTGGCATGGGTTTACAGCAAACTTGCCAATTGCCAGGCGCGGCAAAAGCTCTTGATCCTCGATGTGTTCCGCTTTCCGCCCGCGCGCGGCGAGGAGTTGCCGGGCACCGGCGAAATGACCGAGGACTTTGACGCCCAGCTGCTCGCTCCGCCCCCCGGCGTGCAAGTTTGGAGCTCGTGCATCAAGGGGCAGCAGTCCATCGAGGGCGAGCAAGGCGGTCTGTTTTTGCAAGCGCTGTGTAACACGCTGCAAGAGCGCTTGCCGGGCATTGCCGAACCGACCGACCCATTGCCCTTGGAGCAGCTCGTGCCCAAAGTGAATCAGCGCCTGACAGAATTGCTCGGCCGTAAGAAAGTGGAGCAGGCTTCACGGCTCACCGGCAAGGAAGCTAATGGCGGCGCGGCTTACGACAGCACGATTCCGCTCGCCGCGAAGGTCGTCTTGCGCCCGCCCATGGCCGAGGGTCAAAAAGCCGCGGGTTTGGCGGTCGTTAAGAACGTGCTCGATGAAATCAACCGTTTGCCGACCGTGCGCGAGACACAACAGCAATTGCAAATCGCCAGTCTGCCCTACTTCAGCGCCAAGGCTTTGGACGAATACAAGGCCGACTACAAGACGCTCGTGGAACTGGAGGCGATGGGCAAAGACGCGGAGAAGTTCCCCATTCGCGCCGCGCTGTTCAAGATCGTCGAAGCCCTCCGGGAAAGCAAGAAAATCACCATGCGCGAGACGCTGGGCGGCGCTGCAGGCACGCAGATCTCGCAACAAGTCAAGAATGGCTTCCTGAAAGAGCAACAAGCGCCCGGTCTCATGATCTTCAATCTCGAAACATTGAAAACCGAGATCGATCAATTGGCTGAGAAGCGCGACATGGAGACCTCCAAACGCTGGCTCGCCAATTTTGACTATGCCTATGCACGGCTGCTCTCGCGCATTGTCTACATCTACGAGTACAACAACATCCTCGCCCAAGTTCGCGGCGACAGCCTCCCCGAGCTCGAGCCTATCCACAGCGGCTGGCGAGTCGGCGCGGTGAAAAAAGTGCAAATCAACGAGCCAAAGGTCAAGGACATGACGAAAACAATTAGCCGCACATGGAAGAAGATCGCCGAGGAACACCAGGGCACGCCGTGGGCCATCCTGGCGCAGCGTGAAAACCTCACCGCCCTCGGTCTGGTCTGGCGGCCCAAGCAAGATTAGAATCTTCGGATGCGATTCTTGCTGCTGCTGTGTCCGCCACTGCTGACTTGTTCCTCTTTCGCACTGGTCGCCGAACCGGCAGATTACTTTGCAATCCAGGTCGTCGATGAACAAACCGGTCGCGGCGTGCCCCTAGTCGAGTTGCGCACCACCAACGACATTCTCCATGTCACCGATTCCGCGGGCTACGTCGCTTTCGACGAGCCGGGACTCATGGGCAAGGAAGTCTACTTTTCCGT
Organism: Gemmataceae bacterium; assembly: GCA_022616245.1. Lineage (GTDB taxonomy): Bacteria > Planctomycetota > Planctomycetia > Gemmatales > Gemmataceae > JAKEFD01. The sequence continues at coordinate 2,800 of JAKEFD010000205.1, forward strand.
CAAGAGCCACGGTTACGAATATCCCAAAGACGGCTTCGGCTTCCGCGGCGTCAAACTGAAGCCGACGCCCGGCGGTTCGGCCACGCTCAAGATCAAACGGCTCAATGTTGCGGAGCGGCTGTACCGCCTCACGGGAGCAGGCATCTATCGCGACAGCGTGCTTCTGGGTAAGAAGCCGCCCATCGTAAAGCCGCTTTTGAATGGTCTGGTCACCGGGCAGGACTCAGCCCACGCGACCGTCTATCGCAGCAAGCTCTTCTGGATTTGGGGCGACACCAATCGAGCGGCGTATCCCTTGGGGAACTTCGCCGTTAGCGGCGCTACGGCCGAGTTGCCCGCGAAGGGGGGGCTCAATCCGGACGCGGGCGTCAATCTGCGCTACTTCGTCGATGAGAAAGGTTTCTCGCGCCCGATGGTGCCTCCATCGTCCGTCGCGGGACCGGGTCCCATTTGGCTGGGCGGCCTCATCACGATAAAGGACAAGGGCAAGGAGAAACTCATCGCCAAGTATTCGCGCATGAAAAACCTCGGCGAGACGTACGAGCGCGGCTTGGTGATCTACAACGACGAAAAGCAAGCATTCGAGCGCCTCGTTAAGTTCGACCTGGAGTCTCCGTTGTATCTTGACGGCCATCCGGCGCGCGTGGAGGAAGATGGCAAACAGTATCTTTATTGCGGATACACGCCTCCCTACGCTGTGCGCGTCTTGGCGGACCTCGAGCATTTGACGAAGCCGGCAGCCTACGAGGGCTACACATGCCTTGTGGAGGGCGGGCGTTACGCCAAGAAGGCGACCAAGCTCGAGCGCGGTCCAGACGGCGAACTACGCTATGGCTGGAAGCGCGATACGCCGCCGCTGACTTCGCAGCAAGTCGAGGAGCTGATCAAACACGGTGTAATGAAACGCTCCGAAAAATGGTTCGAGTTGCTCGATGTGGAGACAAAGAAACCAGTTGTCCCGCATGGCGGCTCCATGCGCTGGAACGAGTATCGCAAACACTGGATCGCGATCTTCGCGGCTGCCGGCGGAGGTTCCATGATCGGTGAAACCTGGTACGCCGAGGCCGAGACTCCGCTTGGGCCTTGGCGGCATGCGCGCAAGATCGTGACGCACGACAAATACTCGTTCTACAATCCCGTGCACCACGCTTTTTTCGATCAGGAAGGCGGCCGCAAGATCTACTTCGAAGGGACGTATACGCACACGTTTTCGGAAAGCCAGGAGAAGACGCCGCGCTACGACTACAACCAGATCATGTACCGCTTGGATTTGGCCGATCCGCGCTTGACGCCGCCGAGCTGACCTTTTGGCTTTGCAGCTTTGCGACGAAGGCCGCGTGTTCGGGTGAAGCGACCCCAATTTGAAGAACTTCCAACACACGCTGCAGATCACCTCGGATGAGCGCCGATGCATCCAGCCATAATCCCGGAAACACACGGCTGCGCAGCATGCCGTCCACCGGTTGAATCTTCTCGTACTTTTCGCCGCTAAGGTAGAACCAGTCTATTTCGCGGTCTTCGACGCGCCAGACGATGTATTCCAGCACTCGATTGCGCCGGAAAACTTCGAGCTTATCATGGAGATCATAGCTCGCGGTGCTGGCGGCAATCTCCCCGACTAATTCGGGTGAACCGGCAACATAGCCTTTTTGGTCTGTGCCCGATTGTCCACCAAATTCCGACATGATGCGCAACAATGAGTCGGGTTGCGGTTCATTCTCTCCTTCCAGTTCTTTGAGCGTGCTATTGTCGCCGACTTCGACTCCTGTTGTTGCGATTTCGTAGCTGATTAGCCACCAATTAAAGCGCGAGTGCGGGCGACCGTGCTTTTGGATGGAAACCGGCGAAGGCATATACACTACTCCTTCGATTAATTCCGCCTTCTTCACTTCCGGCATGGCCTCGTAACGTCGTTCGAACTCCTCAACGCCGAGTCGGTCGCCTGGGTGCAAGGGCGGAATCTCGGCAGGTTGGCCGTTGTCGCTGGACCAAGGAGGTGTCAGGGTTTTCATGGGATAACCTCCGCTGCTTATTAATGCAACTTAACGTTGCAGCGACGAATCTGCAATCGACAATCCAAAACCTTACGCCTTGATAATATCCCGCACCGTCATCCCGCCCGGGATCATCGGCAACACGTGCTCCTGGTACGGCACGAGCACGTCGAGCACATACGGCAGCTTGCTGTCGATCATCTCCTCCAAGGCGTCGTCCAGGTCTTCCTTGCGTTCCACGCTTCTGGCCCCGCATTTAAAGCCCTGTGCCAAAGCGACAAAGTCCGGGTACGGCTCATGCTCGAAGCCGGCGCCGAGATAGGTATGGCCGCGATTGGATTCGTAAAAGCGGTCTTCCCACTGCACCACCATGCCCAAATGCTGGTTGTTAAGGAGCATCGTTTTGACGGGCAGCTTTTCGCAATACGCGGTGGCCAACTCTTGAATGTTCATGAGGAAGCTGCCGTCGCCGTCGATGTCGATGACGGTCTTGAGTGGGTGCGCGGCCTGAGCGCCGAGCGCGGCAGGCAAACCGAAACCCATCGCGCCCAGGCCGCCCGACGTCAGCCAATGGCGCGGCGAATTGAACTTGAAATACTGAGCCGCCCACATCTGATGCTGGCCGACGCCCGTCGTGACGATCGTGTCCTCCAGCATGCCGCGCTCGCGCAGAATCTCCCAGAGCCTTTGAATCGCAAATTGCGGCATGATGGCGTCGTCGCGATCCTGAAATCGCATCGGCTCCTGCGAGCGCCATTCCTCGACCTGGCGAATCCAGTCGGCGTAGGCGTTGCTCTTGGGGCCCAGGCTCGGGTCCGCGTCCAAGAGCGCCACTAGCTCCTTGAGCGTCTGGCACACGTCGCCATTGACGGGCAAAGTGGCCGCCTTGATCTTGTTGATCTCGGACGGGTCGATGTCGATGTGCACGATCTTGCCGTGCTTGGCGAACTCGCTCACCTTGCCTGTGACGCGGTCGTCGAAGCGGACGCCCAGCGCCAACAGCAAATCGGCGTCGTTGATGGCGTAATTGGCATAGACTGTGCCGTGCATGCCGAGCATTTGCAGGCACAGGAAATGGTCGCTTGGGAAGCCGCCCAGGCCGTGCACGGTGAGCGCGACGGGGATGCCGGTCTTCTCCGCAAATTGGCGCAGATACAACGCCGCTCCGGATTGAATGATGCCGCCGCCGGCGTAGATGATGGGTTTCTTGCTGTGCCGCACCAGGGCGAGCACGCCTTCCAGCTGTTCGCGCGAGGCGGCGCGCTGTGGCCTGTAGCCGGGAAGGTTCATCGGCGGATCATAGTCTGGAATGATGGCGCGGTTTTGCAGATCCTTGGGCACATCGACAATGACCGGGCCCGGCCGGCCGGTGCTGGCGATGTAGAACGCTTCCTTCATCACGCGCGGAATGTCCTCGGTCCGCTGCACCAGGTAATGATGCTTGGTGATCGCCCGGCACACTTCGATGATCGGCGTCTCCTGAAACGCGTCGGTGCCGATGACATGCGTGCCGACCTGGCCCGTGACGGCGATGAGCGGCACGGAATCCATCTTGGCGTCCGCCAGGCAAGTGACGAAATTCGTCGCGCCGGGCCCGCTCGTCGCCATGCACACACCGACCTTTCCCGTAGAGCGCGCATAGCCCTCGGCCATGAAGCCGCCGCCCTGCTCGTGTCGCGGCAGAACCGTGCGCAACCTGTCGCCGAAACGCGTGAGCGCTTGGTGCAGCGGCATGCTGGCCCCGCCCGGGTAGGCGAAAAGGACTTCCACGCCATGGTTCACCAAGCATTGCACCAGAATATCCGCGCCCGATTGCGGTGTCCCCTTTGTCTCGGCCATGGCGAAAACCTCGAAAACTGCTTAATTCGCTGGAATCCATTATTGTAGCAAACCGGATCACGGCCTGTGGGCGGCAAGACATTGTCTTTCACGAGTTTGCGCGGGACGAATGGATTGCATTGCACATACACACACAAACGATGCAATCCATACAAGTACAATTGTGTGTACTTATTGCAATGTTATCTGACTAACTATGTATTGTATCTGTTAGATAGGTAATTAGTATATACTGAGGGGCTTGGCACTGGACGTAGACTAAGCCGCCACGTGCCAGGAAGACGCTCGCAGCGTGGCGGCGCCATAGAACCCGAAGGCACGGCACCAAGCTTCGAGATTGAGAAACGACCAGATGAGGTAATAATTGTCCTTTTGGCCGCTGAAGTGCTGCTCGAGAACGGTTTCCACGTATTCGGGGCGGAAGATGCCGCGCTCCTGGGTGAGCGGCGGACTGAGCATGGATTCAATCCAGGGGCGCAGCTTGCCGCGATACCACGAGGAATCCGGTGGACCGAAACCCATCTTCGGCTTGGTGTAGATCTTGTCGGGCACCCACGGCCGCACGGACTCGCGAAACAGGATCTTGCCGGTGTCGCCTTGCCAGAGGGCATCGAAGGGCACATCCAACACGAAGTCCACGAGCTCGTTGTCCAAGAGCGGCACGCGCGTCTCCAGGGAATGGGCCATGGAGACCTTATCCTCGAAAGCCAGCAGGCCTGCGAGGTAGGTCTTGGCATCGACATAAAGAACGCGATCGCGCCAGTCCGTGCTGGGGCATTGATTGAAGAATTCGTCCATAACCGAGTCCGGATCAAAGCCGTGCGCTTCGGCCAAAAACTGAGGCGTGAAAGCGGCGGCCCAATCCTTCGGCTTGATCATGAAATGCAACAGACTTCGGTAGAGCTGGTCGGTGGTCGGCGGTTTTGGGCCGCGCAGCCAGCGCTTGAGCCGCTGTTTCCATGTACTCAAAAGGCCCTGCATGGAACGGGCCTCTGGACCGTTCGGCGGACCGTGGGCCGCGACACCCACGGTTTGAAAACGTCCGACGTAACCCGCGTGGAATTCGTCGCCGCCGGTGCCGGATAACACCACCTTGGCGTCGCGGGCCACGCGCTGGGCGATGCAATAAACCGGGTAGCCCACGCCCATGCGCAGATCTTCCATGACCAATGCGTAATCGAGCAACACGCTCGGCAACACGTCTTGCGGCAGAAGATGCTCGACGCGCTCCAGGCCGTAACTTCCTGCGACCAGGCGCGAATACTCGCGCTCATCGACGTTTCGGTCCGCGCCGACGCTGTCGAGGTCGAAGATGCAACTGTAAGCCGTCACGCTGGGGTCGAGACGATGAGCGACGACCGTAAGCGCGGTGGAATCGATGCCGCCGGAAAGATACGTCTTGACGGGAACGTCGGCTGCGATTTGGCGTTTCAATGCGCGGGTGAGGATGGCGCGATGCTCTTCGGCCAATTCGGCAAGCGGCCCGCGACGGCTGCGCGGAAAACGCACGTCCCAGTAGCGACGCAAAGTGAATTTGCCGTCGCGCCAAACGAGCAGCGTGCCCGGCTCCAACTGATAGACGCCGGCGAACATCGTTTGCCGCTGCGTCAGGTTTTGAAAAGAGAAATACTCGAGGAGGCCGGCGGCGTTGGGTCTGGCGGAAACAAGGCCGCCGGCGAAAAGAGATTTGATTTCGGAGCCGAAAGCGAGCCCGCCGCCGGTCAAGGGAGCATAGTAAAGCGGTTTGACGCCGTAGCGGTCGCGGGCCAAGATGAGATTCTTGTGTCGTTCATCCCAGATGGCGACGCCGAACATGCCGTTCAGTTTGCCGAACAACTCCTGACCCCATTCCTCATAGCCGTGCACCAGGACTTCGGTGTCCGAGTGATCGGTGGCAAAGCGATGGCCTTTATTCTCCAACTGACGGCGCAACAGGTCATGATCGTAGATTTCGCCGTTAAAGATGAGGCGGACGGATTCGTCCTCGTTGCACATGGGCTGACGGCCGCCGGCAAGGTCGACGATGGCCAGCCGCCGAAACGCCAGTCCGACGTCCGGTCCGAGGAAGAAGCCTTCGTCGTCGGGGCCGCGGCGCGCCAAGGCGTCGGCCATCGCCTTGAGCTGGCCGGGTTTTGGCCGCACGCCCACCATGCCCGCTATGCCGCACATTCTGGTGGCGCTCCTTTGCCATTGCCCGCGTCGGATTCGAGTTGCCGATACAGACTTACAAGTTTGTTCCATTCTTGATCGGCGCGCAAATCACGCAGCGCGTTCGGAATATTGCGGCGAAACTTTTCCCCAAGGTCCGGTTGGCTCGCGAACTGGTTCATGGCCTCGGCGATGGACCCAGGATCGGTGGGATCAAAGCACAGGCCGATTTCGTAGCGAGCCACAATCCTGCGCACTTCGGGCAGGTCGGCGACCAGGAGCGGAATACCGGCGGCGATATACTCGAAGACCTTGTTGGGCAGCGAGTATTTGAAGTTGAGCCCCACGTTGGCCAGCAGGCTCCAGATGCCGGCGTCGGCGGCCTTCGCTTCGGCCACCACGCGCGCGGACGGCACCGGGGACAGACAGTAGAGACGGTCGCGTACACCATGCTTTTTCGCCAGTCGCTCGTAGCCCGCCTGAAAGTTTTCGAAGCCGGGGCCGCGGATGACCAAGACCGCCGCGGGCGCAAGCGCCAGGGCTTTTATGATAGGTTCGAGGTTGCGTGCGGGTCCGACTCCCCCCTGGTACAAGAAGATCTTGAGACCGTCCTGGATGTGCAGCTCTTCGCGCAAGCGGACCGCCGGGGGCACTTGTGATGCCTCGATCTCGGGGATATTGCGGATCACGTGCACCGGTCTGGGCGATTGATACACGCGCGCGAGGTCCTGGGCAATCGAGTCGCAGACCGTGATGACTTCGGTTGCCTTATGAAGGGCAAGACGCTCGACTGCTTGATACGCCCGGCGTTTGGCCCAGCCATGGGGCCGATAGCGCTGGAATATGGGGCTGAAAGTCACATTTTGCGAGTACCACTCGTGGAAATCGCAAACGCAGGCCACACCTTTTCGCGTAGCGGCCAACAGAGCGATCAAGGCGGTGTCCAAATCGTGCGCGTGATAGACCCAGGCGTCTTCGGCAAGGGCCGCTTCGAGAAACGCGCGCCCATAAAGATGCGGATAATGGCAAATAAATCGGCCCGCGGACGGCGGCAAGATACGAAAATGAATGTTCGGGCCCCAATGGACCTGCAAGTCTTCCGCGCGCCAGGACCAGGCAGGGCACAGAATGGTCACCACAAACCCGTTCTGCGCCAGCGCCTTGGCTTCGCGCTGCACGCGCGGATCGACGCGCAGATCGTTGATCACCAGCATCACGATTCGCCGAGGCGCCGGCCTTTGGCCGGCCACGCTGAGCGACCGGCAAGCGGCCGGGTCCGCGCGCTTCAGGCAGCGCAAATGCCACAGAAACACTGGCACTCGGACGAAGAAAAACGGCAGAGCCCAAAGATTGCCCGGCAAGAAATAAAGAAAGGCCAACAGCGGCCGCATCGGCGCCATCAGGGGACTTTCCTTGACAAAGGTCTTCAGCCGAAATGGCACGCGATAGACTGCTTTGAAGAACGGCATTGCCGGCCGCAGCCACGCTTGCGCCTTCATCCAGTTCTTCACTGTTGCGAATGCCATTCTCTAGTGATCCTTGCGTCTGCTGAGGACAGATGGAATTCCTGTCCTACAGCACGTTGCCGAAGTATGGTTTCAGTTTTTCGAAGACCCGAGCGCCTACCCAACAACTAAGAAGTCCCAACACGGCAAGGATTATCCAGGAAAAAGGATGCTCGAAGCCGCCGTAGAAGAACACGTCGTGGTAGCACCAGATCAAATGACTGAAGGGATTGAACTGCAAAAGCGGCCGCACCGCTCCCGGCACCATGTCGGGCAAGTAGACGATCGGGATCAAGTACACGCCGACGAGGCAGAACACCTGGACAAAGTCCTTCAAGTCGCGAAAGTACGGCCCCAGCGCCGCGAGGAACAGGGCCAGGCCGACCATCAAGATCATCTGCAACGCGATGAGGGCGGGCAACAGCGCAACGGTCCATGGTAGATACTGGAAACAGGCGAGCATATAGACGAGGAGCAAGAGCGTGCAAATGACCTGCGGAAGCAGCGTAGCGAGGATGCCTTTGAGCGGCAAAACCTCAAGCGGAAACACCACTTGCTTTACCAGGTTGACGTTGCCCGTGATCGTGGTGGTGGCCTTGTTCATGCATTCCGCCATCGCCAGCCAAGGAATCAGGCCGGACAGAAGATACACCGAATAGTCGAACGGCAGCTCAACGGTGTTGCCGACGCGTGTCTTGAAGACGAAAGCGAAAATGAACAAGTAGACCGCCATCAAGAGCAGAGGATGCACCACGGCCCAACCCAGGCCGAACATCTGACCGACGTAGCGGTCGGTGATTTCGCGCTTGGCCATCGCCCAGGTCAGAGGCCAGTTGCGCGCGAAGAACCGCAACGGATTGACGCCGCCGGCCAAAGGCAGTGGGGAATTGGTTGCATTCATGAGGGCGTGCTCAACGTAAGTACTGCCTCAGTTCGTAGGGCGAACATGCCATCTAACCTGCGAGGGAATAGGTCTTTTCCGGCAGCCACAGCTGTAAGCCGCTTTCGAGTCGGATGCCGGGCGACCAGCCGAGCACTTGCGCAAGGCGGCTCGTGTCCCCGACGAAATGCGGCGCCGGTCCGGGTTGCGTGTCGAAGCGGGGCGCGATTCCAAGGACGCGGCCCATGGCCTCGCCGATCTGCCGCAACGTCACCACTTCCGGGCCCGCGAGATTCAAGGTTGCCGACTGTTCGAGCGCAAGGCTGCGCAGCACGGCTTCGAGGACGTCGGCCATGGCGATCGGATTGGCGTGAAAGCCGTCCGCGCCATGCAGCAGGATCGGCTGGTCTTTGCGCAGCTTGTCCAGCAGTTGCGGGAAAAGGCGGTCCGCGCTTTGTCCCGGGCCGTAAGGCATGAATATGCGAAACACGACCGTGGCAAACAGTTTCGCGAACGGGCTCACCAGCATCTCGGCGGCCAACTTGCTGGCGGCGTAGAGCGAACGCGTTGCCTGCGGCGCGAATGCCTCGTCTTCCGAAGAAAGCGGTGCTGCGGAATCGTAGACGCTGCCGCTGGAAGCGAACAGAAAGCGCCGCACCCCGGCTCGCGCCGCATAATCCAGGGCGTGGCACAGGCCGTGCACATTGACGCCGCCCGCTTCCGCAGTACCTTCGGGAAAGTGGCGATGCTTGCGGCTCTGGGCAAGATAAATGAGCGTGTCGCAGCGCTCCGGCCAAGACTTCACGGGCTGCGGCCCCGCCAGGTCACATGCCAGCCAATGCACTTGATTGATGTACGGCGGCAGTTTGCCGGGTGAATAAGTCGCGTAGACTTCGTGTCCGCGCCAAACGAGGGAGCGCACAACGTGCTGGCCGATAAAACCCGAGCCGCCGACGACTACAATGGTCTGCATTTGGGGTCCTTCCCCTGTTCCAAAGCCCACGAAATGCGGTCTGGCTGATATACCCCGATTCGGAAGATGCGGTCAAGGCAGTTCACCGCGCGCACGATCCGGAACGGGCTGGCGCGGCCGGGAGGAGCGTGATGACCCATGAAAACTGGGTCAAGAGCTGTGGGAATTGTCTTTACCAGGTCGTTGTCTTGCGGGGCGCAATCTTGCCCTTGCGGATGTTGCTTTGCTTGCGCAGCTTGGCGCGGCGGCGGGCTTCACATGGCTTTTCGTAATGCTGGCGCTTGCGGAGTTCTTTGGCCAGGCCGCTGCGCTCGAGCAGCTTCTTGAATCGCCTGAGCGCCAGGCCGATAGGCTCACGATCGTGTACGCGCATCCGCAAGGTCATGCTGTGTCCTTTTTTCGGGCTGATGTCCGCCCGGTCCGAAGTACGACACTGGGAAGGAAGGCATCAGGCAGGAAGTCCAAGCCATAATGTATGGCAAAAAGGGCGAAAAATCCATTCTGTTCGCCTGATTTTGTGCGTGCAACCCAAGTTGCATTTTTTTTCCGGTTTTCATTACAATGCCGCGGATTCCCTGCCCACGCGGGCGCCAAGGAGGGCCTCTCATGGGAAAGCGCGCGCTCATTACCGGCATCACCGGCCAGGACGGCAGCTATCTCGCCGAGCACCTGCTCTCTTTGGACTACGAAGTGCACGGCTTGGTTCGCCGGGTCGCCTTGGCGGACGGGTCGCGGCTGGCGCGCCTCGAGCACTTGCGCGATCAGATTACGTTGCACGCCGCCAGCCTGGAAAGCTATCCGAGCATCTGGCACGTTCTGGGCAGGACCTCGTTCGACGAATGCTATCATCTGGCCGCGCAAAGTTACGTCGCGGACAGTTTCGCCGACAGTTTCACGACGATGAACGCCAATGTATGCGGCACGCACTACTTGCTGGAGGCGCTGCGGCAGCTGCAGCCGCGTTGCAAGTTCTATTTTGCCGGCTCGAGTGAGATGTTCGGCAAAGTGCGCGAGACGCCGCAGAGTGAAACCACGCCGTTTCATCCGCGCAGCCCGTACGGCGTGAGCAAGGCAACCGGCTTTTTTCTGACGCAAAACTATCGCGAGGCCTATGATTTTTTCGCCTGCGCCGGCATTCTGTTCAATCACGAAAGTCCGCGCCGCGGCCCGGAATTCGTCACGCGCAAGATCACGCGCGGCGTCGCCCGCATCAAGGCAGGCAAGGCAAGCGAACTGAAACTCGGAAACCTGGAGGCGCGTCGCGATTGGGGCCACGCCGCCGATTATGTCCGCGCCATGCACCTCATGCTGCAACAGCCCACGCCCGCAGATTTTGTCGTGGCCACAGGGACGATGCACACCGTCCGCGAATTCTGCGATCTGGCTTTCGCCGAAGCCGGTCTGGATTATCGCGAATGGGTCCAGATCGACCCGGATCTGTATCGCCCGGCAGAAGTGGAGACGTTGCAAGGCGACGCGAGCCGCGCCCGCTCCGTGCTCGGCTGGCGGCCGCGCTACGACTTCCAGGAACTCGTACGCGAGATGGTCCAATCCGATCTGCAGCACGCGGGCGCGGAAGCCGCCCCCGCCAAGCCTTCGCAGCGCTTCAAGATCGTGGGCTAACCGTGTCGACGTGTTTTTACCCCGAAGGGATTTGATACAACCCCTTCGGCGTAAGCATCAAGGAATTCCATGAAGAGCCTGGACGATTGCCGCGTGCTGCTCGTGCACGATTGGTTAACCGGCATGCGCGGCGGCGAAAAAGTACTCGACGTTTTCTGCCGCCGCTGGCCACAGGCGACGCTCTACACCCTCCTCCATAAACGCGGCTCCGTCAGCCCCACGATTGAAGCGCTCCCGATGCGCACCAGCTTTCTGCAATGGCTGCCGCGCGTGCACCGCTACTATCGCTACTTATTGCCGCTCATGCCGCGCGCCGTCGGCTGGCGTCTGCCCGAGTGCGACCTGGTACTAAGCAGCAGCCATTGCGTGGCCAAAGGAGTGCAAGCGCCCGCCGCTGTACCACACGTATGCTATTGCTACACGCCCATGCGTTATGCGTGGCATATGCGCGACGCTTATTTTCAGCGCGGGCTCAAAGGCTGGCTTGTGGATCGCCTGCTTTCCCGTCTGCGCGACTGGGACCGCCGCACCGCCCAAGGAGTGGCCCACTTCGTCGCCATTAGCGCAACCGTTCAAGAACGCATCCGCCAATGCTATGGACGCGACAGCGTGGTAATTCACCCGCCGGTGGACACGGCGTTTTACACGCCGGCACCTGCGCCGCGCGAAGACTTTTATCTCGTCTTATCCGCGCTAGCGCCCTATAAGCGCGTCGATTTGGCCATCGCCGCGTGCGCCAAGTGGGGACGGCGTCTGGTCGTCATCGGCACTGGGCAAGACGAAAAAAAGCTGCGGCGCATGGCAGGGCCCGACGTCCAATTCTTGGGCTGGCAGGCGGACGAAATGCTGCGCGATCAATTGCGCCGCTGCCGGGCCCTCTTGTTCCCCGGCGAAGAGGATTTCGGCATCGTCCCCGTCGAAGCGCAAGCCTGTGGCGCGCCCGTCATTGCATACGGCCGCGGCGGCGCGACCGAGACCGTGACGCCCCTGCGCGAACCCAAGCGCGGATTGCCGACCGGCGTTTGGTTTGAAGAACAAACCGCGGAATGTCTTGCAGAGGCGATCGCGGAGTTTGAGCGTTACGAAGATGCATTTGATCCCGCCGCGCTGCGCCGGCATGCGTTGCAATTCAACACGCATCGCTTCGAGCGCGAAATCTTCAGCTATCTCTCGGCTGTCGTCGCACAAAAAACGAAGAATGCCGCCTAATTGCTCGCCTTGAGCTATTGATTTTCAAGAATCCAAAGTTCAGTGCCACGCCCACGCCAATGCGCCCGCGACGCAACTCTTGCAGAGCGAGGCGTGGGCGTGTCGGCATCCCGGTTACAACTTCGCGTCATTGCACAGGCCGCACGCCCACGCCTACGTTGCAAAGTACCAGTCTTTGACGCAACGGCGTGGGCGTGCCACCGCTCACCGTGGCTTTTTCAAACTGATCCTCAATAAACTAACGCTCATGAAAGCCGAAATCATCTCCATCGGCAGCGAATTCACCACTGGCCAAAGCCTCGACACGAACGCGCAATGGCTCAGCCAGCGCCTGGGCGAGATCGGCATCGACGTCGGCTGGCACACGACGGTTGCCGACGACCTGGAGGACAACGTTGCCGCTTTTCGTCTGGCATCCGGGCGTGCGAGAATCGTGATCGCCACGGGCGGCCTTGGGCCAACGCAAGACGACCTGACGCGTGACGCCCTGGCGCAAGCCGCGGGGGTCGCGCTGGTTTTTCACGAGCCGTCGTTTCGCGCGATCGAAGACATGTTCGCCCGCCGTAAACGCGCCATGCCCGAGCGCAATCGCGTCCAGGCCATGTTCCCGGCCGGCGCCGAGCCGATTCCCAACGCAAACGGCACTGCCCCCGGCATCTGGATGCGCTTGGGAAACGCGGTCATCGCCTGCGTCCCCGGCGTACCTTCGGAAATGATGGCCATGTACGACACCCAGGTGAAGCCGCGCCTTTTGCAACTCGGCTTAGCGCCAGCGGTACGCTTGGAGCGCAAGCTCAACACCTTCGGCGGTGGCGAATCCCACATTGAGCAGAAGCTCTTCGATTTGACCCGTCGCGGCCACGTCCCCGAAGTCGGCATTACCGCGAATGACGCGACGATTTCCCTGCGCATCTTTGCCCGCGCCGCCACAGCCGAGGCAGCCGAGGCGCAAATCGCACCCGTTACAGCTGCCATCCGCCAGCGTCTGGGCAGCCTGGTCTATGGGGAGGACAAGGAAGAGCTGCAAGAGGCGGTGATGAAACTCCTGGCGGATAAGAAAAAGACGATCGCCACCGCGGAAAGCGTGACTGCCGGCCTGGTCGCCCAGCGGCTCGCCCATGTCCCCGGCGCGAGCAACTATCTCTTGGGCGGCGTGGTTGCCTACGACACCGGCGTCAAAACGTCGCTCTTGGGCGTGCCGCAAGCGCTTGTCGATGAGCACGGCGTCATCAGCGCGCCGGTCGTGGAGGCGATGGCGCTGGGTTGCCGCCAGCGCTTTGGCGCGGACCTTGCGGTCAGCACTGTGGGCCTTGCAGGACCTGGCGGTGGCACACCGGACAAGCCGGTCGGCCTCGTCTTCGTGGGCCTGGCCTGGGACGGCGGCGTCGGCTCGTGGACCTTTAGCTGGCTGGGCACCAGGCTGGAAATCCAAAGCCGAACCGCGAAAATGGCGCTGAATCGGGTCCGTCTACATTTGTTGGGGGAAAAGTAGAAGTTGGTTGTTTCATGACATCCCGCCCGGGCGCGGAATAGGTTGGCAGAGTTCGCTGAAACATGTTTGGCAAGTACCGGGAAAAGTCTGATTGGAGATCAGTCGACGGGAAATCTGCTGAATGTCGGCAAAGACCCGTATCCAAACAGACCAGAATCCAGTGCTCGTCGCTGTATCGATAATTTGGTTTTCCAAAGCCGCTGTGGCGTTGGACTCCCAGTTTTGGCGGGCTCTCGAAGCCTTTTCCCAGGCTTCACGACGTTTTAGCCAGCGCCTGTCTCTGGGACTAAGATTGGGATGCCCCGGTTCTCGGTCCAAACCAGTCAAGCCAAGGGTATTGGTCGGCAAGTCCCGCTGGTTGGCGGGCCAGTGATCCGCGACTTGCGGACAGCGATCGCGCTCGTACTTGAAGGCGCGAAAAGTGTTGTCGCGGTCCGGCCACAGAAACAATGCCAGGTTAACCTGTTTTTTCCCTTTGATCGAATTGCAGTAAACACAGCCCAAAAGAAAGTTGTCCCAGGATTGTTGCAAAGCAGGAACTGAACTTTTCGCTTGCACGTGTTCGACATCCGGTCCTTCGCAACAAGGCATCTCGCAATACGAACAATAATCGCCAAGGCGCTCAATGAGTGGATTGCGTGCCTCGCGATAATCATTGAACACAATGAGTTGTCCGTTGCGAACGGGCTGTGGTCCGCGCTCAACAGGCCTCATGTCGAATCCACGCCTGCGGCGGCGCGCTCCATTTGAAGTAAGGCTTGGAAGGCAGGATCATCGCTGTAAGGCATGGAAAGTTCATCCAGTTTCTTGCGGAGGCGTTCTGTATCGGCGCCATTAGCATTGCCTTGACGCAGCAGCCCGTAGTACTGTTTGGCAACATCCATCATTTCCAAGAACCGCTTGCTTTGCTGCGGGACGTCCACTCCTTGTTTCACTTCGGCAATGTCTTCGATGCTTTTTGTTTCCACGGCCAAGCGCTGTTGCTTGGCCAAATCCCACAAAAGCGCGTTGGGCTGGCCGTGTAACGCTTGGATGACAAACGGCGAATGAGTCGTGCCTACGAATTGCACGCGGGGGAATACCTTGAGCATGCACGGAACCACTTCGCGCTGCCAATTTGGGTGAAGATGAAGATCCAACTCGTCGATCAAGACAATTCCGGGCGTTTCGCGAATGGCCTCTTTTTCGAGTTGCGGATTCAGCACTGCCATGCGATATGCGATGTCAGCCGCGACACCGACCATGTTGCGGTAGCCATCGCTCAACAGATGAAACGGAACGGATTGTGCTTGCTCTCCCAAGATCTTTGTTTTGATCATCAATTCATCCCAATCGAGGTCCCAGTAGACTTTTTCCGCCTTGGGGATCATGCCGACTATAGCGTCACGCACGGCCTCCAAGACCTGGCGCCTTTGTCGTTTCTGCAAGGCGGCGAGTTCATTCGCCTTGAACCAGCGAAAGAGCCGTTTCTGATCAGAAGCCGGATTCAAACACTCATCGTAGCCGGCAAAACGCGATTGTTTACCAATCGTTTTCGTACCTTTCTTGAGAGTTCGCCACAGTCGTCCCGTTCCGTAGTAGGACAGTACGGGAAGGACGACGCTCTCGTTGGCCTTCACTTTCCTGGCCATATTGCCTGCGAGCCGCTTGATTTCATCGGCATGCACGCGAGTCGTTCTTCCGTACGGACCAGTCAAAGATCGCTTCCATTCGACTTCTTGGTTCCGCAACTTGCCGCGCGCGATGACGCTGACTTCACCAGCCAGTTCTTGCGTAATCGTCTCGCCCACCACCAAGTCCTGCCGGCGGATTTCATCCTTTTGGATATGGCGTGCTGGCATATCGGGAATGCCAAGGTGGAAGCCGCCCATGGCAACGGCCAATGCATCGAGAATGGCAGTTTTCCCCGAGCCATTGTCGCCAATGAGAAGTGTGAATCGTGACGCTAATTCAAGATTGTACTGCGCGAAACAGCGGAAATTCGAAACATCGAGTCTATTGATTTGCATGACCACACCTGACTACCCGCGACCTCTGCATATTATTAGATCATTGTTCGGCGACCGCAAGCAATCCATCCCTCAGCCAGTGCGGAGGCAAGAATGTGCACTTTGGTGTTCTTGGTGGCAATCCTCCCTCTAGGATTCGGCGCTCAACAAGAATCCACTGTTGCCAAGACCCATCAAGGTTGGGTCGGCGCCGTCGCCTTTTCGCCGGACGGCGTCTGGCAGGCGAGCGGCGGCGCGGACAAGAAGGTTCTTTTGATCGGCGACAAGGAAGCGGCAACCGTTCTCATTGGGCATACCGATGCCGTCACCGCGTTGGCGTTTTCCCCGGACTCGAAAACGTTGGCGTCGGCGAGCTTCGACGGCGCCGTGCGCCTTTGGGACCTCGTGAACGGCAAACAGAGCCGCATCTTGCAAGGGCAGCGCGGTGCGGTCCTGTGCGTCGCCTTTTCACCCGATGGCAAATTCCTTGTCAGCGGGGGCTTCGACGCCAAAGTGCGCGTTTGGGATCCGGCGACCGGCAAAGTGGTTCAGACTTTGACGGAGCACCAAAGCTGGATCAACGCGGCGACGTTTTCCAAGCAGGGCCTCTTGGCCACCGGGTCGTCCGACAA
>JAKEFD010000017.1 GCA_022616245.1 Gemmataceae bacterium
AAGGATTTCGACGAGCGCGGCGAGCTCTATCTATTCGGCCGGTTTCAACAGGAAAAGGACAACCGCAAGAACGCTTCCATTCTGGTTTTCGCCCTGGACAAAGAAGGCGATCTCAAGGATGCGATGAAGTCGGCCAAGACCTATGTCGAAGAGAAGAAGAAAGAGGAAAGTAAGGACTATCGCTTGATGCCGGCCGCGGATGCGGAATGGGGGGCGCTCGAGCCGGTGGGCAATCGTCCGGGCCGCATCGCCGAATTCAAGCTGCAATTGGGCGATGAACCCAAGCGGCTGTTCCTGGTCGCCGTGGCCAACGAAGGCGACAAGACCCACGTGATTCGCTGCGAGTGCACCTGGGAAAGCCGGCAAATCTGGCGCGAGGATTTCTTGAGCCTGCTGCGCTCGGTAAAGTTCAAGAAGGGCGAGTAAACGGTAAATGGTGAATGGTGAATGGTGGACGGTGAATGGTGAGTTGTTACATCGCTGGGACTTGACGCCGACCGAAGCGATCGCGCTTCAAAAAGAACTGGCCGGCCAGGTTGAGCGCCGGACGCCGCTGGTGTGGTCCGATTGCGAGTTGATCGCCGGCGCCGACGTTTCCTACAATCGCTTCTCGCCGTTGTTCTACGCCGCCGTGGTGGTGCTCAAGTCCAGCGATTGCAGCGTCGTCGAAACACAACATGCCATGGGCAAGAGCCCGTTTCCCTATATCCCAGGCTTGCTCTCGTTTCGCGAAGCGCCGCTGGTGCTCGAGGCTTTTGCCAAGCTCAAGCATCAACCCGACGTGCTCATGATCGACGGCCAGGGCTACGCACATCCGCGCCGCTTCGGCATTGCATGCCATCTGGGATTGTGGCTGAACCTGCCTACGATCGGTTGCGCCAAGAGCCGGCTGCTTGGAACATTCAAGTCGCCCAAGGCGAAACCAGGTGCGCTGGCGCCGTTGCGCGATTCCAAAGAAGTCATCGGCAGCGTCGTGCGGACGAAGTTCAATGTGCGGCCGCTTTATGTTTCCGTGGGCCACCGGATCGATCTGCCGAGCGCGGTCCGGATTGTTCTCGAAAGTTGCCGGGGCTACCGAGTTCCCGAGCCGACGCGGCAGGCGCATTTGCGCGGGAATGAGCTGAGGCGGCAGTGCACAAAGCAAATAGTACACTTGCCGCTTTGATCCCGCAGGCTCGCCAGCGGGCCTGAAAATCGCGCACGCGATCACTTGCCCACTTCCACCAATTCATCCTCCACCGGCACGTCGGCTTTCTCAGATAGTTCCGGCGCGGTCGGGTCGCCTAGACCTTCGGGCCAAATGTAGAAACCGCCACGAACTTCCGGCGTCAGCTCCCAAGTGCCCCAGATACCCTTGTTTTCGGCAAAGCCCTGGTAGAAGACGTCGTGCAGGCCGATGTAGCGTTTGTGGAAATAACATTTGCCGGCAGCGACATCGTACTTGCCGTGGATGACGAACTTGCCGACCCGGTCGCGGCCTTCGCCCGCGAGGCCGCCGCTGCGAAAAGTAAGCGTCAGTTCCATTTGGTGCTTGCCGGCGAGACGTTTGTCGAGAAAGAAGCCGATCCACTTGCCGCTTGGGAAGCGCGGATCGGATTCGACGTCAGCAAGCGGTTCGTTCAAACGGAATCTCCGGCCGAGCGAATTGGTTAGGGGAATTCGTTTCATTATATCGCCGACGGCAATTGCCTTTCCCAAATACTCCGTGCATTACTGCTTCGCCGCCCGCAAGAATCCGCTCAACGTTTTCACATTACGTATGAACGTGTCGCAAGCAATGATGCGGCGCGTGTCGTCCTGGGCGCCCTGCGAACGCAACGAGCCGTTCTCAACCCAGCGGCCTTGCTCGTCGAGCGCGGCGATTACTTTCTTCGCCTGCGCGACAAGAGCCGGCGTAAGCTGCGGCTTTGCCGGCGCGGGCTGCTTCAGTTGGACTGGGTCCAGGTTTTTCAGTCTATCGTATTCTCTTGCGATCGCGTCCAAGCCGTTGCCGACCTTGAACGCGTAGTGGGTCGGCAGGTCGTCGTCCTGGTAGGTCAGCTCGTACTTTTTCGTGAAGTAGAGAGGCTTGTTGCTCTTGAGTTCGTAGAAGCGCGCCAAGCGGCCATCGGGCAGAAGCGAGCGGCGATAGTAGTCAAGCGCCTTGGGCAACGGCTCCAGATACTTCTTATTCCGTGTCTCGCGGTAGAGTTTGAGGAGCGTCCGCATCACGCGCTGGCTTTCGCCTCCGGTAATGGCGGGCGGCTCGAATTTCCGTGCCCAGGCCGGATGCATGTCCAGGTCGTATTGCTGCGCCCAGCCGGGTTGCGGGTCGGGCATTTGCGCCAGAATCATAAAGTCGCCTGCCTTTTCCGCGGCCCGCCGATACTTGTCCTCGCCGTAGATGCGTTCCGCCTCGAACAGCACGTCGATCGCATCGGCAATGCTGTTGTCGTTGAACGTGTAGTAGGCCCGATAGTCCTTACCGGGGAAGGAACGCGGCCACGATTCGGGATAGCTTGCTTTCTTGACGGGGAACTTGAGTGGGTCTGCAGGTTTTTCGTAGCGTTGCGGCCAGGCGCCGTTGGGATACTGGACATCGAGCAAATGGGAGAGGCCGTACTGCGCGGCATCGTGAATGGCAGCATCCTTGCGTGCGAGCGATTCATCGACCAGCATGAGAAATCGCAATGCGGATTGAGTTGTGTTGTCGTCCAAGGTCGAAGTATTGTTCGTGCCGGCGTTGTCGCCGTCGGCGCGGTAAGCGTATTTTCGGCGCAGCTTTGGTTCGAATTCAATGCGGTAGTCCCAGCCGCCGGAGCGTAGCTGACCTTTGACCAATGCATGTGCGGTTTCGCGGGCAGCATCGAGATAGAACTTGTCGCCGGTGGCCCGGTATGCTTCGAGGAACGCCAGACCCACCGCAGGCGTTCCCGGCGGCTGCACCCAGGCTTGCGTGGCTGTCGCATTGCCCTCGCCCTCGCGCTTGCTCAAATCTTCGCTGTAACGCCAAAGATAGCTGCCTTCCGTTGCGACTTTGGTCCGAAAGTACGTTACCGCTTTGCGCAGCGCCGAGCGCGCTTGTTCTACGAGCGGTTCATTGGCGTATGAATTGGGAGCAATGAAGCAGGCCGTCGCACATACCGCGAATAGAGACTTCAACGCGCTCATGTTTAGCAGTCCATTTTGTTAGTTGCGTCCATTCTACAAGCGTGAAGTCGCGCGGTTCAAGCGACGGCGTAACATCCCGGTCCCACGGCTGCCGGGTCGAAGCTGAATTCCACAACCGCTTCGCGGCCGCTCGATTTTTGCCGGACGTGAACTTGCACATCTCCCTCGGCGCAGCCCTGAGGCGGAATCATGGCCAGCAGCATGGGTTCCATGCAGTGGAGTTCGATCCACTGGTCGAATGCGGCAGGCGGATTGTCGCGAGCGTGTTCGAGTCCGGGGATTCGCCAGTGGTAGAGGGCAGTGTCCCAGGCCGTGGCAACGCCGATAAGCGAAAAACTATACGCGTCGCGGCCTTCCCCGACGAGAAACATCGCTGCATTGACGCGGCCCGGATAAATGCGAAGTGCTTGGGCGACATGCCGTTCCACGCTGCGCGCGCCGATGAAGATGTTGAGATTGCCGGCCCAGTAGAGGTTACGGCGGCCAAAGAGCTCCAAGAGGTCTGCCGGCAGCGTCCCAAAAGCGCTGCGCGCTTGCCGATCGTCGTCGTTGTCCAATGCGGTGAGGAGCGTTTGCGGCTCGATCTTTCTTGGGTCGCCTAATGTGGACACGCTCGGACGCCGCGCCTCGAACTCCACTGCTACACTCGCGCCCGGCTCGAGCGCGGGAATCTGCGCCACGGACAAGGGCCGCCAGCGCACGAAGGCGCCCAGCGGCGCGGACTGCACAATCGCCATGGTGCTTTCTGTGGGCTCTTCGCCTTCGTTGTGCACGGCGATCTCGACACTCACTCGGCCAGGTCCGACATCGCGGAAAACGAAGTCTTCGCGGCGGACGACGAGTTGCGACAAGGACCCAATCGATTTGTTAACACTAGCCCGACGCGCAAGCGAGGGACCATCAACACTAGCCCGATGCGCAAGCGAGGGATTCTTAGCACGGGACTTTACCAGGATGGCGGACATGAGGGTTCCTCCCGAAAGAGAAGTGAAAGGCGGGCGCTAATTCACCCTAGCGGAGGCCGCGCACGCTGCCAAGGGAAGTTTTCGCCGTAGACCCGACGGATCGTGTGGTGTAGGTTAAACTTGACCCGCCTGCTAACGTCCTCGTTCGCTAATCACCAAAATGAAGTCTCTCCTCTTGTCGATTGCTTGTTGGCTTGGCATTTTGCCGTTCGCGCACGCGCAGGAAGAAAAGCCGCTGCCCAAGATTGTGGATTTCAATCGCGACATTCGGCCCATTCTTTCGGACAACTGTTACTTGTGTCACGGGCCGGCCAAGGCGACGCGCAAAGCGGATTTGCGGCTCGATGTCGAAGAAGAAGCCTTCGCCGACCGCGGCGGCTACTTCGCTCTCGTGCCCGGCAAACTCAAGGAGAGTCACCTCTATAAGCGCGTCACCAGCCAAGAGAAGTCTAAGCAAATGCCGCCTCCCAGCTTTGGCCGCAAACCCTCGCCACGGCAAATCGAACTCTTGCGTCTCTGGATTGAGCAAGGCGCGAAATGGCAAAAGCATTGGTCCTTTGTTCCACCCGAACGGCCGCCGTTGCCGGTGGTCAAGAATTCGTCCTGGGTGCGCAATTCAATCGACGCCTTTGTCTTGGCCCGGATGGAGGGCGAAAACCTATCGCCTTCACCCGAAGCATCACGCGAGACGCTGATTCGCCGTGTCAGTTTCGATTTGACGGGCATGCCGCCGACCATCGACGAAATCAACGCCTTCGTGACCGATCGCGCGCCGGACGCTTACGAAAAGCTGGTCGATCGTTTGCTGGCGTCGCCGCGCTATGGCGAGCGCATGGTCCTCGAATGGCTCGACGCCGCTCGATATTCCGACACCAACGGCTATCAGACCGACGGCACGCGCGCCATGTGGCCGTGGCGCGATTGGGTCATCGAAGCGCTCAATAAGAACATGCCGTTCGATCAATTCACTATCGAGCAAATCGCGGGGGACATGCTTCCTAGTCCAACCGTACCGCAAAAGATTGCCACCGGGTTTCATCGCAATCACATGCTCAACGGCGAGGGGGGCCGGATCGCCGAGGAAAGCCGGGTGGATTACGTGGTCGATCGCGTGGACACCACGTTCACGATTTGGCAAGGGCTGACCGCGGGCTGCGCTCGCTGCCACGAGCACAAGTACGACCCGATCTCGCAGAAGGAGTACTACGGACTGTACGCATACTTCAACAACATTGACGAGTCGGGCGGCGTCGACCGCCGCAATAGCACGGCTGCTCCGGTGCTAGAGTTGCCGACCGACGAACAGAAGACGAAAATCGCGGACCGCGAGAAGATCGTACAGGACTTTGAAAAGAAGGCCAAAGCGCTTTCGGACAAGCTGCTGGCGGGCCAGGCGGACTGGGAGAAAGATTTGCAACTGGAGAAGTTGCCGGAGAATGTGCAAAAGGCCCTTAAGGTCGATGCGGCCAAACGCACGGCCGAGCAAAAGAAGGCGATCTCCGATCATTACTTGTCCACGTTTCCGGAACGGCAGACGCTGCAAAAGGAATTGGAAAAAGCAAAGAAGTCGCTGAGCGATCTTAAGAACTCCGTTTTGATCACCATGGTCATGGAGGAGCGGAAACAGCCGCGCGAGACGTTTGTACTTCTGCGCGGCGTTTACAACAAGTACGGCGAAAAAGTGTCGCCCGGTTTGCCCACCGCTTTTCCGCCATTACTCAAGGACGCGCCCAACAACCGCCTCGGCTTCGCGCGCTGGCTCGTGGACAAGAGCAACCCCTTGACCGCCCGGGTAACCGTTAATCGCATCTGGCAGATGTTCTTTGGCGCGGGCCTCGTCAAAACCGCGGAAGACTTCGGCGCTCAAGGCGAATGGCCCAGCCATCCCGAGTTGCTCGATTGGCTCGCGGTGGAGTTCATGCAGCCTTCTGTCCCCTCGCCCCAAGAAAGGGGAGAGGGCAGGGTGAGGGAGTGGGACATCAAGCGCATTCATAAGCTGATCGTCATGAGCGCGACTTATCGCCAATCGTCCCAGGTTTCGCCGGCGTCGTTGGACAAAGATCCAGACAACCGCCTGTTATCCCGCGGCCCGCGCTTTCGGCTCAGCCCGTTCAACCTGCGCGACCAGGCATTAGCACTTTCCGGATTGCTCGTGGACAAGATCGGCGGACCGCCGGTCAGGCCGTATCAGCCGCCGGGTCTATGGGAAGACTTCAGCTTTAACCAGATCAAATACACGCAGGACAAAGGTGAGAAGCTCTATCGCCGCAGCTTGTACACGTTTTGGCGGCGCTCGATCGCCCCGCCCAACATGTTCGACACCTCCGCGCGGCAAGTGTGCACCGTGCGGCAATCGCGCACGAACACGCCGCTGCATGCCTTGATCTTGTTAAACGATGTGACCTTCGTCGAAGCTGCCCGAGTCTGGGCCGAACGTTTGATGAAAGAGGGCGGCAAAACCCCGGAGCAGCGCCTGCATCTGGCTTTTCGTATGGCGACCGCTCGGCACCCAACCGCTGTCGAACAAAATGTCTTGATGCAAGGCTTCGAACGCACATTGAAACATTTCCAGAGCGACCGCACTGCTGCGATGAAACTGGTGCAAACGGGCGAGTCGCCGCGCGATGCTCGGCTGGACGCGGTAGAGCAGGCTGCTTACGCTGCGGTATTAAACATGATCCTGAATCTGGATGAAGTCGTGACGAAGGAGTGATTACTTCGCCGCCATCAGTTGTGCGACGACGGCGTCCGCCAGACATTTTCCCTTGCGCGTGAGATGAACTGCCCAGACGTCGCCCGCGAGCAATTCCAGCTCTTCCAGTTTCTTCATTGCGGTCCCGGCAAGGTCTTCGACCGTAAAGCCGGTTTGCGCGCAAAAGCCGAGGCGGTCGATGCCCTGGGCCCGGCGCAGTTGCAGGGCCATGGTTTCAAAGGCCCGGTCGCGCGGCTCGAGTTGTTCCGATTGAAAGTGTGTCGGCTTGCCGGCAGAGGCGCGGTCGATGTAGGCGCCCAATTCGCGCACATTTGTTTGCCGGACGCCGTCGACGTAACGGGCGGCGCCCATGCCGAAGCCGAAGTACGCTTCGTTGGCCCAATAGGTTGCGTTATGCCGGCAATGAAATCCGGCGCGGGCAAAGTTGGAAATCTCATAGTGCTCGAAGCCGGCCTGTTCGAGAAAGTCCATTGCGAACGTGTAGAGGCCAAGCTCCGTGTCTTCGCTGAGTTTCTGAACCTGCCCCTGCCGCTCTTGTTTCCAAAGGCGCGTTCCTTTCTCGTAAGTCAAGCCGTAAGTCGCGATATGGCTCGGCGCGAGGGCCGCGGCTTCTTCCAGATCGGTGCGCCAGTTTTCGAGCGTTTGACCCGGCACGCCGAAAATAAGATCGAGCGAGACGTTTGGGATATATTTCCTGGTAAGCTCGAAGGCCTTGGCGGCGTCCGCCGGCGCGTGGTCGCGCTCGAGGACTCGCAAAAGAGACGCCGAAAACGATTGCACGCCAAGGCTGATACGGTTGACTCCGTGCCCGGCGAGGAGCTGCAACTTGGCTTCGTCGAGCGAGCTGGGATTGGCTTCGAGGGAAAACTCGTGCCCGTGCGCGAGTGTGAACCAGCGCCCGACAATCGCGAGCAGCTTTTCCAGTTGGCACGCGGACAAATGCGAGGGCGTGCCGCCGCCGAAAAAGAGCGTGTCCACCTTTTGCGGCGCTTCCAGCCGGGTTAACTCCGCGGCCAAGGCGTCCAGATAGGCGTCGATACGGTCGTCCTGGCCGACGGCAACGGCGAAGTCGCAATAGCCGCAGTGATGGGCGCAAAACGGAATGTGGATGTAGGCGGCGCGAGGCCAAAGCCAGGAAGGACGCGAAACGGATTCTGCCATCAATCAAGAACCATGGACCTGCAACTAATCTTGCAAACCAGCTCGACATTCTACAGCGAGCATAACATGATGGACTGGCGTGCGGCTTTGCCGGCAGTAGCTGTCGTGGACGACGACGCGCTCGCCATGGCCGGAAAACAGGGCTTCAGCCGGGGTTTCGCTTTTCCCGACTTCGCGCTGCAAATGGCGACGCTCGACCGCCTCGTCGAAGAAACCGCCCGCAAGCCCGCACCGGCCGTGCCCGATAATCAACAGTATAGCACCGACCCATTCCTGGCCGACACCTGGACCAAGACGGCCAACGGTAAAGTCCTGCAGCGGAACGAAGATTTGGCAGGGCGCGAGGAGGTGCCGTATTTCCTCTTTTTCAATCCGAATCCGGTGGCCAGCGCCTGGGGCAAGACAGGGAAGCAGATCCGTGAATTGTTTGACCTAAAAGGCTGGCAAGGATTGACCGTGCCGGAGTACTTCGTCCTGCAGCGCTACTTCTGCGAGCTATTCGGCGACCATCGCTTCTTTGAAACCAGCGACACGCCGCATCTGGGGCACATGCTCTGGTTGATCGACTCGATGATGGGAAACGAATGCTCGGTGGTGAAAGCCAGAGCCCAAGGCATGAATGTTCAAGCCGCTCCCACGAACAACCGCGACTCGCGCCGCGGTGCCGTTGCGGGAATGGTGGTTCCAATGAATCCGCAGATGAATGCAGATGAACGCAGATAAGAAAAGAGAACGGGGACACTCTTCACGCTTCCAGTTGCAATATCCTAGTTTCTCTTTCCTATCTGCGTTCATCCGCATGCATCCGCGGTTAGGTTCCTATTTCTTTTCCAACTCCTTCCGGATCGCTTGCACGAACGCATCGCCTTCGGGATCGACGTCCGAGGCGAACCGCGCGACGACCGTGCCATCGCGGCCGACGAGGAACTTCTCGAAATTCCAGCGCACCGGCCCGGCGAACTTGGGATTCGTCTCCTTCGAAATCAAGAATCTGTACAAGGGGGCCGGGTCCTTTGTGATGCCGACCTTGGCGAACAGGTCGAAGGTCACGTTGTACTTGGTCGAGCAGAATTCCTTGATTTGTTTCTCGGTCCCCGGCTCCTGGCCGCCAAAGTCGTTGCACGGGATGCCGAGGATGGCCAGGCCGTCTTTCGCGTACTTGGCGTGTAGCGCCTGCAGCGGCTTGTATTGATCCGTGTAGCCGCACTCGCTGGCGACGTTGACGAACAGGATCACCTTGCCTTGATACTTTGCAAGATCGACGGTCTTGCCATCGATGTCTTTCATTTGGAACTTGAGGACGGCGGGCACGGCTTTGCTCCCTTTCTCCTGAGTGAGGACGGCGGTCGGCAGAAATACGAAACCCAAAGCGACGATCCAACAGCGGCGCATGACGAATCTCCTTGAGGGAATGGTTGCTCCTTCAATGGTAGAAAAGTGCTCGCTCGCGGCAAAGCGAATTCCGCACTGGCGCTGGCACAGGCCGTTTTCGTGCTGCTTGGATTCGGTGAATTGTGATAAGATGCGATGGTCCACTTTGCGACTAAGAAGTGCGGAGGCCTTGTCATGCAGACCTTCTACATCAAGTTTCTAAACGACGAGGATCGAAAACGCGGGTTTTATGAGCTCGCGAGGCGTTCACGAATTGGCAGTTTGCCCGGCGAAGTTTATCAAGTTTCGCGCGAAGCATTAAAGATTCTCGAAGACCGGCACATTGGGTATCGACGGGCCAGCGACGACGAGGTCAAAATCGCTCATGATCAGGTTCGAAATCCTGCTCCCTCTGTTTTATAACGACGGCAGATCGGTGGAAGCAGAGAAATTCGTACTCACAGATGACGAGCTCGTTGCGCGATTTGGCGCGACGAGTACGGAGACGGTCATCGTTCATGGTTGATGGCTATACCAAAGCACCGTGTTTTCCGATCAACTTATTCGCGTTCGCCTCGATCTTGACGATGTACCGGAAAACTGGGAGGCCATGCGCGGCTTCAAAGAGACTCTCAAATCTCGATTCGAACCAAGTTGACATTTGGATCTCGGCCCATCGAATCGATATCATCTGATCCCTAGGTGTCTCCGCACGGCTCGACATCATGCACCGAATTGCATTCGACCTGGACGAGACCTTGGGCGTCCCTCAAATAGAGAATCAAGCAATCGTCGGCTTCCATTGGCGTCCCGGCTGCCAAGACTTGCTCGAAAGACTCGGATCGCGCTTCACACTTTGTCTTTGGTCGGTGAGCAACCGCCGTTATTTGGATAAAATACTCCAGCACGGACTCAAGCGCTTTTTTGCCGAGACTTTTTCCTGGGACGAGTTGCCGTGCTCTTGGAAAGATATTCGAAAGATAAATGCCGACTGGCTCATTGATGACAGCCCCCATCATAGCGAAGCGGCGCGAGAATTCGGTTTGGATTCGAAGTATGTCGTTGTTCCTGCCTATGGTAGTCCAGAAGACAATGCCGATCCCCTTGGTTGGGTGCGGCTCATCGAGGAAACAGTGCTGAAAACATGAAGCGCAATCTCGGATTCTGCATGCTCGTTTGTTGCACTATTCTGTGGGGCGCCTCCGTCGCGCACGCGGACGACAAGGTCGATTTTACGCGCGAAGTGAGGCCGATCCTGTCGCGCTATTGTTTCAAGTGCCACGGCCCGGACGAAAGCACGCGCAAGGCGAAGTTGCGCTTCGACGTGCGCGAAAAGGCAGTGGAAAAGGTGATCGTTCCCGGCCAGCCCGACGACAGCGAACTCGTGGCCCGTGTCTTTGCCGAGAAAGCGTCGAAGCGCATGCCGCCGGCGTCCACCAAGATGGAGCTAACCGAGAAGCAAAAGCAGATTCTCAAGCGCTGGATCGCCGAAGGCGCCGAGTATCAGCCGCATTGGGCATTTGTGCCGCCCAAGCAAGCGCCATTGCCCGCCTGCAAACAAAAAGACTGGCCACGCAATTCGATCGATCACTTCATCCTTGCCCGGCTCGAAGCCAGTGGCCTAAGGCCTTCGCCGCTCGCCGATCTCTACACGCTCTTGCGCCGAGCTTCACTCGATCTTGTTGGTCTGCCGCCTACGCTCGAAGAAGTGGATGCGGTGCTGGCCGAAGTAGGACCGATGGAGAATCCGACCTACGAAACCAAATTCCAAGCAGCCTACGAGAAGTTCGTCGATCGCCTGCTCGCCTCGAAGCAATACGGCGAGCGCTGGGCGCGGCGCTGGCTCGACCTGGCGCGCTATGCCGACACCAACGGCTATGAGAAAGACCGCCAGCGCATCATCTGGCCTTATCGCGATTGGGTCATCCAGGCGCTCAATGCCGACATGCCCTTTGACCAATTCACCATCGAACAAATCGCCGGCGACATGCTGCCCAAGCCGACGCCCGACCAGATCGTCGCGACCGGTTTCCATCGCAACACGATGATCAACGAAGAAGGCGGCATCGATCCCTTGGAGTTTCGCTACTACGCCGTTGTCGATCGCGCCAATACAACTGGGACCGTCTGGCTCGGCCTGACTCTCGGCTGCGCCCAATGCCACACGCACAAGTACGATCCTGTTCCGCAGCGCGAATACTATCAGCTCTTGGCGTTTCTCAACAACGCGGACGAGCCGGACTACGAGATTCCAAACGCGGACATCGCCAAGCGCCGGGCAGGGATTGAGACACGGATCGCGGACCTCGAAGCGAAGATCGCTGACAAGTTCCCCGGCGGCGTCGAGGCGCAGAATAAGAGTCTTGCCGAATGGGACGAGAACGAGTCGGCCAAGGCGGTGACATGGCGTGTGCTTCGGCCCGCGGCGATGAAAACGAACATGGCATTTCTGCAAATGCTCGACGACGGCTCAATCCTGGCGAGCGGAGATCAGACTAAGAGCGATACTTACGAGCTGACCTTCAAAGATAAGCTGCGCGGCGTCACCGCGCTGCGCTTGGAGGTCTTGCCGGACGAGAACTTGCCGGCACGCGGGCCGGGCCGGGCTTACTACGAAGGACCCAAGGGCGACTTCTTCCTGAGCGAACTTTCGGCCACGATGGGCGGCCAGAAAGTCTCCTTCAGCGGCGGTTCGCACAGTCATGCCAACGGCGGCTTCGGCGCGGGCAAAGTCGGCGCCCAATACTGCTTCGATGGCCAGGCCGGCACCGGTTGGTCCACGACCGATCAGCCGGGCAAGCCGCACTCCGCAGTGTTCAACTTCGCCGCGCCCGTGGATCTCGACGACGGCATGGCATTGACCATGATCTTCGAACGGCATTACTCGTGCGGCCTTGGTCGCTTCCGGATCTCGGCCACGACTGATGTGAAGAAAGCCGCAGCTACCGGACACGGCGCGGAATTGGAGTCGATTCTCGCGAAGGCGGCACAGGACAGGAGCGAGAAGGAAAAGCAGAAAGTCCTGCGCCGCTTTCTCCATGTGACGCCGGCATTGGCCGAACCTCGCAAAGAAATCGAGAAGCTCCGTGCATCGCTGCCGGCGTATCAGACGACCATGGTGATGAAGGAGCGTCCTAAGCACAATCCGCGCTCAACGCACATCCATCACCGCGGCGAATTCCTGGAGCCGCGCGACCAGGTGCAAGCCGGCGTACTGTCGATCTTGCAGCCGTTCCCCAAGGACGCGCCGCGCGACCGCCTCGGCTTGGCACGCTGGCTCGTGTCGCCGGATAATCCGCTTACCGCGCGCGTCACGGTCAACCGTCAATGGCAAGCGTTCTTTGGCCGCGGTCTGGTGCGCACCACCGAGGACTTCGGCTTGCAGGGCGAGTTTCCCACGCACCCGGAGCTTTTGGACTGGCTCGCAGTGGAGTTTGTGAAACAGGGCTGGTCCATAAAGAAACTGCACAAACTGATCGTCATGAGCGCGACGTATCAGCAAGCGGCGCGGGCGACACCGGAGCATCTGGAAAAGGACGCCGAGAACAAGCTCTTAGCGCGGGGGCCGCGCGTGCGCCTCGAAGCCGAAATGATTCGCGACAGCCTGCTGCGTTCGAGTGGGCTCTTGTCCGCGAAACAGGGCGGGCCGAGCGTGTTTCCGCCGCAGCCGTCCTCGGTCACAACGGAAGGCGTCTATGGCGCGATCCAGTGGAAGCCGAGCGCGGGTGAAGATCGCTATCGCCGCGGCTTGTACACGTTTCTCAAACGCTCGATTCCCTACGCAATGTTTGCAACCTTCGACGGCGTCACCGGCGAGGTTTGCCAAGCGCGGCGTGAAGTGTCAAACACACCGTTGCAAGCCCTGACAATGCTCAATGATGTCGTGGTGATGGAAGCGGCTCAAACATTAGGCAAGAAGACGGCGGAAGCGTCGGGAAGCGTCGAAGAGCGCATGCGGCTCTTATTCCGCCAGGTGCTGACCCGGCCGCCAACTCAGCCGGAATTGACCGCGCTAGTGGATTTCCAGCGCCGGCAACGCGAACGGCTGCAATCGGGTGCGCTCAACGCCAAGCAAATCGCCGGCGGCGACGACGCCAACGCGGTCGAGCGCGCCGCCTGGACGCTGGTGGCACGATCGTTGTTCAATCTGGATGAGATGGTGACCAAGTAGAACTGAGGCAGACAATGAACCTCACACGTCGGCATTTCTTCCAGCACTGCGGCCACGGCGTCGGCAAAATCGCCCTTGCTTCGCTTTTGACCGGCGCAACGACCGCCCGGGGGCAAGCACCGAATCCGCTCGCGCCGCGCCGGCCGCACTTTACACCCAAGGCGCGGGCGGTCATTCATCTGTTCATGGCCGGCGCGCCCAGCCAGTTGGAATTGTTCGACTACAAACCGCGCCTTGCCCAACTCGAAGGCCGGCCTATCCCACCGGAGGTAATCGGCGGCCAGCGCTACGCCTTCATCCGTCACGACGCCGCCGTGCTCGGTCCGCGTTTTCGCTTTTCGCGCTACGGCCAATCTGGCGCGGAACTGTCCGAGATGCTGCCGCATCTATCGACCGTGGCGGACGATCTGTGCATCATCAAGTCCGTGCGCACCGATCAGTTCAACCATGGGCCAGCACAGATTTTTCTCAACACCGGTTTTGCCCAGCCCGGCCGCCCCAGCTTTGGCTCGTGGGTCGTGTACGGCCTCGGCGCGGAAACCGATAACCTTCCCGCCTTTGTCGTCATGTCGACCGGCACGGGCATCAGCGGGGGCGCGGCCAACTGGGCCAGCGGCTTTCTGCCCACCGTCTATGCCGGCGTGCGTCTGCGCAATTCCGGCGAGCCCATACTCAACGTCGCCAGCCCGCAAGGCATCGATGCGACGCTGGAGCGCGAGACTCTCGAACTAGTCACACGGCTCAATCGCGAGCGCCTGAGCGTACTGGGCGATCCGGAGATCGCCACGCGCATCAATGCCTATGAGATGGCCTTTCGCCTGCAAACCTCGGCCCCGGAGTTGATGGACTTGCGCGGTGAGAGCCGGGCCACGCTCGATCTCTACGGCTGCAACCCCGAACAGCCGTCCTTCGCCCGCGCCTGTCTCGTCGCACGGCGGCTCGTCGAGCGCGGCGTGCGCTTCGTCAACATCTATCACGAAGGCTGGGACGCCCACACCGACGTCGCCGGCAATGTGCGCGGCAATTGCCGTACTACTGACCAGGCCTCCGCTGCCTTGGTGAAGGACCTCAAAAGGCGCGGCTTGCTCGACAGCACGCTGGTGATCTGGGGCGGCGAGTTTGGCAGAACGCCGATGGTCGAAAGCAACCCGGCTCTGGGTCGCAGCCTGGGCCGCGACCATCACCCGCAAGCGTTCACGATCTGGCTGGCCGGCGGCGGCGTCAAGCGAGGCCTTACTTATGGGGCCACTGACGAACTGGGCTTCCACGTGGTCGAAAACCCAGTGCACATACATGACCTGCAAGCCACGTTCTTGCACCTGCTTGGCCTCGATCATGAACGTTTGACCTACCACTATGCCGGCCGCGACTTCCGCCTGACGGACGTGTTCGGCCACGTGGTGCGCGATATCTTGGCGTAGTCTGAACCGCGGAGGCGCAGAGGAACGCGGAGGCAAGGCAGGCAGGACGAGAAAATGCAGACCAAGTCAATCCTTGTTTTGCTCTGCGTCTTTCTGCGCCTCCGCGGTTGAATTCGGAGGAATCCCATGAAGCATATGTGTTCCGCATTGGCGTTCGCCCTCCTTGCCACCGCCACGTACGCAGGCGAGACAGGCAAACTCCCGCTCGTGTTCGAAGACGACTTTGAGAAGGGCGCCGAGCGCTGGGAGCCGACCGATGTCAAGGCGTGGCGGATCGCGGAGGCCGGGAAGGGCAAGGTCTACAACCAGTTCCAGACGAGCAACTACAAGCCGCCCCACCGCAGCCCGCTCAACATCTCTCTTGTGAAAGAACTCGTCCTCGCCGACTTCGTTCTCGAAGCCAAAGTGCAAAGCACCGGCAAGGACGTCGCCCATCGCGATATGTGCCTTTTCTTCGGCTATCAGGACCCGGCCCATTTCTACTACGTGCACATCGCCAAAGCCGCGGACGATCACGCCAACCAGATCTTCATCGTCAACAACGACGCCCGTAAAAAAATCTCTGCGACTTCCACCAAAGGCACGGCTTGGACGGACAAGTGGCATCAAGTCAAGATCGTGCGCCGGACACAGAGCGGCTCGATCGAAATCTACTTCGACGACATGAAGTCGCCGATCATGACCGCCCAGGACAAGACGTTCATCTGGGGCCGCGTCGGCCTTGGCTCCTTCGATGACTCGGGCAACTGGGACGACATCAAGGTGTGGGGAAAGAGGAAGTGACTTGACCCTTAGAACCGCGTCCGAAAGGAAGCGGTCTGCCGGCGGAATCCGCTTTCTTACGGGCGCGGCTCTTACGGTGTCGCTTTTTGCTTGCCCAAACGAACCAAGCTATACTGCTTCGAGCGGCTCGCGAAGTGAAAACGTACGTTCTTGTCGCAGTCCGTGAAAAACGTCATTCTGCGCAAGGACTGCGGCCAGAAAACAGCATCGGCCCATCCTCCCCGGGACTTTGCCGTTTCGAGCTCGACAGCGCTTAACGGCGTTAGACGGCAGGGCAGAATGTCGTGCTTGTCGGCGACGCACAGGTAGTCGCGGCTTTCCTCATGGCACAAACGGATCTCCGGCGCTGCCCAAACCGCGCGCCCTTTGCCTTCCAGCTCCATCGCTTCCGCCAGGGTATTCTTCCCGCACAGGCGCTTGACGTCCCAAAGCCAAAGCACGGGATAGCCGTGACGGTTGTGGTCCGCCGTCGGTGCTTGCCATTCGCGCCAAGCCAAGGGCGATGCTTGACATTCCACGACGAACTGCCTATTCACAAACACATCGACGCGGCGATTTCCTAGCCGCACTTCCCATTCGACCGGCAAAGGAGCGAAGAACTTTTTGCACAGCCATTTGAGGGCTCGGTGACGCGGACTTTCGGGTTCGGCCAGCCAACACAAACGACGTGAGAAATGTGCAAAGTGCGGTGTCTTGCGGCTGCCCACACGGAGCGCGACCAGCGCGCCGCATTCAGGGCACAAGTAGCGCCCCGTGCGCTGGGCCGCAGCGCCGGTAACAATCGTTGCCGTTTGGGCATCGAGTGCTTGGAGCATGTTCCAAGCATTTTATGGTGCCATCGTCCGCGCGACGGGTGAACGCCCGCGCAGAATTCCATTCATAACCAGGCGGGCGCCCCGCTTCCTTACACGCGCGGCTCTGACGGAGTCTTAGCGGAGCGACTCGTACTTGCAGCTGTAATCACGCAGTTTACAGCTGCACACGCGTCCCAAAGCGGCGCTGCAAGAGGTCAGCCCCATCGGTGCCGATGCAGTTGAAGCGCAAGTGCAACAGCTGCAAGTGTTCCGCGAGCGCCGACTGGGCGAGGGCGCGCACGCCGCTCGTGGTGATGCGGTTGTCGCACAGGTAGAGTTCGCGCAGCGCGCACAGGTGCGGCGAAGTCGCCAGCGCCTTCAACCCGGAATCGCCGATGCCGCTCGACGACAGGTTCAGGCCGCGCACGTGAGCCATGTGCGGCGAACGGGCCAGGAGCCGCGCCCCCTGGTCGCGGACATGGTTGTTGGAAAGGTCGAGGTAGGCGGCGCGTTGCAAAAAGGCGGATGCGGCCAAGGACTCCAGATCGTCGCGCGGCCCGTTCAAGTGGACCTCTTGAATCGGCGCCCGCTGGAACAGCGTGCAGGCGTGCGCCAAGAAGTTCGCCGATGTCGTCGAAATCTCATCGACAAAACCGCGGCGAAACGTCCACCAGTCCACGAAGTCCGCCAGGTCGCCAACCCAGCGGCTTTCGTTGTCGTGCAAGAGCTCGCGCTCGCGCGTTTCCAGCTCCAAGATCGCAAAATGGTCCGGCGGCAAATGGGCAAGGCGGCATTGGACGCGGATGAACTCCCCCAGGGGATCGCAATGCTCGTCCAACCAATCG
The DNA here is from genome assembly GCA_022616245.1 of Gemmataceae bacterium. Lineage (GTDB taxonomy): Bacteria > Planctomycetota > Planctomycetia > Gemmatales > Gemmataceae > JAKEFD01. Next base: position 17,375 of record JAKEFD010000017.1, read on the forward strand.
GCATAGCGAAACCGGGGTGCGTCGTCGTTCGGGTTTTCCAGAATGTCCTCGAAGTAGGCCTCCGGATGGGTCATTGGGTCAATCCTTTCAGCTGCCGATCCCCCAATCCAGCTGCAATTGGCCTACGGTGATTTCACAAGTGTGAAATGTCAAGGAAAAAATGGAAAAGGTGGGAAAAGTTTGCGGGCGCTAGAAGCGGCCGCGGCAGCGCTCCTTGTAAGGCAGCACTTCCAGGCACGTTGTCCACCAGCCGGTCAGCACCGTTGCCACAAACTCGTCCGGCAATCGCTCCGCGCGCATCTGGGCCGCTAATTGCTCATGGTCGTAGGCAACGGGGATGAACTCGACTTCGAGTCCCTCGCTCGCGCTTCGGGCTAGTGTCAGCAGCGCGTACCAGACATTCGTGCGCCCGTCGTTCTCGGGCCGGCCCAGGACACCGACGTTGATGAAATGCTTGCCGCCCTCCAAGTCACGGCGCCACTTGATGCCGGTGTGCGTGGCCAAGATCACGTCCGTGTCGTATGCGCGCATCAAGTAATCGAGAAACGCGGATGAGGAAGTCGATTCCCAGAGAAACTCGTTCATTTGCCGCGGGCTGCCGTGGCACAACAAGAGCCGGTATTTGCCGAGTAGGAGCCGGAGTTCTGTGGGCAGCGTGCCCAGCCACGCGCGGTTGTCCGGATGAGTGTGCGCAAAAGTGTACTGATAACTGAGGCGCGCGAAGTAGTTGTCGCGCGGATCGGTGTAGCCGCACTGGCAATCGTCCAAGCCGCGTGCGATGGAGTTGTCGTAGTTTCCCTGGATGCAGCGGACTCCGCAGTCGCGCAAGAGCCCAAACACGCGGTCGGGATGCGGGCCGAATGCGCCCATGTCGCCCAGACAAAAGCACTCTTCGGCGCCGCGCCGCCGGGCGTCTTCCAGAGCCGCCGCCAGCGCCAGGTAATTACTGTACACACCGCCGAAGACGGCGATGCGGCGGTAGTCAAGCGTCGCGGTGTCGGCTGGAGGCATTGGCGCACAAGGCTCCGTATTGATAGCAGGTATGACATGCCTGATGCGCGAGCGCGAAAGGCGCGAGCGCTTCTTTCAGCGTATCACCGAGCCGAGCATCCGGCGCTTCCAGGAGTATCGGGCAGACATAGATGCCGCGGTCCGTGACGACGCGGCTATGATTGCACACGAGCCGGGCCTGATCGTAACCCTCCATCATTTCGACCGTCACGCGCTCGTGTTCGTCATAACCGCGCCCGCGCTTCGCCTCAGCGCCGATGCGCAAAGTGGGCAGAATCTTAATGCGCGGCCGCTCATAGCCGTTTTCCCGAAGAAGCCGAACAAAACGCTCGAACAATTGTGGATCGTCTTCGTCGTTGGCAGGTGTGACGGTGAGGATCGGCAAGAAGCCGTGATGCAGCAGTTGCCCGACGCCGCGCAAAATGCGCTCAAATGTCCCGTGGCCGCGCAGGGCATCATTGGCTTCGGGCGTGTAGCCGTCCATGGATACTCGGAATTCCAAACTATAGTTCGAAGCGTCTGCCGCTACGCGCAAGCGTTGCAGCCACTGATCTTTGAAAACCGTTCCGTTGGTGAGGACCGTGGCAGGGCCGTAGCGCAGGGTGAGTTCGAGAATCTCGGTCATGCGCGGGTGCAGGAACGGCTCCCCGCCGGTGAAGTAGTATTCCTTCACACCAAGTGCAACGGATTCCTCCAAAGCGGTGCGGACGGTTTCGAAGTCGAGAAAGCCGAACGAATGGTTGTGCGGGCTGCAACTGATGAAGCAGTGCGTGCAGGCAAGGTTGCAGACTGTGCCTGAGACCTGAAACCAGAGGTCGTCGAGATGGGCCAGGGGAATCGATGGAAGTTGCATTGTTGCGGCCATTCTGGCGAGTTACTTTTCACGACGGATAGCAGCAGATTCATGACGCAACGGACTTCCCAGTTCTTGCGTAGGTCAATTCTCATCCATCTCCACAGAGAGGACCACGCCTCGCGCGACAAGAAACGGCCTGGTGGACGTTCGGCTCTTCCCGACCGACAGCATTGGGACCTCTGGCTTCAATACCCAGCCACCGGCTCTTTTGAACAATCGCCCGGCCTTGTAGGCGAAGGCGGCACGTTGGCCTCTCGTGCTCGAAGAAAAAGCAAGGGTCGTTTTGTTGACTACTTGAATCTTGCCTTCAGCGCCTAAGTCCAAGAAATCGCCAAGTTTTCCCTTGATTCCGGCGACGAATTCCTTTTGATCGCCGCGGCTCAGGAGAAGACTCGCCGCGTAGGCGTAGTCGTAAGCGATATGCAGCGCGTCGCTGTCCACGTATTCCTGAGGAATGCCAACGGTGGATAGCGCATTGAGCAAGTTTTCTAGTTTGGTCGGGTTTACATACAAACTGTGCACGTTACTGAACGCAAAAAGCAGCGTGCCGGAACCCGCGAAGGAGAGATCGAGTTTGGGGGCGTCCGCAATGCCGATGCAACGCAGCGCGTTCTTGAGAAACGACAGTGCACCGGTCAGGTTTTTCTTGGTTTTCTGCTTGATGAGGATGTCGGGAAGCTTGCCTTTTTTCGGCTTGAGCTTGGCAACTTCCGGAACCTTGTCGCCCAGTGGACCACGACGGATCAAGCGTCTGTCGTCGAAATTGTAGAGCTCGGGTGGTTGGATGCCGGTTCGTGGCAAGAACACCGGAAGGTATCCTATGTTATTGAGCTCTCGGACCAGTGCATCGGCCATTGTAGTTCTCCTCGAGAATTGATTTGGGAATCTTTTTCGATCGTTTGGCGCTAGGTTGCGCGGGCCAGGACGTCTCCGTAGTAAAGAAAAGCTAGAGTGCTCGGCGAGGTCTGACCATCTTGCAGTCTGGCTTGGCGCAGCGCTTCCCCCAAGGAAACGACCCCCCGAAATGCAAGGAGCAAGAATTGCTTGATGACCTTCGGCGTATCATTCTCGAAAACCGGCCAGATCGGGGCGAGGAAGCCGCTGAATTCGCGGCGCAGGAAAGCATCTGCCCAACCGCCCATGCCGTCCCAAACCGGACCCAGAGCGCCGGCGTCGCAGGCGTTGAAGATCACGAAGGTCCCATCTTTGCGCCCGAGCGTGGTTTCATGTCGATCCACTTCAAGGTAAGTTAACTGATCTTTCCTCTCCAGGCGCACGCGCGATAGGACGATGGGGCGGCCGGCGGTCTCGACCCCATATGTGCCGTGACCGGCGAACAGAAAGACAGCAATCTTCCCCGGCACATTGTGTTTCCCTTCCAACAATTCGAGCAGATCGGCGCGGCGCGCGGAAAAACGCTTGGCCTGGAATTCTTCCTCCAAATCTTTCGCCAGTTCCTGCATCCACATTACCGATGGGACCGGCTCGTCCGGATCGTTGGCGTCGTCATCGTCGTACTCGGGGGCTACGACGGCGATGTGGCCCAGAGGCACCTGAAACGGCGGTGAGAAATCCGGATCCAGCAGCCAGCGGCCAACGGGATGGTCCAGTGCCAGCAAGCCGCCGGCGCGGTCCTTTTGTGAAGGTCGCATCAATTCCCAAGGAATCGACGGCTCGTTGGTAATGAATTGGATGGCAAAATCCGAGCCGACGTTGTCGTGCAATGCCCAGTAGGTTTTTTGAAAGAGGGCAGGCGTCAAGCGGTAGATTTTTTCGCCCAGGCCATGGAAATAGGCCACGTGGTCACCAAAATCCATTTTGGACCCCAGTTCCACCATGGCGCGGATTTCCTGATTGGCGACGGCTCCAATCTCGGAGTTTCCCGAGCCGAGCGCGGGCAGGCCCGTCGCAATCTGTGCTTCCTCCGAAAGAGACAAAGTCCAGTGTAATCTGCCGCGTGTTCGGTCCTTTAACTCAATCACCACCGTTAGGGTGGGCGCCGGTCCTGAGAAGTTCGCTTGTTTCGCTTCGATTTGCTTGGGTTCCGCTGCCCCCTGAGTGGCAATGCATTTCCGGCCCGCGCCACACAGGCGCCCGTTGAAAAAAAAGTAAGCTTTGACCTCGATCCAGTCTTTACCGAGCGCGGACGGTCTGACCAATCCGGTTATCCTGCATGGCGCGGGCCTAGCGAAACGCCGCAATAGCAGCGAACCGCTGTCCTTTCCCTCGGCGAACTCCATGTCTTCGCAGGAAACCAGCACCCACATCTTCAGCTCGGTCCAGTGCGCCGGGACGCCCAAGATTCTAACTGCTTCCAAATTGGGCTCCAGCCCCTTGGCTAACAACTGAATTGTCAATTCCAGTTCTGTGTTCACCTGAGCCCGGCCGCTCGCCTGAATGTCCGGATAGCGGATTAGCGTGATCGTTTCGAGCCGGGGAGAAACTGTACCCGCAAAGGGAGGGTGCTCGTAAGTTCCAGTTGGCGAGTCTCCAGGACCAACTGGACGGCCTGAGCTTGCGGGGGGGTGGGAGTCGCTCCGATCTCGGACCGTTCCGGCCATGAAAACCAAAGGAACCAATGGAAGCGGCAGTAGAGACAAGAGCCATTCGCGCCAAAAGAAATAGATGAGGAACGCCAAAGCGACTGCCGCAAGTATGAGTAACCAAATCCACGGATTCCATTTCGAGCGCAACGGACTGCGGGGAGCTGGACTGGGGCGCTCTGGAGGAATCGTAGCCAAAGGTGCACCAAGGTTGTCAAAGTGAACGCCTATAGAGAATCCCCTTTCTTTGCTTTTCGCAAGAGAAATCTCCGTTGAATTTGGCAAGCGCACTTGCCCGCTGCCCGCGAACAGGGGATCGGCCGAGCGCACGTACTCTTCGCCGTCAGAGATCATCCCTCCTTCCCATTGGCTTCATTCCCGCTATACTTTGGGAGAACGCCGTTCACAGCACCGCGACGCAAGCGTCTCAGCAGGCGCGCAAAGAAGGATGCCATGTCCCAAGAAGCCAGCCACGAGCAATCGTTTCGCATTGAGCGCCACCAAGAGATCGCGGTCGTGCTCCCCTCGGCACGGGTTGAAGAGATGCACGAGACGCTGATCGAGCAAGCGGCACGCATGGTGGTGCAGTCCTTGAAAGAGGATCCGCCGGCCGGGATCGTCGTCGATCTGAGCCAGGTCAACTATTTCGGCTCGGTGTTCGTGTCCTTCCTGTTGCGCTGTCACGCGCTGGCCAAAAAGAACGGCAGCGAGATCGTGCTGGCGGGCGCTTCCGAGCCTGCCCGCGAGCTGCTCAAGCTGCTGGACCTGGAGACGCTCTGGGCCATTTATGATTCCAAGAAGGCGGCGCTTGCGGCGTTGAGCGGTGATTAGACCCATTCAAATCCGAAGTCTCAAAATCCGAAACCCGAAACAAGTACGAAATCCGAAGCAAAATAACAAACATTAGAGAATCTCCCTTGAGTTTCCTATTTGATATTTGAATTTGTTTGGGGTTTCGGATTTCGATTTTCGGATTTGCATTCTTATGTCCTTTGCGGTGCTCATTTCCGGCGGTCTCGATTCTGCAATACTTTTAGGTGATGCTCTTTCGCGCGAAGGTTCTGTTTTTCCACTTTACATTCGCTGCGGTCTGGCTTGGGAGCCGGTGGAAGAGGAGTATCTCTGCCGCTACCTCGAAGCGCTCGCTGGTCCCGCGTTGCGGCCGTTAACAGTCCTGCAGCAACCCGTCGCCGATCTTTATGGGCGGCATTGGAGCCTTAGCGGTAGCGGGGTACCGGATGCCGCGACGCCGGACGAAGCGGTGTTCTTGCCGGGTCGCAACGTGCTGCTCTTGGCCAAGGCGCTCTTGTGGTGTCATTTGAATGGCGTGGAGAGTATTGCGCTGGGCACGCTGGCGAGCAATCCCTTTCCCGATGCGACGCCGGCATTCTTCTCCCAAATGCAGGCCGTCGTCAATCAAGCGGTGGCAGGCAAGGTCCGCATCGTCGTGCCGTTCGCGGACATGAAGAAATCGGCGGTGATGCGCTTGGGGAAGGACTTGCCGCTGGAGCATACGTTTTCGTGCATCGAGCCGCGCGGAACGCGCCACTGCGGCCAATGCAACAAGTGCGCGGAGCGGCGCCAAGCGTTCTTGGATGCGGGATTGCCCGATCCGACGGCGTATGCGTCGTAGACGTGCCGCAACGTAGCCGACGCAGCTTGCGTCGGCTGTTGTTTTCGCAGTCGAATCGCGCACAGCACCGCCGACGCTGGCAGCGTCGGCTACGTCCAGAGTCAACGCAAAAAAACAGGTCGCCAAGAAGCATCCTTGCCTCTTGGCGACCTGCGTACTGCTTTCATCAGGCTTGAGACGTGCCGGAATTCTTGCGACTTCCGCTACTTGCTAGATGCCAGGCCCGATGCCGCCGTGAATCGTCATCGGCGTCAAATGGCTGGGCTGATCGTTGAACCAGAAGCGATTCCATTCGCCCTTCACTTGGCGCAGGTTTTCGGACCAATGAATGAGCTGCTCGGTCCGCTCATTGGGATCGCTGGACCACATATTGATGAAGCAGCCCGTGTTCGCCAACGCCAAGACAGCTACCGCCGCCAAGCTCCACAGCCGACGCATGTCGCGCTCCTTCGCCGAAAAGTCAAACCGGTCGATGGATTTAAGGGTTGTATCGGCGTTAGCGGGGATGTGCTTGAGGGATTCTTGCGAAAAAACTCCGCATTTGCCGAATATTCACACAAGCCCGACGCGCGAGCGAGGGAATACTCACACAAGCCCGACGCGCGAGCGAGGGAATATTCCAAGTGAACTTGGACAAAAAAAACCCGGGAGGCGCCCCGGGTTAGCAGTTGTGAAGATTGCGTGGGATATCACGGTTTGCGGGCGGCTGCCGGCTTGGCCTTGCCCATAGCGCCGTTGCCGTCGGATTCACCGCCGGCTCCCACAGCCGCCAGGGCGCCCGTATCGAGCTTGCGCACTTTTTCTTCCATCTCTTTGCCCGGCTTGAAGGTTACGACGAATTTGGGCTCCACGTCCACGCGCTCCCCCGTGCGCGGGTTGCGCGCCTTGCGCGCTTTGCGAAGCTTCACTTCGAACACGCCAAAGTTACGCAACTCGATTCGCTTCACTTCCAGCAAGGTCTCCACGATGGCGTCAAAAGTTTGCTGCACGATTTCTTTTGTCTTCAGTTGGGTCAAACCCAGCTTCTCGGAGATCTGTTTCACAATCTCTTTCTTGGTCACGGCTCTATTCTCCCAAAGGACCGCAGAAGACTGCGAGGTGACGTTGTTTTAAGTGTAAAGATATCATGGAGTAATGTCAAGGAAAAACAAGTCGTTGGGGCAGGTCTTCCTCGCTGAGTCACTGTACCTGCAACCGAACGGCGCCTTCCATTGCGACCAGAGATTTCGGAGACTTTTGTCGTAAACATTTGCTTCTTAATGAATTATGTCATCGGACTGCAACGGCAGGAGGCCTTACTCTACCGGTTGACGATTCGGGCCAGGAAGGGGGGGTGTGGGTGTGATGCGCGACCAATCCCACAACTTCCTTGTGCTCAAATAAGTTACGGCAACGGAAAGGTCGCGCGGGTCTGTCATGAATCAGGTGCATAGCTGGGACAAGTGTCAACCGCCAATAACGGTTGATGGCCAGACCGGTTTTGCTCGCCGGCGCCCTTTGACTAGCGATCGAGGGGCGCTCAGTCTTGCTCCTCGTCCCTCTTTCACGCTATCTTGTCTGCCTTGGCCAGGAAGTCAGTCGCATTTGGGAAAGGACGCACATGCACCGAGTTCTCGTAACCGGTGGCTGCGGGTTTATCGGCAGCAACTTCATCCGCCGCTTGCTGCGCACGGACCCAAATGCGCACATCACCAACCTGGATTGCCTGACTTACGCGGGTAACCCGGAAAACCTCGCCGATATTGAAGACGACGCACGCTATCGGTTTGTACGCGGCGACATTGCCGATGCAAAAAAGGTGAAGCGTTTGACGGCGGAAGTCGAGACAGTGTTTCATTTTGCTGCCGAAAGTCACGTGGATCGCAGCATCCACGACGCCCAGCCGTTCGTGCGTACCAACATCGTCGGCACACAAGTGCTTCTTGAGGCGGCTCGATTGCACCCGATCAAGCGTTTTGTACACATCTCAACCGACGAGGTTTACGGCAGTTCAGGGCCAACGGGCGCCTTTTCGGAACAAGCGCCTCTCGCCGCGAACAATCCCTATGCGGCCAGCAAGGCGGCCGCCGACTTGCTGGTGCGCAGCTATTGTCAAACCTACCGCATGCCGGCGGTCATCACGCGCTCGTCCAACAACTTTGGCCCGTATCAGTTTCCGGAAAAACTGATTCCTTACTTCATTGCTCGGATTCTCCAGGACGAAACCGTGCCACTCTACGGCGACGGCTTGCAGGTGCGCGACTGGATTCACGTCGCCGACCATTGCCGGGCCATCGAACTGGTTTGGCGGCGGGGCCGGATCGGAGAGGTGTACAATATCGGCGGCGGCTGCGAGAAAACCAACTTGGAGGTGACTCGCCTCTTGCTGCGCGCGCTAGGAAAGCCCGAGTCGCTCATTCGCTTTGTTGCCGACCGTCCCGGGCATGACCGCCGCTATGCTCTCGATTGTCGCAAGATCGAGACCGAACTGGGTTGGCGGCCGCAAATCCCTTTCGAGCAGGGCCTTCTGGACACGCTGCGCTGGTATCAAGAAAATACCGTCTGGGTGGCGCACGTGCTTTCCGGAGCATATCGGCAACTCGCGGTCAACACCACCAGCCGACTGGCGCGCGCCTCGTAAGTAGATCCCGGTCTTCCACATTGAGGAGCCCCCTTGAGAATCGCAGTCATCGGAACCGGCTATGTCGGCTTGGTCACATCCACCTGCCTCGCGGAAAGCGGCAACGAAGTCGTCGGCATCGACAAGGACGCCGCCAAAATCGCCGTCCTGGAAGCGGGCAAGCTGCCCATTTATGAGCCGGGCCTTCTGGAGCTCGTGCAACGCAATGGCCGCGAGCAACGCTTGAGCTTTACGACCGATCTGGCCAAGGGCGTGCAAAACGCACAGTTAGTGTTTATTGCTGTCGGCACGCCGCAAAGCGCCGACGGCGCTGCCAATCTCGACAACCTCTGGGCTGTCGGCGAACAGTTAGCGACAACGGTTCGCCACGACGCTGTCGTGGTCATCAAGAGCACCGTGCCGGTCGGGACCAACCGCCAGCTAGCCGAGCGTATGGCCAAGAAAGCCGGCCGGCGCATCGAAGTCGCCAGCAATCCCGAATTCCTGAAGGAAGGCGTGGCCATCGACGACTTCATGAAGCCCGACCGCGTTGTCGTCGGCGTCCGCAAGCCGGAGGTCGGAGACCTTTTGCATGAGTTGTACATGCCGTTCTTGCGCACGGAGCATCCATTTCTGGTCATGTCGCCCGAAAGCGCGGAAATGACCAAGTACGTTGCCAACGCCATGCTCGCCGCCAAGATCAGCTTTATTAACGAAATGGCCAATGTTTGCGAAAAGCTGGGCGCCGACATCAACGACGTTCGCCGCGGCATCGGCCACGACCAGCGCATCGGCTTCCAGTTCCTCTTCCCGGGCCCCGGCTATGGCGGTTCGTGTTTCCCCAAGGATGTGAACGCCCTCATCCACTTGGCCAACTCGCTCAGTGTGCCGGTCGATCTCATCGAAGCCGTCGATCGCGTCAACACGAGGCAAAAACTGGTGCTGCCCAACAAGATCCGGGCCCACTACGGCGCCGCGCTTGCCGGCAAGACGCTCGGCGTCTGGGGCCTGTCCTTCAAGCCGCGCACCGACGACGTCCGCGAAGCCCCGGCGTTGACGCTCATCGACGAAATGCTGCGCGACGGCGTCCATCTCCGGGTTCACGACCCCGAAGCGCTGGGCAATATCCGCAACATCTACGGCGACTGCCTCGTCTACTGCGACCGCCCCTATAGCGCGCTCGAAGGCACGGACGGCCTGGTCATTGTCACCGAATGGCAAGAGTTTCGCCGGCCCGACTTTGAAGTGATGCGCCGGCTGATGCGCGAACCGGTCATTTTCGACGGACGGAATCTGTACGAGCCGAAAACGGTGAAGGCGGCAGGATTCACGTATTACGCGATTGGCCGGGTTTCCTAGATATGGCTTTGGCTTAGAAATCGTTGTATAGTGCGAGTGAGAGATCCGGCGCATGGATGACCCGCTCGATGACGTTGATTTCGCGGATATCTTACAGCATGGCGATGCAATCCAACCAAACGAAAGACTGGGTTCAAAGACTGCAAGCCGGAACACTGGAGTTGTTCGATCTGAACAACTTTGAAAAACTACGTATAGAAGACTTAGTGCGCGATCTTGCGAAATCGTTTCCGGTTCGATTCTTGAACCGATTGTTGGGCAGGAAGCAGGAGATTGGCTTGGCGCAGAACGCACGCCACAGCAACCGCTGGGGGAGTCGCCTGTTCGTCAATTGCCTATTGCTAACCAGCGAATCTGAGCGCATCACCTCCGTGGCGGCAATCACTTTCTTGCGATTTCGGCCCTCGCCCCAAGCTCCGGGAATGTTCAGCCTCACGAGTGGCGCCGGCTTCAGCGTATACCATGATCCGGATGGCTGGCGGATCAAGTTGATGCACGAACGGACAATTGCACTCAGAGAATCGACGTTGAGAGATAAAGGTTGGGTCTTCGACGGAATGGCCGAAACTGGCCCATTGGCCGCCACGGTACCATGAGCAATGCTCATCCGATTTGGTCCTGCCGACATGTCGCAACTCACTCGAAAAAGTATCACCATTGGTGCCTCCTGTCTCCTTCTCCTCTGGGCGTCATCATTTGCGGCCGCCCAAGCGTCAAAGGGGCGCCAACTCCGCGCCGGGGCGGCGACCAGCAACATCACGCCTCAGCTCGGCGGCAATATCGTAGGCGGCTTTGCACCCTTCCCCTCCACGCACATCCACGACGAGTTGCATGTCCGGTGCCTGGTCCTGGATGACGGCGCAGTCAAGCTCGTCTTCGTCGTCTGCGATCTTTTGGGCATCGACCGGCAAGTGAGCGACGAAGCGCGAGCTATTCTGGAAAAAGACCTTGGCATACCGCCTTCGCACGTGCTCATCAGTGCCACGCACACGCACTCCGCGATCAGCGCGCTCGGCAAAGACGCCCGCATCCTCGGCCAAACTATGGACGAGTACCAACGCTTCGTCGCCCGGTGGATCGTCGACGGCGTCAAGCGGGCTGTCAACCTCTTGCGACCCGCCGAAATCGCTTGGGGAACAGCCGAAGCGCCCGAGCACGTCAACAATCGCCGCTGGCACATGAAGCCGAACAGCCCCGCGCTCGTCAATCCGTTCGGCAAAATGGACAAGGTGAAGATGAATCCCCCGGTCGCGAGCCCGGATCTCGTTGAACCGGCCGGGCCAGTTGATCCGACAATTTCCTTCATCGCCGTCCGTGAGCCGAACGCCAAACCGATTGCCGTCTTCACTGCTTATTCTCTGCACTACGTGGGCGGCGTCGGGCCGGGACACGTGTCCGCGGATTACTTCGGCATGTATTGCGATGAGCTGACACGTTTGCTTGGCGTCGAGCGGCAAACGCCCGCTTTTGTCGCACTCTTGGCTAACGGCACCAGCGGCGACATCAACAACATTAACTTTCGCGAAAAGCGGCCCAAAAAGGCCCCCTACGAGCAGATGAAATACGTCGCCGACGACGTGGCCCAGAAGGTGCACGCGTCGCTAGCCAAGGCCACCTATCGTGACAACATCACGCTCGACGCCCGCTATCGCGAATCGACTATCGGCACGCGCCGCCCCACCAAGGAACTCGTGGAATGGGCCAAGAAAACCCTCGAGGAGCGGCCGCGCAAACCCGGCAAGACCGACATGCCCGCCATCTACGCCGAACGGACTTTGCGTATGGCCGAGCATCCCGCAGTGTTGAAGTTGCCGCTCCAAGCATTCCGCATCGGCGACATGGCCTTGGCGACGATGCCGTGCGAAGTCTTCTGCGAGATCGGCCTGGAGTTTAAGAAACGCAGCCCAATCCAGCCGGCGTTCATGGTGTCGCTCAACCATGGCTACTTCGGCTATCTGCCCACACCAAAGCACCACGAGCTGGGCGGCTACGAAACTTGGCTGGGCACGAACCGGTTGGAAGTTCGAGCTTCCGAAAAGATGCTCGACGCTTTGCTGGACATGACCGGCGAGCTGAAGGCAAATCGCAAATAAGCTGAAGGAGAGCTGGTATGCGTGTACGCACTATTGTCGCATTACTCGTCGCGTGCGTTGCGGTCCCCGTCCAATCCGCTGAGCCATCAAACCTTGTCAACGCTCAGCCGGATGACGCCCGCATCCGCGTCATGAGCTACAACATCCGCTTTGGCACCGCGGACGACGGCGTCAACCACTGGGATCGCCGCAAAGACTTCCTCGCTGCCACGATCAAGGCGTTCGATCCCGATCTGTTGGGAACGCAAGAGACGCTGGGCTTTCAGCGCGACTACCTTGCCAAGCAATTGCCCGGCCACGACGTTTTCGGCGTCGGCCGCGACGACGGCAAAGAGAAAGGCGAGATGATGGCGCTCTACTGGCGTAAGGACCGGTTCGACAAGCTCGACGGCGGCCACTTCTGGCTGAGCGAAACACCGGACCAACCCGGCTCCAAGAGTTGGGACAGTTCCTTGCCGCGCATGGTGACCTGGGTCAAGCTGCGCGATCGGCGTCAACCCAAGGCGACGCCGATCCTGTTTTTGAATACGCACTTCGATCATCGCGGCGTCCAGGCGCGCCTGGAATCGGCTCGCCTCATTCGCAAGAAGTTCGACGAACTCGGCAAGGACTGCTCCATGCTCATCACCGGTGATTTCAATGCCGCAGAAGGCAGCGCTCCCTACCAAGCGCTTTTTGGCGACAAGTCGGCGGTCATCGACAGCTTTCGCGCCGTTCATCCCAAGCGCTTGGAAAACGAAGGAACGTCGAGCGGCTTTTCCGAAAAGAATACAAAAGGACCGCGCATCGACTGGATCGCCTGCACGCGCGACTGGCAAATTGAAGCCGCCGCCATCGACCGTACTGCCAGCGACGGCCGTACGCCGTCGGACCACTTTCCGATTACGGCGCTCATCAGGCGCTAGAGCGGTTTCTATCTCGACTCCGGCGGCTTATCCGAGAAATCAAATTCCGGGTGGTATTCGTCGCTCTGTCGGCGTGGGCGCTCGGCAGCGCGCAGCGCTGCTTCAAGCTCGCGCTGCCGGTAGTGCGCGCGCCAGAGCAACCAGCGAATGAAGTTGTACACGCCCAGGGCAAAGGCGAACCAGGCGAAGGAAACGCCGGTGTTGCCGATCTCGAGCCGGCCTCCTTCAGGATGGAGGAAGGGCCAGAGCAGGATGCCCACGCCCACGATCAGCCAAAATATTGCCATCGCCAGATGCACGCTAACGCTCCTCGGGCCACGGATTAACACGGATGGAACACGGATAAGAAGCACAGCGGTCTTTGTCCGTGTTCCATCCGTGTTCATCCGTGGCCACGGACTTTACCTTCCGTTACACTACATCAGCACATGCCATCGACCCAGAGGCGATATGAACAAAATCATTGACGTTCCTGAAGCGGACCTACAGCTGTTGCGTCAATACGACACGCCAACCATTTGCAATGTCGTCGAGCTGTTTGACATTCGTCCGCGCACCGCCGGCTACATGGACAAACGCATCCAGCCGTGCTATCCCAAGCTGCCGCCCATGGTGGGCTATGCGGCCACCGCGACGTTTCGCTCGGCCGCGCCGCCGGCGGCGGGCAACATCTATGCCGCGCTCGATCAGCAGATTGCCGCGTTCACGGAAATGCCCTGGCCGCCTGTGGTCGTGTTTCAGGACTTGGACAGCCCGGTCGCCTCGGCCACGTTCGGCGAAGTGATGTGCACGACGTATAAGTCGTTCGGCGCGGCCGGCCTGATCACGAGCGGCGCGGCCCGCGATCTCGATCAGGTCGAAACCTTGAACTTTCCCTGTTTCGCGGACGGCGTCCTCTGCGCCCATGGCTACTGCCATATTCTCGCGCTCAATATCCCCATCCAGGTCGGCGGCGTGACGGTGCAACCGGGCGACTTATTGCACGGCGACCGCAACGGCGTCAGCACCATCCCGAATCAACTGGCGTCCGCGGTGGCGCAAGCATGCCCCGAATACGCCGCAGCCGAGGCGATCGTACTCAATTATCTCAAAAGCGATCGCATCGATCCCAAGGGTTACGCGGAAGCGCGCAAAGCCTGCAAGGAGAGGATCGACGACTTAGGAAAGAAGTTGAAAGCGATGCTGTAAAGCGGCCCTGTAGCGGAATTCGCCAGCATTCCGGGCGTTCGGCGTCGGAACTCTGGCGAGTTCCGCTACAGCACAGTGTCGGCACCAGTGGCCGTATCACCGCTTATGGGCCGGTCCCAATGCGGCAAGAAGGCTTCCTCTTTGCTAAAATGGCGTTTGACGACGTCCATGAACAGCAGCATGACCCGGCACTGCTCGCGGAACGCGCCGCGGAAGTCGCCTTGCTTTTGCAGGCGGCGTGCGCTTTCGCTGTGCACTTTGGACGTTTCCCAGGGCGCGTCCCATTTGTTTTCCCGGATGCGTTCCTCGAGAGTCGCAGTGGCTTGCATCAAGCGTTGCACGACACCGGAGTCGACGGAGCAGGTCGTTTCCCGGTGAATGCGCGGCGCGGTGTTCGAGTAGTCTTCGGGCAATTGCTCGCGGTTTTCGCGCAGATTCTGGACCATCAAGCCGGCCAGGCCAGCCAAGAGCGCGATCGCCGCAACGATGAACGTGAATACTTCACCTTTCACTTCGAAAGCGGTGAGATAAATCGCAGCAACGGCCAGTACGATGCCCAAAAACAAGGAAGCGAGCGGCCAGGGGATGCGGCGCACGTAGTCGCCCAGCGATTGCGCCTTTTTCGGCAAGAAGTCCGCGCCGGTGTCGGGCAGTTGCACATCAGGATTGCTGGGCGTCGGCACCTGGACCGTGCGCTCATTCACGTGCACGACAATGGCGGTGATGTTGTCCGGACCGCCTTGCAGATTGGCCAGGTGGATAAGAAATTTGCAGGCTTCCTCAGGGGGTAGAACGCTGGCAACCGTGCCGATCTCGCGGTCGGACACCGGTCCGGACAGCCCGTCGCTGCATAGGACAAAGCAATCGCCGGGCTCGACGGAATGCGGGCCCTCCACGTCCACTTGCACCAGGGGCTCCGGACCGAGCGAGCGCACGATGACGTTGGCCGGCACGCCTTGCAATTCCTCCGGTTGCTTCTTTTGGCGGCGGGCCAATTCCCAAAGCAAGCTATGGTCGAAGCTGAGCTGTTCGATGCGGCCGTCGCGCACGCGATAGCAGCGCGAGTCACCGACGTGGCCGACCCAGGCGCCTTCCGGGCGCAGCACGAGCGCGGTGCCGGTCGTGCCCATGCCGGCGAATTCGCGGTTCTGCTGGCCGCGATTGTGGATGGTGAGATTCGTCTCCACGAAGGCCTTGCGCAAAGCGGGCACCGGGCCGTCGTGGGCATATTTGGAATAAATGTGCGGAATGGTGTCGGCGGCAAGCTTGCTGGCCAATTCGCCTACCGCGTGCGCACCCATGCCGTCGGCCACGAGGAACACATGGCCGCGCGACTGCCATTGCTCGGCGTCGATGGCCGGCAGCGTGGCGTGGGAATCCTGATTGTGGCTGCGACGAACACCCACGTCGCTTCGACTTGCGTAATCAATGAGGTCCAACCGGCTCACCCAATCTAACCATCGGCTTCACTTTGCTTATCTTCGTATGCTACTCGCGCGTTTCCCACAAGACAACCCGTCGATGAGAGCCGCGCCCGATCGTCAGCGCCCGTGAGGAAGCGGGTCGGCTGGCTGTAACTGCATCCTTACGGGCGCGGGTCGGACTCCTGCATTGACTTCGCCGACGGCGAAAGATATATCCCTTTGCCCTTTGGCGGCACGATGTCGTTTTCTCGGTCACCAGCATGAATCCGCTGTCTTCACGGGCTTTTTGGCTACTCTGCGCCGTGTTTGTGTGCGGCGGCTGCGTCGAGCGCCGTTTCGTCATCACCACCGAACCGCCGGGCGCGATCGTCTACAATGAGGCGGGCAATCCGATCGGGGGCGCGCCCACCGACAAGCCGTTCACGTATTACGGCAAATACCGCTTCACTCTGGTGAAAGACGGCGCCGAAACGATGGTCGTCGAGGAAAACGTCAAGGCGCCCTGGTATCAATGGATAGGTTTGGACTTTGTCAGCGAGAACCTGATCCCTTGGACGTTTCGCGATATTCGCCGGTTCCACTATCAACTCCAGCCCAAGCAGCTCGTGCCTCCGCAAGCGGTGTTGCAGGAAGCGCAAAACCTGCGCGGCCGCGGCCAGACTATCGGCATACCGCTCGCCGATCCCGGCGCGTCGCCGAGCGGACCGCTCATGTTGCCGATTCCATAGTTAGAAACCGCAGATGAACGCAGATGAACGCAGAGTGGTTCAATCTACCGCCGAGCCGCAGAGAGACGCAGAGCAAAGACAAGGAGAAGACACAGTTCATGTCTTCATTGGTTTGTTCCCTTTTTCCTCTGCGTTTCTCCGCGCCTCCGCGGTTAAATCTTAACGCTTAGGCCGAAGTCGCGCAACTTGGCGAACGGCTTCCGCCGCGCGTTCGGCCTGGGCGGCGCTGACATCAAGATGCGTGCAAGCGCGTATGCGGTGCGGGCCAAAACAAAAGACGCTCACCCCCATCTCTTTCAATCCCTCGGCGAACTGTTTGGCAGTCCCCCAAGCCGGGTCGACGTGAAACCAGATGAGATTCGTGTGCACTTCTGAAGGCTGGAGCGTCAAGCACGACGATTCGGCGACAGCCTTGGCGATGGTCTGAGCGTTACGATGGTCGTCGGCCAATCGGTCGATGTGGTGCTCCATTGCGTAAAGCGCCGCGGCGGCGACAACGCCGGCCTGGCGCATGCCGCCGCCGAAGAGCTTGCGGATGCGCCGGCCTTTGGCGATGAGATCGCGCGACCCCGCCAGCGCCGAGCCCAACGGCGCTCCCAATCCTTTGCTGAAGCAAACGGAGACCGTGTCGAAGTGCTTGGCCCAATCCGGTCCCGCAATACCGGTGGCGACAATGGCGTTCCACAGTCGGGCGCCGTCGAGGTGCATCGCCAAGCCGTGCGCGCGGGCCCAGCGGCTGATGGCTTCGATCATGTCGATGGGATAAACCCTGCCGCCGCCGTAGTTGTGGGTGTTTTCCAGGCACACCAACCGGGTGCGAACCTGGTGCGAATCGTTTATGTTGCGGATCTTGTCCTGGAGCTGCGACAGATCGAGGATGCCGAAATCGCCCTCGAAAGTTCGACAAGTCACGCCGGAATGGACGGCCGGGCCGCCCGCTTCGTTGTTGTAGATATGACAGTGCGCTTCGCAGAGCAGCTCGTCGCCCGGCTGCGTGTGTGCTTTGACGCCGATCTGGTTGGACATGGTGCCGGAAGGGACGAACAACGCCGCTTCCTTGCCAAGGTAATCCGCGACGCGTTCTTCCAGCCGGTTGACAGTTGGGTCTTCGCTGAAGACGTCGTCGCCCACGTCGGCCTGGGCCATGGCTGCGCGCATCGCGGGCGTGGGGCGCGTGACGGTGTCGCTGCGAAGATCGATGAGGTTGTGCATAGCTGGTATTTTCGCGACTGGTGCATAAACCAGCAATAACTTTCCGTGCTGAGGTGCGCATGCATCGACCCGCGCTTGACGAATACCTGGCGCTCGCCCAAGACCACAGCCTGGTGCCCGTTTATCGCCAACTGATCGGCGACACGCTCACGCCTGTGACGGCGTTTCGCAAGATTCAGGACGGCGACTGGTCCTTCCTGTTCGAGAGCGTGGTGGGCGGCGAGCGCGTGGGCCGCTACAGTTTTGTCGGCGCAGGGCCGTATCTGCGGTTTCAGGCCTGGGACCGGCGCGTCCAGATCGAGCATGCCGCTTCGGGAAAAATCGAAAAACTGACACACGCCGATCCACTCAGACTCCTGGAGGAACGCCTCGGCCAGGAGCGCGCTCCGAGCTTGCCCGGTCTGCCGCGTTTTTTGGGGGGAGCGGTCGGCTACGCGGGGTATGACACCGTGCGCTACGTCGAGCGCCTGGAAAAGCCGCCGGCCGACGACCGCGGCTTGCCCGATCTATCGTTCGCGCTTTACGACCGCATGGTGATCTTCGACCACATCAACAAGACCCTGGCGGCCGTGGCCCATGCTCATGTCGATCGCGCCGATCCGAAAAAGAGTTACCGGGAAGCCTGCGCGCGCGTCGATGCCCTGGTGCACAAACTCCGGACCGCGCCCGCCGACCTGCCGCTGACCGACATCGCGCCGAGCGGGACCGCACGGCGCGATTATGAATCCAACTTCAAGCCGGGACAATTCGAGAGAATCGTCGAAAAAGCCAAGGAGTACATTCTCGCCGGCGATATCTTCCAGGTCGTTCTGAGCCAGCGCCTGAAGACAACGACCACCGCACATCCGTTCGATGTGTACCGCACCTTGCGCGTCGTGAACCCCAGTCCCTTCATGTTCTACATTCAGGCGGGGCCGGAACTCGCGCTCGTCGGCAGCTCGCCGGAGATCATGGTGCGCGTCGAGGGCGACCTGGCGACGATTCGGCCCTTGGCAGGCACGCGCCGCCGTGGCCGGAACGAAGACGAAGACCGTCAACTTGCGGAGGAATTGCTTGCCGACCCCAAGGAACGTGCGGAACATATCATGCTGGTCGATTTGGGCCGCAACGACATGGGCCGGGTCGCGCGCTATGGCACGGTGCAAATCTCCGATGTGATGAGCGTGGAGCGTTATAGCCACGTCATGCATATTTGCAGCAATGTGACCGGCCGCCTGCAACCGGGAAAGTCCGCGTTCGACGCCTTGCGCTCGTGCCTGCCGGCGGGAACGCTTTCGGGCGCGCCGAAAGTGCGGGCCATGCAGATCATCGACGAACTGGAGCCGCACCGCCGCGGGCCCTACGGCGGCGCGGTCGGGTATGTCGATTTCTCCGGCAACATGGACACGTGCATCGCCCTGCGGACGATCGTCTTTCAAGGACAAACTGCGTACTTTCAAGCCGGCGCCGGCATCGTCGCTGACAGCGTGCCCGAGCGCGAGTACGAGGAAACTCTGAACAAGGCGATGGGCTTGCTGCGGGCGCTGGAGATCGCGGAACAAGCTTGACCGTCTAGCGTTCAATGCGAACCGTCCGGGGCGTCGTATGGCCAACGACGAATTAGATTGCCTCACATGCGGCGCCTGTTGTGTTTCGCCGTTCCTGGGCGAAGGTTATGTTCCCCTGGAGCGGGAGGAAGAGGAGCGCTTGGGGCGCATGGGACTACCGGTTCTTCAGATCGTCGCCGAGCCCTCGGAGGAAAGCGTGACGTTATTAGGCACGAAAGTCGATCGGCAGCGCCTGCGTGTTTGCGCTGCCTTGGAGGGCAAAGTGGCAGAAGAAGTGTACTGCTCCATCTACGATGCGCGGCCCGAGCACTGCCGCCGCTTCGAACGCGGCAGTCCCGAATGCCTGCAGGCGCGCGTCGCCCTCGGATTGTAAGAGGACAAAGTAAAGGCCCGAAGCGCCTCGCGACGCTTCGGGCCAGGGGGGGAAGTAGGAACGGGCGACACTGGAGCGCTGAGTTTCCCTCGCTTGCGCGTGGGGATCGTATCCCTCGCTTGCGCGTCGGGCTACTTTTTCTTTTCCACGTTGCCGTACTGCACCGAGCCGTTGCGGTTTCCCTGGGTCTGCAGGATTTGCAGCACCCGGCCGTCGAAACTGTTGGCGGCGGCGTTCTTGGTGTCCTCGGCCAATATCTTTTGAATGAACTCGTTGCGTTGCTTGTCGAGCGCGAGGGCCTGAGTGCTTAACTCTTTGCGGCGATCCTCGAGTTTCTTCAAATAGGCCTTTTGCTCGTCGAGCGTGAGCTTCTGCAATTCCGGCGGCAACTCGTCCTTCTTCAAGTTTTCGAGCTTGACGGTGCCGTTCTGCACATTGGTCAATAGGTCGTAAGCGACGCCGCCGGCGAAGTTACGCGCGTTGAAGGCGGCCCGCTCGGCGGCCGCTCCAGGCGGCAGCGCCTCGTTCAGCTTGGCCTTTTCCTTGCCCGCTTGCTGCGTGGTCGGCGCGCCGAACACCAGCGTCGTCTTGGAAATCTCCGTATTGATCTTGGCCAACTCTTTGTCAAAGGGGGTCGCGGTGACGACGATGGGGCCGCCAGCCTGGTCGATCTGCACGTAGGAGCCTTCCGCCAGGCGGCAGATGTCCTGCCAGTATTTCTGCGTGCCGGCGATGTTGCCGCACTGCACCGTGTTGATGATGATGTCGTTCGTGACGGCAATCTTGCAGGTGTCCTGATACTTGACATCGTCGGGATAGTTCATGTGCGGCGGGGCGTCGCCCACGAGGAAAATCATCTTCAGGGTCTTCTTGTCCTTGCTCCAGGCGACCTTCGTGACGGCTTCGTTGAGGGCCTGGTTGACGCTCTCCGGCGTATCGCCGCCGCCCTGCGCCTGCAAGCCCATGAGATTCTGGTAGACGCCGTCCAAGTCATCCGTGAGATCGAAGACTTTGGTCACATACTGGTCGCCGCGATCGCGATAGGCGACCAGGCCGATCTTGACGTTGGGCGTTGGGTTACCGGCGGCAATCTGGTTGCTTATCGTCCAGATCTTCTGCTTGGCAGCGCTGATCAGGCCGCCCATGCTGCCCGTCGTGTCGAGACAGAAAACGACTTCCACTTGAGGTTTCTTGGCGACTTTCGGCGGCTCTTGGGCGCCGAGCGCGGCTGTCAAGAAAACGCCGCTCACCAGGACGCAGGCCGATTGCGTGAATTGGCGGAACATATCTTCCTCCGGTTCGTATTTGTCGGCAACTTCACAGGTACGACGAAGAGAGGCGGGAATTGGATTGCAATCGTAGGACAGGTTTTCAACCGGTCCGCCCAAGACGGACAGGTTGAAAACCTGTCCTACGAAAGAAAAAAAACCGGGCCGCGGAGAGCCGCGGCTCGGTTTGCAAGCGACGATGTGCCCGCTACTTGGCGTCTTTTTTCTTACCGCCTCCCGTCACCAGGATGTCGGTGATTTTCTTGTTGTCGGCGTCGGTGGTGATGCGCACGATGACGCCCTTGCCGTCCTTGCCGCCCTTCGTGAAGAGTTCATTCTTCAACCCACCGTCGATCGGGTCGCCGGCTTCTTGCTTTTTCGTTTCCTTGTTGAACTTGCCTTTGTTGACTTTCACCTTTTCCACGGCTGTCAAGGTGATTTCGTCGCCCTCCTTCTGCCCCTTCTTGACTCTGTAGAAGCTGACCTTGTTGCCGTCCACCTTGGTGACGAGGGCGTTGAATTCGTCCGCCGCGACGAAGCCAATGCCCAATAACAGAATGATCCCTGCGACAGCGACTTTCCTCATGAGACTACTCCCCAGATGTAACCGGCGTCCTTTCCCCGCCCCAGTGCGAGCAAAGTGAGCCGAGTCTTTCCAAGTGCCTGTGCGAGCCAAATGAGACAATGGATCCGTTCCACCGATATGCCCCCAACGGGAACGGAACACCACTTCTGAAACTCTGGCGAGAACGGAAAGTTCCGCTCCTGACTGTTTTTTTCAATA
The DNA here is from genome assembly GCA_022616245.1 of Gemmataceae bacterium. Lineage (GTDB taxonomy): Bacteria > Planctomycetota > Planctomycetia > Gemmatales > Gemmataceae > JAKEFD01. The sequence continues at coordinate 38,898 of JAKEFD010000017.1, forward strand.
CTTGCCGTCTCTATTCTACGTCCCGGAAGACAAGTGACAATTCCTGTCGCTCGTGGGACACGAAACGGACAACTCACCCTTCCATCCAAGTCAGCACCACTTTGCCGCAATTCCCCGCGGCCATGGCGTCGAAACCCTTTTGAAACTCCGTGAAGCCAAAGCGGTGCGTGATGACCGGGCGGATATCCAGACCCGATTGCAGCATCACGGTCATCTGATACCAGGTCTCGTACATTTCGCGCCCATAGATGCCTTTGAGCGTGAGCATGTTGAAGATAACCAGGTTCCAGTCAATGGCAAACTCTTTTTCCGGAATTCCCAAGATGGCGATCTTGCCGCCATGGCACATGTTGCCGAGCATGTCGCGGAAAGCGGCGGCGTTGCCCGACATCTCCAGGCCGACGTCGAAGCCCTCTTTCATGTGTAATTGCTTTTGCACGTCCGCCAGCGGCGTCGAGCGCGGATCGATCGCGAGCGTGGCGCCCAGCTTCTTCGCCAGCTCCAGACGAAACGGGTTGAGGTCGGTGACGACGACATGGCGCGCGCCGGCATGGCGCGCGACCGCGGCCGCCATGCAACCGATCGGCCCCGCGCCGGTAATGAGCACGTCTTCGCCCAAGAGATGAAATGACAGCGCCGTGTGCACCGCGTTGCCGAACGGATCGAAGATGGCTTGTACGTCGCGCGGGATGGCGGGATCGTGTACCCAGACATTGGTCATGGGCAATGCGAGATACTCGGCGAATGCACCAGGGCGGTTGACGCCGATGCCTTTGGTGTCCTTGCACAAGTGCCGGCGGCCCGCCAGACAATTGCGGCAGCGGCCGCACACCACATGCCCTTCGCCGCTGACGATCTCACCGACGTGGAAGTCCTTGACGTTGTTCCCCACCTCGACGATCTCGCCGACGAACTCGTGCCCGACCACCATCGGCACGGGAATGGTCTTTTGCGCCCACGCGTCCCATTTGTAGATGTGCAAGTCGGTGCCGCAGATGCCCGTCCGCAGGATCCGGATCAACACATCATTGATGCCGACGGATGGAATCGGCACCTCGTCCAGCCACAATCCGGGCTCGGCTTTTTTCTTGACCAGGGCTTGCATGGTCTTGGGCATGTCGATTTACCGCACTTCAAAAACTAAAGCGACGGAAAAGCGCCGCACTCCAAAAACTAAAGCGGCGGAAAAGCGCCGCACTCCAAATCAGATTGCTTCGGGGCCGCGCTCGCCGGTGCGGATGCGAATGCAATCTTCCAGCGGCAGGATAAAGATCTTGCCGTCGCCGATGCGGCCTTCCGGTCCTGAGCGCGCCGCCTCCATGATGGCGTTGACCGTCGGCTCCACGAAATCCTCGTTGACCGCGATCTGCAACTGGACCTTTTGCAGCAAGTTCACCGTCACTTCGTGGCCACGGTAAACTTCCGAGTGTCCCTTTTGCCGGCCGAAGCCTTGCACGTCCACGATGGTCAGGCGAAAGACCTCGACCTTGTTCAGGGCTTCCTTGACCGCTTCGACTTTCGACGGCTGAATGATGGCAAGGATGAGTTTCATGGGAGGCTAAGCTCAATAGGAAGACGTCGGACAGCCCGAGCAAACCTTCGTTGCTGTATTTTGTATGGAACAGGTCCCTGATACAATAAGCGCAAGTTGGGCCACAAGCCGACGTGGGAGATCGCATGAAGAACAACATTGAGATTGTGGATCGCGGCAGAGGTCCTCAACTTTCCACTTCACGAATAACCGTGCAGGATTTGGTCCCCTATCTGCAGCAGCGCTGGTCGCACGAGAGCATTCTCGAGATCATGCCCGTCTTGTCAGTTGAGGAAATTGAGGCGGTGGAAGCCTATGTCCGGGATCACTTTGACGAAGTGATGGAGCAGGATCGTCGAATTCGTGCACGCAATTCAAAGCGTGAGAATCCGCCTGAAGTCGAGGAAATCTTGAAGCGAGCGGGCGAAAAAATGGCAACGCTTCGCGAGCAATTCGCACAAGAACGAAATGTAGAGCGAAACGGTGATCCTGCTCGCTGACGTCAAACAACCGCAACGACGACGGCAAAGAATCTCTGCATGCAACCATTCACGAGAATAACTCGCCGACAAGCTTGCCGGTCTTTACCATTGGGGATGCGGATCGCATCTTGTCCGACCACGCTTATTCCGAACGCGTCATCGATCGACTCTATCGGTACTTACTCGAAATCGAGGCGTTTCGGGGAGCTGGAAGACTTTACCTGCCTTGAATAGCAAGTCGACATTTGCTCCATTGCAACCGCCCGGTTAGACTCGATTCATCTCCTTTCGGCTTGCCGAAAGGGTGCGCTGCCAAGTTAGGCCTTTCGATCTTACGCAAAGGCACAAAGATCGTGAGCGACTTATGCCACCGGAAACCGGCAAGATTGTTTTCTTCATGGTCGTGTTGGCCGCCGCCGCCGTGGTGGGCAGCTACTACGGCGTTCTCGCCGCGCACTATTTCCTCACCGTCATCGAGCACACCGGCGCGGGCGCGGACGAGATTCGTTTTCCGAACGATCCGGTTTTCGATTACATCACCAAACCTTTTTATCTTGTCGGGCTCTGCCTGGTCTGGATTGTCATCGGCTGGCTGATTCTCGTGAACGTCAATCCTGAGTTCGCCCGCAGTCTGGCCGGCGTGGCCGCTTTGCTCGCCGGCGTCTTCTGGCTGACGTTTCCCATTAGCTTGCTTTCCAGCATGAGTGCCCAAAGCCAGTATGTCATCCTGTATACGCCACTTCTCAGGCAATTGTTGCAACGGCCGGGCGGCCTTATCCTCTTCTATTTGGCGACTCTGCCGCATGTCGCCGCGCTCGTCGTCATCGTTTTCGTCTCGATTTACTGGAACTTCTTGCTGGTGCCGCTGGCGGCGCCCGTGCTGGCGGCGCTCTTGCTCATGCACGCGCGCGTCCTGGGCCGTTTTGCCTGGCTGATCGGCTTTCTCACTCCGGTCAAGGAGAAGGTGGAAGTGAAGAAAATTCCCGAAGTGTACAACCTGCCCCGGCCCGACGCGGGCGCGGGCGAGCCGAGTGCGGAGGAGTCCGCGCCGGAAACAGAATCGCCCTCCTGGCCCGAGGAAGTGGACGATGAATGGGCGAAGGTCAAGAATCCATACGGCATCATGTCCGAGGAGCAAGCCAAGAAGTCCTATGCGAAAAAGCGCCCGACCGCTCCCCGCCCTTCGACGCGCACAAGAAGTGAAGAGGACAGCGGCGACGGCTACAAGGTAAGCGCGGCCACGGAGTCGCCCAACAAGGTGCCGCTCGATTCCTTCCTGCGGCCCGAAAAACCAAAACAGGACATGCCGCCCGCCGAAGGCCATTGGCTGTTCTTCGCCGGCAACTACGCTTTTCCGTTCTACCCGCACAGCCTGCGGCCCTTCTGCTTGCTGACGATTCTCGGCTTTTTCTTCCTGTGCTGCCTGAGGGCTCTGGTGTACACGTTTCCGTAGGGACTTAAAAAGGTGTCAGGACCCATTTTCTGAGGGCGTGGACGTGCTGAAGTTGAAATGAGTACTTGCAAGCAAAAACGTCTTCCGGTTTTGCTGGTGCTGCTCGCTACGGCAGTTTTTCTGGCAATCACGGTGTCGCTTCTACATTCCCCCGGAGTCACCAAGAGGAATTTTTGGAGGCTCCAACTAGACATGACTGTGAAACTAGTTGAAGAAATGCTCGGTCGAAAGGCAGATGTTACCTACCGATCCGGCTGGATTGATTTTCAACACTGGTATCAAGACGACATCGAAATTCAAATCTATTTCCGGTCAGCGACTGGAGAACTTTACAAAGCGATCCTAAAAACTGATGACTTCCGATTCGAACTACCTTCGCGGAGCAAGGTGGAATCAAGGCAACGGCACAGGTAGTTGGATGCAAAGCGAAGGCGATGCAAGAATAAAGGGTCCTGACACCTTTTCACATGAAGACCATCATCGAGCCATTCCGGATCAAGATGGTGGAGCCGATCAAGCTCACCACACCGGCCCAGCGCGAAGAAATCTTGCGGCGGGCTCATTTCAATGTTTTTCAAATTCCCGCCGAAGAAGTCATGATCGACCTGTTGACCGATAGCGGCACCTCGGCGATGTCGAGCGAGCAGTGGGCCGGCATGCTGCGCGGCGACGAGTCGTATGCCGGGGCGCGGAGCTGGTATCACTTCGAAAGCGTTCTCCGCGACCTGACGGGCATGCCGCACATCCTGCCGACGCACCAAGGGCGGGCCAGCGAACGGATTCTGTTCGAACTGATTTGCGCAGGACAGGAACGGAATCCTATCCTACGGTCCGGTGAGCAACCAGGTGGACAGGAACGGAATCCTATCCTACGTTCGCGAGAACCACTAGTCATACCCAACAACAATCACTTCGATACGACGCGGGCCAACATCGAGCATTCCGGCGCGGAAGCAGTCGACCTGGTGATCGACGAGGGCCGCGCGCCGCGCAGCCGGCATCCGTTCAAGGGCAACCTCGACCCGCAGAAGCTCGAGGCCTTGATCGAGCGCGTCGGGGCCGCGCGGATTCCGTTGTGCATGGTCACCGTGACGAACAATTCGGGCGGCGGCCAGCCGGTCAGCCTGGCCAATCTGCAAGAAGTGCGCGGCATCTGTGCGCGGCACGGCATCCCTCTCTTCCTCGACGCCTGCCGATTCGCCGAAAACGCTTACCTCATCAAGCAGCGCGAGCCGGGCCATGCACATCGAAGCGCCCGCGACATCGCCCGCGCCATGTTTGACCTGGCCGACGGCGCGACCATCAGCGCCAAGAAAGACGGCCTGGTGAACATCGGCGGCGTGCTACTCATGCGCGACCACGCGCTGGCCGAACGCGCCAACAACCTGCTCATCCTCACCGAAGGCTTCGTCACCTACGGCGGGCTGGCGGGCCGCGACCTGGAAGCCATGGCCCAAGGCTTCACCGAAGTGTTGCATGAAGACTATCTGCAATACCGGCTGCGCAGCGTCGCGTACCTCGGCGAACACCTGCTCGCCGCCGGCATCCAGATCGTGGAACCGCCCGGCGGCCATGCCGTCTACCTCGACGCCGCCGCCTTCTGCCCGCACGTCCCGCCCGCTCGTTTCCCCGGGCAAGCCGTCGTCTGCGCCCTCTATCGCCATGCCGGCATCCGCGCGGTCGAGATCGGTAGCGTCATGTTCGGGCGAGTTGATCCCGTCACGGGCGCAGCATCGCACCCGCCCATGGAGCTCGTCCGTCTGGCCCTGCCGCGCCGCGTTTACACACAAAGCCACATCGACTACGTAATCGAAGCCACCATCGAAGTCTTTGAGCGACGCGACCAACTCCGGCCCTTGCGCATTCTGGAAGAACCGGCAGCGCTAAGGCATTTCACGGCGAAGTTCGAAGAGATGTAAATCACACTAGCCCGACGCGCGAGCGAGGGGCGTCACTCGAGAGTAACGGTGATCTCGTTGGGGCATTTCTCAACCAAATACCTCTTCTTGAGCACGATGGGCTGCACGTCCTGGTCTTCCGAGGCGGGCACGATGGTCACGGTATGGACGCCTTCCATAGCGCCCGGCTCGCGGCTATTGCCCACGGAAGTCATGAGGAGAAAGGCGCCGTCGGGTTGGATCGTGCCGGTCGCCGAGAACTCGCCCTTTTGCAGATGCTCAAAGGAAATCAAGCCGGCGCCGGTGTACGGTTTGCCGTTCTTCTGAAGGACGATTCCGGATACGGGAAAGAGTCGCGGAATTTCGACGGCGGGCCGGCCTCCGCCGCAGCCCAAGAACGCTACGCTCAAGACCGCCCCTAGGCCGCCCATGCACCGGTGCATTGCCCCACTCCTCGATCACCAGTCGTCGCCCAATGGCTGCCCGTCGCGCGGGTGGCAGGCTCTCTGCCAGGTCGAAGGCTCAATTCCCGCGGCGAGAAAGCGCGTGCTGCCGTCGCCCAGCAGCACATTCATGCCGCCCGAATGCGGCGACTGGGCACGGGACGGGTCGCACTGCGTCATCCAGTTCGGCTGCACCTGGAACATCCGGCAAGAAGTGAAGCCCGCGCCGCTGGGGTCTTTGTGCGTTGTGTTCGTGCAAAAGTGGGGACGCCAAATGCTGTTTGAGTCCGCCCACAAGCTGCCGTACATGTAGCCCAGGTCGCCCGTCCAGCCGCAGGTGCCGTAGACCTCGGCATGCGTTATGGAGTTGGAGGTGCCGTCCGGAAAACTGGTTGAGATTCTCCCGCCGCCTTCGGTGTGTCCTTGCGGCGGATTCCCAAAGACAAGATAGTTGACGGCGTAATTCGACACGCCCCAGTTATGGGCGCCGCCATAGGGCGTTTGCGACTTGCCGTCGCGCGAAGAGGGATCGCTGGGGCAAACGAACGTATCGATCACTTGCCAGTACTGGAGGCCGTTGTACGTTTGATTCGGATCGAGCGCCTTGTAGATGTTGTCTTGTTCGACATACGGGAGAATCCAGTGAAAAAAGGTCCGGCCGAACGGGCCGTTGTATGGGGGCGCCGCCCGAGTGATTCTCTGGACAGCGCTGGGCGCGAAGCCAGGCGGCAGATACTGGCGTGTGTCGTTGACGTGATGCATGGCCAGGCCGATTTGCTTCAGGTTGTTGGCGCAATGTAGACGGGAAGCGGCCTCGCGCACCTTTTGCACCGCCGGCAACAGCAGTCCAATCAGGATGGCGATAATCGCAATGACAACCAGCAGCTCGATCAATGTGAACGCGAGCCGCTGCCGTTTCCGAAGCGCATTCATGATTCTCCCTTGCAGCACTGGGAGATTACTCGGGTTGGGCAAACTGGAATGTTCGACCCCAATCGGCAAGTTTGAGAGTATGCCGTAATCTCAACACTGTCAATACGATCCGAAACGGGCAAAAGTTTCGGCCAAGGAAAAAAAGCGGCCTCCTCGTTACAATAGTGCGGTGCCCCCTCGCCCCCGCCCCCTCTCCCTGAGGGCGAGGGGGAGACTCGGATCATTCAAAAAGGAAATCTGCATTGCGTATTCGCGCCTTTTACGACCGGCGGGAACCCACCATTTCCTTCGAGTTTTTCCCTCCCAAGAATGACGACGCGGAAGAGGCCTTGTTCCGCGACGTCGTGCCCGCGCTCAAGGACCTGGGGGCGTCATTCATTTCCGTAACCTATGGGGCGGGCGGCGGCACGCGCGAACGCACTTTCCGCATGGTCCACCGCATCATCCGCGACTTCGGCATGCAGGCGATGGCCCACTTCACCTGCGTCAGCGCCACCCGCGCCAACATCGGCGAGCAAATCGACGAATTGCACCGCCTGGGCATCGAAAACGTGCTCGCACTCCGCGGCGATCCCCCCAAGGGCCAGGCGGAGTTTCGCCCCGTCGAAGGCGGGTTCGCTTACGCCGTCGATCTCATCCGCTATCTCAAAGAGCGCGAGCAGTTTTGCATCGGCGCTGCCTGCTATCCCGAAGGGCACGTGGAATGCGCTGTCAAACACCTCGATTGGGACCGGACCGCGGCCAAAGTCGAAGCCGGCGCCGAGTTTCTCATCACGCAGCTCTTCTATGATTGGAGCGACTTTCTCGACATGGAGGACTATCTCAAGAACAAGCGCGGCCTGCGAGTACCCATGATTCCAGGCGTGCTTCCTTTTCAGAGCACCGAGCAAATCAAACGCTTCACGCTCCTATGCGGTTCCAAGCTGCCCGGACCCATGCGCCGCAAGCTCGAAGACTATGCCGGCGATGACGAATCAGTAAGGCAATACGGCATCGAAGTATGCACGGAGAATTGCCGCCGCCTGCTTGACCACGGTGCGGCCGGCATCCATTTTTACTGCCTCAATCGCACTCCCAGCGTTACCCAGATCATGAAAAACCTTGGGCTATCCCCGTGAAAAGGTGTCAGGAACCTTTTTTTCTTGCATCGCCGCTTCATTCTCGATAACATTTGCCGCATGGGCAGACCATTGCGCGTGGCGCTGGGCGGCTACGTCTATCACGTCCTCAATCGGGGCAACGGCCGCGCTGCCCTCTTCCACAAGGACGGCGATTACGAAGCCTTCGAACGCGTGCTCGCGGCCACGCAGCAGCGTGTCGAGGGTGTGCGCTTACTGGCCTATTGCCTTATGCCCAACCACTGGCATCTGGTGCTGTGGCCGAGAAAAGACGGCGAACTTTCGGACTTCATGCACTGGCTGACGTTGACGCACACGCAGCGCTGGCACGCGCATTACCAAAATGTCGGCGCGGGACATCTCTACCAGGGGCGCTTCAAGTCGTTTCCCGTGCAGGCCGACGAGCATTATTTTTCGCTGTGCCGTTACGTGGAGCGCAACGCCTTGCGAGCCGGACTGGTCAAGAAGGCCCAGGACTGGCGCTGGTGCAGCCTGGGCCGCAGCGCGGCGGGCGCGGAGGCCTGGCGGCCCTCGTTGAGCGCTGGTCCATTACTGTGGCCGGCGAACTGGATCCAGCTGGTGAATCAAGCCCAGAGCGAGGCCGAGTTGGCCGCGCTGCGCCGCAGCGTCGAGCGAGGCCAGCCGTACGGAGCCGGCGTGTGGACCAAGCGCACGGCCGGGCGCTTAGGCTTGGCGAGCACGTTGCGGCCGCGTGGGCGGCCGAAGAAGAGCGCCAAAAAAGGGTCCTGACGCTTTAATGGCGTCGCCTTTTTGCGCAGGTTCTCGATCCCTAGGTACCAGTTTCGGAGAGCCTAATGAGAGTATTCGCACAAAAACGGAACTTCGTGGCGGCCATAGTTATGGTATCGGTGTCATGTGGATGCCAAGAACGGAATTCAAACTCGAACATAGCCAACATCCAACATAGCTCTGTGACCTGCATCGATATCGCCGAGTCGATTGATCCATTGTTCGTTGGCCATTTGTATGGAAGGACAAATGTTGACCTGCTCAACGGTGCCATTTCAATTGTCGACTTGAGGAAACAGGCGGTTGTAAGTAACGTTGAGTTTCCTAGCCTCCCAAACTGCATCAAAATCCTTTCCAAGGGAGATCTCTTTCTTGCCGGTGGCGGTGATGGAAAACTAGCGCTCTACAGAACTGAAGGCACTAAGCAAGAGGATGTCATGCAGCTTCCCGGTCCTGTCTATGCATTGGCGGTAGGAAAAGATGGCAAGACGATTTGTGTGGGGATGGGTACAAAAATGTCCTTTAATGGAGGAATTGCGTTGCTGGATCTCGCCAAAGGCACATGTAAACTCTCAAAGAGGACTGTGAAGGAAATCGGCACTGTCTTTTCCATCGTTCACGAAAACGAGAACGATAGGTTTTGTATTGGCGGAGAGGGAACAATTTCGATCTGGGATGTCGACCTGGACAAGAAAGTGGTAGAAGTGAAAGCGCACGAGTCTGGCGTCGCTGCTCTTGCGATTGCAAAGAAGCCTAACTATGTGGCGTCGGGATCTTTCTTCACTAAGGATGGTTCAGAACTCAATCTCTGGAGTTATCCAGAATTGCGCCTTGTTGCTACAGCAAAAGAGGGAAACGAGAGCATGGTAGGCGCGTTTTTTGCCGATGATGATTCGACGCTCTATTCCGCTTTTGGGAAGAGCTTAAAATCGGCTCTTCCGTTTTTAACTGCAAAACCCTGGCAATTCGCCATTCCCCGATTGGCTCAGATTTCTTACGCTGAGGGGCTGGATTGTCCACCGAGGGATCGGCGGACAGGCGAAGCTCACTTGCCAGGGACGGCTCATGGCCAGCGTTACCATTGACATCGATCTGCCTGAGGGAGTGGAGATCACCGGCTACGAACGGTTCGGTGAGGCGCACGGCTTCGAGGTGACTTGGCCGTGGCCGGAGCATTGGTGTTGCCCGCGTTGTCGGCACGAAGAGAAAGCGCGCTGGGAAACGACCGGCAAGGCGCGGGTGATCCGCGACCTGGACGTGTGGGGCCAACCCAGTTTCTGGGCCTATCCGGCGGCCTTTCACCGCTGCAGCCGTTGCCATTATCGGCAGGACCTGATACCGCCTTTCAAACGCAAGGACGCCAGCTACACCTTGCGCTTCGAGAAGCACGTGGTGCGGCTGTTGATTGGCAGCAATGAGCAAGAGGTGGCCCGGCGCCTGGGCATTGCGGCGGAAACGGTGGCGCGCATCGTCAAGAACCAGGTCGCCGAGGCCAAGACCATCGATCCGGCGCGGCAGATCACCGACGTGGGCATCGATGAAATCAGTTTGAAGAAGCGGCACAAGTTATACGTGACGGTGCTGACCGATCTGACGCGGCCGGAACAGCCCGAAGTGTTGGCGGTGGTGTCGGGGCGGGACGAGGACGCGGCGCGGCGGGCGTTGGCCGGTTTGACGGGGCCGCAGCGGGCCGGCATCAAGAGCTATCGCGTGGACATGGCGGCGGCCTACAACAAAGTGTGTGCGGAACTTTTAGCCAACGCCCAAGGAGTGACCGATCGCTTTCACGTGGCCAAGTTGTGGGGCGACGCCATCGATGGCGTGCGAAAAAAAAATCACGCGTGCCCACAAAGCGAAGCTGTCGAAAGCGGAGCGGAAGGAGTTTCGCGCGCGGATGTGGGAGTTCCGCAGGGATCCGAAGGACCTGACCGCGGCGGAGCGGGCCAAGCTGGAGGAGTTGTTCACGCGGCTGCCGCCATTGCGAACGCTGTACGCCTTGCGGCTGCGTTTCAAGACGATCTTCGACACGGCGCCGAATCGGCAAGCGGCGTCCCAGCGTTTGACGGAGTTGTTTTTGGACGCCAGCGAAGCTTTTCCGGAACTGGAGGATTTCGTCCGCACTTATGAACGCTGGCAGGAGCAGATCTTGAACTATTTCGAGGGGATCAACAACAAAGCCCGGGTGATCACTGCGACGTCAATTGGCCCACCCACAGTCTCGCGCTCCGGAGTCACGCGGCGTCGAAACTTCGTGAGGTTGACTAACGCTTCGCTCATTGAAGCAAGCTCGTCCTTCGGAAGGGCCGAAACCGTGTTCAGCACAGGCTGCCAGTAATTCTTCGTCCTTGCCGACCATTCGTCAAAGAGTTTTTTCAGCATGTCTTTGATTTCAGGCCCGATAGCGTTTCGAAGTTGGTCCGCCACCCCCTTATCCATGACGGAAAGCTTGTTAATGACAAGTTCCATGGCCCCAGTGACGATCTTCTCTGTGGAATCCCGCATAAAGCTTGCCAAATTCGGATCGATTCCTTGCAAAAAGTGCTCGACAGGGTCTTTCTGCGCAAAGGCCAAAATACAGCCATCGGAGTTCTCATCGATCTTGTGACTCAAATATTCGCGCTTTCTTGGGATGCCCAGTACGACCTCTTCGAGCTCGTAGGAAATCAACGTTGGCGAATACTCCTTTTCCCCAAACCCGGCAACAACGAGGCCGCACTTGAACGGACCAAAATACTCTCTCACGAGCAATTCAACGACCATTTCCGCCAACAAATGCTCGGTTTCTTCTGGGATTGGCAAATTGCCAAAAACTTGTCGCCGGATTTCTTGCATTCGCTCTTGAAAGTGAGTCCGAATTTTATCGCGATGGTCGTCGGGGAGATTATGGATGACTTCCGCAGATCGAATTGCTTCCAATCGGCTGCCGTCGACCTCGCTTAACAAAGGTGGAAGGTCGTTGTCAGACAGGCCACTTTTCTTTTCGGCTTCTGCATCAATTCGCTCGCGCATTTCCTCACGAAGGGAGAGAAAAATGCTCGCGATCATCGCTTCAACTTGCCTTTCCTGTAGCGGCGAAGGCAACAACTCAAAATTCCCCGTGATAAACGAGAGAATGTTTTTTGCATAATCTTCGACGGATCCAAACGTGCTGTCTCCCAGCCGACGTCGATAGGACTTAATAATGGTCTCCCACGGGGTGCCTGCCAAACTCGCGTTCCCATAAATCATGACGCCGACAGGTGCCACGTTCGAAAGCTGGAATAGCTTGTCCGCCGATGTATAAATCTTGTTCGCCTCGCGGCCAATCGTGACGGCGCTGTCAGCCGCCAAGGCAATTCCAATGCGATTCATTACGGCGACTTCTGCAGTCATAGCATCTCCGCGACGTCTTCAGCAAGTCGACCTGAATCCCAGTGACAACATAAACAATCATCACATTCTTTGCTGCAACAATTCTCAAGTCATAAGGCTCGAAACAGTGTGTCAAAGTTGCCCTGAGGCGTGCATACAATGGCCCGGTAGAAGCGGTCGAGCGACTTCAAAAAAATTGTCGCGGTTGAAGCTCAGGCTGACCAGCGCCTCGATCACCTTCTCAATCTCGGCGGCAATGACGTTGCGGCGCGAAAACTCGGGGTTGTCGAAAATCTTGCGGATGAGCCGTTCTGTCAAGAGGTGCTGCACCAGCATCTCATCGACCGCCGACTGGCTGATGTTCGGGTTGAGCGTCTGCTGGCACAGGGCGAAGAAGTCGGCGAAGGCTGTCTGAAAGTTCTTGTTGGACTTATGGGCCTTGGCGATGATCTCGACCAACTTGCGGGCGAGGTCCGGCACGGCTTCCTTGAACTCCTCGACCGCCGTGTGGAAGCTCTCGATCTCCGGCTCCGTGTAGCTAAAGAAGTCGTTGAGGAGGTTGACGAGCTCCTTCGGCTCGGAGAGATTGAAACGGCTGCGCTCTTTGCCGCCTTGGAACAGGACCGCAATGCGCGTGTCTTCGAAGATCGTGTTAACGAGTGGATAGCCCTTGGCGATCTTCTTCGTGATTTCGACGTCGAGATCGTCGTGCGTGTCCTTGGCCTCCCAATAGCCGCAGCGGGCGTTGAAAAGTTCGCGGAGCGTGCCATCGGGCGCGATCGAATGTTTGTTCTTGGCGCGCTTGAGCGGAAGCTTCGGAACCAGATGCCAATTGCGCACGCGACTTGTCGAATCCAGGAGCCGTTGAAAGGCGGTTTCGACGGCACCTTCGTGGGTCACCTTGTGGGCGCGATATTCCTTCAGCGACTGGTAATACTGTTTGATCGCCTTGTGCGTCGGCTTGATGAGCGCGGTTTCGGACATGTCGGGCGCGGCCTCACGTGGGAATCATCCACATCATGGCCGGCAATTTCGCCGCGGACAAGCGGAAAATCGGGCAACTGCAAGAGAGGTTGCTTAGGATTGAGCACCGACTTTTCGCTCCCGAGAACTGCGATGACTTCTTCGAGGTAGTCGTCGGACCTGGCAATCTTGACGACAATAGGCTGGGTTATTTCAAGACTGCCAAAAACTGGCAACGTTGCCACCGGCCGCGCCGGAAAGGCGAGTATTTGTTAGCTTGTCCTATGCACGAGTTGGTTTCACGATTTGCAAGCTGTTTTGTGTGAATACTTTATGACAATTCACCCGTTCTTGCCAAAAGGGTGCAAAAAGTGGCAAGAACGAGCCGTTCTTGCCAACTGCAGCAAGGCAGCTTGAAGCAGAGGTTAGTACATGGTAACAACTGACACTCCCCCTCCCCCGTCGAGTTGGCCAAATCGGGCATGGTTCACAACCGGGCGGCTTGAGGTGACA
>JAKEFD010000206.1 GCA_022616245.1 Gemmataceae bacterium
CTCATCCTTCAAAGCGGCAAGCCGGGCATGTTCATCGCGGGCGCGGACCTCAAGGAACTCGGCAGCTCCAGCGGCGACCAGGCGGAAACGCGCCGTCTGGTTGAGCGCGGCTTGAAACTCATTGCCCGCCTCGAGAAACTGCCGTTCCCCACGGTCGCGCTCATCGACGGCGCCTGCATGGGCGGCGGCCTGGAACTGGCGCTCGGCTTCGACTATCGCCTGGCCGGCGCGCATCCCAAAGTGGACATCGGTCTGCCCGAAGTGAAAGTCGGCCTTATCCCCGGTTGGGGCGGCACGCAACGGCTGCCGCGCGTCATTGGTCCCGCCTTGGCGTGCGAGCTCATCTGCGCCGGCGACAGCGTCAACGCCAAACGTGCCCGCGACATCGGCCTCGTGTTCGACGTCGTTCCCAGCGAAAAACTGCAGGAGGAAGCGCTGCGCCTGCTTGCCTGGTCGCGGCAGTCCAAGGACTTTGAATCGCAGCGGCAGCGCAAGCGCCAACCCGTCGGCCTCACGGAGGAGCAGCTCTCTTACACGTTCACCGTGGCCAAGGGCATGGTGCTTCTGAAGACCAAAGGACAGCTGCCAGCGCCCTTGGCCGCCGTCGAAGCCATCGCCAAAGGATGTAACCTGCCGCTCGAAGATGGCCTGCGCGCGGAGACCGACTGTTTTGTCCCGCTGGTGGGCAGCACGATCTCGCGAAACTTCATCGCGGTGTTCTTTCTCAATCAGCGCTTGCAAAAGGACCCGGGCGTCACCGACGCCGCCGTGCAGCCCAAGCCCGTGAACCGCATCGGCGTCGTCGGCGCGGGCATCATGGGCAGCGGCATCGCCGGCGCCCACGTTCGCCGCGGCATACCGGCTCTCATGTTCGACGTGGCGCCGCAAGCATTGGAGAAAGGCGTCGCCGCCGTCGCCAAGGTCATGCAGAGCCGTATCGAAATCGGCCGGATGACCCCGCAAGAGATGATGAAAGCCATGGCGCTTTTGGCCACCGGTCAAAACCTGGCGCTTTTGTCCGATCGGGAAGTCGTCATTGAAGCCATCGTCGAAAACGAAGAGGCGAAGAAGACGCTCTTCCAAGAATTACAGAAACACTTGCCCGAGAATGCCATCCTCGCCTCGAACACTTCGACGATTTCCATCACGCGCATGGCGCAAGTCTTAGAGAGACCCGAGCGCTTCGCCGGCATGCACTTCTTCAATCCCGTCGATCGCATGCAACTGGTGGAAGTGATCCGCGGCGCGAAAACCAATGACGAGACCGTCGTCACGCTGGTCGCCCTGGCCAAGCGGATCGGCAAGAGTCCCATCGTCGTGCGCGACTGCCCCGGCTTTTTGGTGAATCGCATTCTGTTCCCGTACATCAACGAATCGCTGGTGCTTTTGGAGGAAGGCGCCGGTCCGCGCGACATCGACAGGGCCGCGGTCGCACTCGGCATGCCGATGGGGCCAATCACGCTCAATGACCTCGTCGGGTTGGATACTTCGCTCTATGCCGGGCGGGTGGTGAATGCGGCCTTCGCCGATCGGGCCAAGAACACGCGCATCCTGGACGAACTGGTCAAGGCGGGCAGATTGGGGCAAAAGTCGGGCGCGGGCTTCTTTAGCTATGCAAAAGGCTCGCGCGGCGTCGACGACCCGGCTTTCGACGCGCTGCTCGCCAAGTGCCGAACGGAAAAACGTACGATTTCCCAGGAAGAAATTACCGATCGCTTGTTCTTACCCATGCTGGTCGAAGCCTCCTACATCTTGATGGAAGGCATCGTGCGCGATCCCGCCGACGTGGACATGGGCTTGATCCTGGGCATAGGCTTCCCAGCCTACCGCGGCGGCTTGCTGCGCTGGGCTGATACGATTGGGCTGGACAAGATCGCGCAGAATCTGTCGAAATACGAGCGACTCGGCAAGCGTTTTGCACCACCGGAGCTGCTGCGCCGGCTGGCGGCGGAGAAGAAACGGTTCTTTGCATGACTTGATTCATCGCTTCCGGATCGCAGTAGCCAATGTAATCGCACAGCACGCGCGAGCGCGAAACGATGAATCTGGTTTCCAAGGGATGGATCCCATGGCGAACTTCTATGGACATTTCACCACAGGCGTCGTTTTGGGAGCGGCGTATGGCGCCGCCGGGGCCTGGTATGGGCATTTCGACTGGGGAGTCGTGTTTCTCGCGGGTGGCCTGACGGCCATCGGCGCACTCACGCCGGACCTCGACAGCGACAACGCTGTTCCTTTGCGTGAGCTTTTTTCCCTTGTCGGCGCCATCTTTCCCCTCTTCCTCATCCCAAGGTTAAGGCGCTCCGGCTTGTCGCTCGAACAGGCGCTCGTCATCCTATTCGGCGGCTATCTCGTGATCCGCTATGGCTTACTCGCCGTTTTCAAGAAGTTCACCGTGCATCGCGGCATGTTTCACAGCATCCCAGCGCTTTTGATCGCGGGACTCGCGGTCTACAACATCTACCATCACGATGAATGGCGTCTGCGCGCCTACATGGCCGGCGGAATGATGCTCGGATTTTTGTCCCACCTCGTGCTCGATGAGATTTTCGCGGTTGATCTGGCCGGCGTCCCGCGACTGAAGCGCTCGTTTGGAACCGCGCTCAAATTCACATCGTCCTCCTGGCTGGCAACGGGCGTGTGCTACGCGTTGTTGTTGCTGCTGGCAGGTGCGGCATGGACGGAGAAACGCGACGACGATCCCTTCCGCATCGAAATCCGACCCGGCAGGCTGACGGAGGGGCTGCTGAAGAAGCGCTGGTGAGTTGTGGGGCAGAATCCAGTAGCGGAGCTCGCCAGAGTTCCGACGACAAGACGCCCGGAATTCTGGCGAATTC
>JAKEFD010000018.1 GCA_022616245.1 Gemmataceae bacterium
ATTTCCTCCCAGGCTTTCTGGATTCTCTCTTGCGGAATGTGCGGCTGCCCGGCCCGCTGCTTTAAGTGCTCGCGCGTCTTGTGCAGCGCGTCCCAGCCGGCATTGTCCTCCTCGTGGCCGATCCAGATCGCGAAGTTGTGGTTGATCCAACTGCCGGCAAACAAGTGCGGCAACATGTCGCGCGGCGGGTGGGCTTCGACTTGCTCGCCGAGCTTGACAGTGCGAATGCCGGGGGTACGTGTGCAGCGCTGGTAAAGTGCCCGGAGGAACGGCACGCCGCCGTCGGGATAATGCTCCCAGCAATTCTCGCCGTCGAGGATGACGCTGACCAGCGGCGGCTGCGACATTTTCACTGAATTGCGAATGCTGTCGAGCTGGCGCAGGAAATCGACGGCGGCTTCTTCGCCCGTGCTACGCTGGTAGTGAAAGCCGATCATGTCGCTCAAGGCATGGTCGCGAAAAACCATGGATAGCTCGTGTTCGCCCTCGCGCACCTTGTACGGCCGATAAAGATGTTCCGGATTGCGCGTGTGGCCATGTTCATCGCGGCTGGTGAAGCCTTGCAGCGATTGCGACAGCACGCCTTCATCGGTGGCGATCCAGCGGATGCCGTTGTCGGCGAGCAATGGAATCATTGCTTGGCAGACGCTGCCTTCCGCGGGCCACAGGCCGCGCGGTTTCGCTCCGAAGATCCGCTCATGCTGCTCCAGCGCCCGGCGCACGTGCGTGGCCGCGTCTTCCGGATAGCCACCGGTGTAGCGCGGCAGGTTCACGTCCAGCAGTGCTTCCTTGGCGAGCTTCTTGTCTAACAAGAGCGGCAGAATTGGGTGATAGAAGGGCGTTGTCGTGAGTTCGATCTGGCCGTTGTCCGCCAGCTTTTGATGGAGCGGAATGACCTGCCGCAGTATCTCGATATGCTTTTCCAAGAGCCAGTTCTTTTCCTCTTCGGAAAAATGTCTGCCCTTGCGCATAAGATCGCGAAGCCAAACGTCTTTCTCGACAGCCAAGGGATGCACCCAGGCGAGGTTGAACCAAACTTGCAAATCGCGGAAGTCGCGCTCGCCGAAGCGGCGCAACGCTTCGCGCGCCGTGTTCTTTCCAGGGGCGCGGCGTTGATACAACTCGTAATAGCGCGGGTGCGGACGGATCATCCGCTCCGCGTTGGCCATGAAGAAATGGTCCAGCAAATACAGGCAATCGGCTTCCGCAAGGGCGCTGGCCTGCCAGCGCGTCGCCTGCAAGAGTTTGTCGGTAGCGCCCCGATCGGTGTAGGCCTGGATTTGCAAAAGCAGGCTGGGCACAAGGTTAATCGTGCAGCGCATCTCCGGGAATTCCAGAAGATGCAGCGCCATGCCGTAGTAATCCTTGACGCCGTGCAACCGCACCCACGGCATCGGATTCTCTCCGGTTAGATCATCCGGGTAGTAGGGCTGATGCTGGTGCCAGAGGAATGCTAAGGTGAGTTCCGACATGCTTCGTGCTTAGGAAATAACCGGCGACGAGTTTCGCCCAAACTTTTCCACCCATTCGCGCTGTTCCGGGGTATCGGGAACGGGCACGCCGCGGGCGCGTTCAATGGACTTCCAGACTTGAGTTGGCTTGATCCCGCCCGATTGCAACAGGCATGCGGCGAGCAGTGAAGAGCGACCGATGCCTTGACGACAATGAATGGCGACCGATTTGCCCTCGTTAAGGGATCGTTCCCATTGTCGAATCTTCTCGCCGAGCTTGTGCGGGGAGGCAGGCACTCCTCGGTCCGGAATCGAATAAGAGTCGAATTCCAAACCCACCGAACGGCTCAAGTCTGCCTCTTGCTCCAGTTCAAGATCGCGCATCTCTTCCGGAGTTAGTGCCGAAATCACGACGTGCAGTCCCGCTTCTCGCCAGCTCTGCACCTCGTCTGCCAGCCAATCGCCGCCGCGCGGCCGCGCCGCAATGGCGAGTCGGCCGGGCCAGGGACCGTCGATCCAGTAGAGTGTTGGTTTCATGGCAGTTCCTCGCCTAATTCCTTCTCTATGATTTCCCGTGGCAGTGCATCCACATCCACGCCGCGATCGCGCAGGATCTTACTCGATGGTGTCCATCCACCATCGTACCATCCGGACGCGTTTTGAGTGAGCCTTCTTGGCCTGGTTTCAGTAAATCGATATGCCCCTGTGTGCCGGACTATCAGACGCCCGCGAAATTCGCCGCGGGGTGTCGCAAATGCTGCTGCCTCGCTCCGCACCACTGGCGACACCCCCGAGGAGAAGAACCCTTACCCCTGCAACTCTTCTAAGACCTGGTACAGAAAATGGGGGCAGGTCACTCCCACTCACCCAATTGTGATAGAATTGGCGGCGGAGTCTATGACAACTGGGAGCCAAAATGCTGAAGCGCATCCACATTGAAAACTACAAGTGCCTGCGCGACGTGACGGTCGATGTTGGCGACTTCACGATCTTGATCGGTCCCAACGACAGTGGAAAAAGCAGCTTCCTTGAAGTGATTGGGTCGTTGGGAAAGATCGCTAAACACGGTTACGCCAGCGTCTTTTCTGGTGAACGCTCAGCCGCGAATGTTGTCTGGCGCAAAGACGTGACGCGTTACATTGTTTGGGAGGCAGAAGGAACGGCAAGTAAGCACACATTCAGGTACCATCTGGAGATTCCCGGTGATCTACGTCCGCCGCGCGAAAGCCTCGAATGGGATGGAAAAAAACTGTATTGGACCGAAGAAGTTGTGGCTGACAGCGAAGTCCATCGATCGACACATCTCGCTCCAGGGACACCGGTCGTCATCATACCATCGGGCCAAGGAAAGCAAATCCAGCAAATTCAGCAAGGAACGACGCAATTGCAAGAGTTCTTTCGCCGCGGACAGCCTCCCTATGTTTCCATCGTTGACGTACTCACTTCAAGTATTGCGTATCACTTTGAAATGGACAAGCTCCCTCAAGCCGCCGTGCCGACGCCAAAGATCTCGCTAGAGCCCTCGGGTGGGAATCTTGCCGCAGTCTTGGACGTCGTGCACAACACTCCGGATAATTCAACGTTTGAAGCGATAGAGCGGTCCTTGCGCGAAGCAATTCCTACGCTGGGCGGAATCCGTCTACCACCCTCGGCAGATCGGCCAGGGGCCAAAGCCCTCGAGTTTGTTCTTGCCGGTAATGGGCAACCAGCAGTCACGATTCCAGGTTCATTGGCGTCGGGCGGCGCACTTTTGCTCACAGCATTTCTGACTCTTGCGTACACGGATTCTCCCGGAATTCTCCTTTTCGAGGAGCCTGAAAATGGACTTCACCCAGTTCGTTTACAACATGTACTTGACATCTTTCGCAAAATCAGCCGGGGTGAGGTGGGAAACCGCAAACGCCAAGTCGTCGTAACGACTCATAGTCCACTATTGCTGAATTACGCTAACCCGGACGACGTTCGGGTGTTCGTGCGAGATTCTATACAAGGGACCCGGGTCATTCCAATGACGGAAGTTCCAGACATCGACCGATTGCTTAAAGAGTTTTCCCTTGGCGAGCTTTGGTACTTGCTTGGCGAAGAGAAGCTTTTTCAGGAGCAACCGGCGTGAAAGTCCTGTTTGTCGGCGAGGGCCGGCATGACATTGGTGATCCGAATCCCAACGCCTTTTCTCCAAGGCTGGCCCGCGGAACGATTCCCACCTTGGCCAAGCGAGTAATTCCTGAGATTTCTTCCGATTCAGTAGCGATTGCTTGGACGGAATTGCGACGATTCAATCCAGCGGCCAAAAAGCGCGGATACCCTGCGAAAGTAGCGGCGGCCGTGTTAGTTGCACAGCGGAGATTTGGCTGTCCGGCAACGATCCTAGTAACAGATCGCGACGGCGACATGTGCCGTTCCGCGCAGCTGAAAGACGGCACCGAACGCGCACAACAGTTATTCCCACAACATCGCATTGTCTGGGGAGTCGCTATTGAGTCCGTCGAAGCATGGACGCTCGGAGTCCCGGACTGTATCGCCGCCGAACTCGACGTCGAAGTGGATGCGGTTCGGCGTTGCTATCCGGCTGGTGTGGCGGTTGAGGCGCTCTTCGAGCGGAGCGGCAAGGAAGATCACAGGCCAAAACGACTTCTTGAACGCGTCGCAAACTTGAAGCACCGAAGTGATTCGACCGAATTTCGCCAAGCCGTCGCCGAAAGGACAGATACATCCGCTTTAGAGATGGCATGCCCTGAAGGATTCGTGCCGTTTGCACACCAGCTACGTGAACTCCTGATCAAGGGAACGGATTCAAAACGAGAATCTTCGTAGTCGTTACAGGGATGTCGCAAGTCTGTCGTACAGCCTGACATACTCGGCCGCGCTGCGGTTCCACGACCAGTCCTGGCGCATGCCGGCGCGCTGCACTCGGAGCCACTGGCCGGGCCGCTCGCGATACATCGCCAGGGCGCGCTCTACCGCCGCATAGAAATGCTCCGGCGAATACGGAATAAATGCGAACCCTGTCGCGCTCCCGGCAGTGACGTTTTCCGGCGTGGCATCGACGACCGTATCCGCCAGACCGCCCGTCGCCCGCACAATCGGCGGTGTCCCGTACTTCAGGCTGTACATCTGGTTCAAACCGCACGGCTCGAATTGGCTCGGCATGAGGAAAGCGTCGGCGCCGGCTTCGATCTGGTGGGCAAGCTTCTCATCGAGCGCAAAGGCGACGCCGACTTGCGCCGGATGCTGCTGCCGCAGTTTTTCCAGCAACTGGTGATACCTTGCTTCACCCTCGCCCAGTATGACGATTTGAACATTGTCTTCTGCAAGAAGCCGTTTCGCCGCAGCCACGACCAGATCGAGTCCTTTCTGATCCGCCAGTCGTGACACCATGCCCAATAGCGGGGTCCGCGGCTCTAGTTTTAGCTGAAAGCGTTCTTGCAGCGCCTTTTTGCAGGCGGCTTTGCCTTGCATCACCGTGTGCTGGTCGTAATTCGCGGCCAGATACGGATCGGTCTCGGGATCCCAGACCGCGTAATCGACGCCGTTGACGATGCCGTTGAGGTGCGAAGTGCGCGCAAGCAGCACGCCTTCCAATCCGCAGCCATAATAGCGCGTCTGGATCTCTTTCGCATAGGTCGGGCTGACCGTCGTGAGCAAATCGGAAAAGACAATGCCCGCTTTCAGAAAGTTGATCTTGCCGTGAAACTCGAGTTGGTCGAGGTTGAACAGCCGCCACGGCAAGCCCAGAAGCGGCATGTCGAAGTGCCAGAACAAGCCCTGATAGGCGAGATTGTGAATGGTAAACAAGGTCTTGATCGCTGCATATTGATGTCGGAGCACTGTCTTGGGATGCTGGCGATAGACCTCATGCAAATACACGGGGACTAGCCCCGTCTGCCAATCATTCACATGCAACACGTCCGGCCAAAAGTCCAGAACGCGGATCGCTTCCAGGATAGCCTTTGAAAAAAAGACGAAACGCTCGCAATTGTCCGAATAGTCGGCTTTCGTCCCGTCGGACTTCGTCAATTGATAGAGGCCCTTGCCGGCCGCGGGATCATCGCGGTCAAAGTATGCCGGCTGATCGATGAGGTAGACTGGTACTTGTGATCCGGGCAGCGTGGAACGAAACAGAGTGCCGGCGACTTCGCGCGCGCCCACACGAACGCTAAAGGACAGGCCGGTCGATTCAAAAGGATGCGCGCCGTGCCGCGCGGAGCGATAAAGCGGCAGGAAGACGGCGCAGTCGACGCCGCGTTCGGCCAGGGCCCGGGGCAACGACCCAGCCACATCCGCCAAGCCCCCCGTCTTGGCGAAACCAGCCACTTCAGACG
>JAKEFD010000207.1 GCA_022616245.1 Gemmataceae bacterium
ACGGTCACGACCGCGGCGTCCGTGGGATCGACTTCGCGGCTGACGATGGTCTGCAGGTCGAGGATGATGCGGGCCGCGAGCACGATAGGGTCGATCGTAGTGTGCGGGGCCGAGCCGTGGCCGCCTTTGCCGCGCACGGTGATATCGATGGTGTCCACGTTGGCGAGCAACAGGCCCTCGTTGTAGGCGATGTGGCCGTGGGGCGATTTGGAATCACAGTGGAGCGCGAGGCAG
Organism: Gemmataceae bacterium; assembly: GCA_022616245.1. Taxonomy (GTDB): domain Bacteria; phylum Planctomycetota; class Planctomycetia; order Gemmatales; family Gemmataceae; genus JAKEFD01. Next base: position 235 of record JAKEFD010000207.1, read on the forward strand.
TAGTCGGGGCGCGGGAAGCGCTTGAAAAGGCCGTCTTCGAGCATGCGCCGGGCGCCGCCGCCGACTTCTTCCGCCGGCTGGGCGATGAACACCAGAGTACCTTGCCAGCGGTCTTTCAGTTGAGTCAGGACGCGGGCCGCACCGACCCAGCAGGTCATGTGCATGTCGTGGCCGCAGGCGTGCATGACGCCGACGTCGTTGCCTTCCTTATCGCGGGTGCGCAGCTTGCTGGCATATGGGAGACCGGTTTTTTCCGTAACGGGCAAGGCATCCATATCGGTGCGCACGAGGATGGTCGGGCCGGCGCCGTTTTTCAGGACGCCGACAACGCCATAGCCGCCGACTTTACTGGTTACCCCGAAGCCAAGCGCTTGCAACTCCTTTGCCATGCGAGCGGAAGTCTTGATTTCCTCGAAAGCCAATTCCGGGTTGGCGTGCAGGTGCTGGTAGAGCGCTTGCAACGATTCGAGTTCCGCGTCGGTCCTTTCACGGATGAGCGTCGCCGCTTTGGACCAATCTTGTTTCGGCGCTTGAAGTCCGCTGTCCGACGGCGACGAAAAATGAACGAAAAGCGCGAGCGAAATACACAATACAAAGAGGCGACGCATGGTGAAAATCCTCGAACCACAGTGGAGCAATGTCGTCTTTATACTAAGGAACGCCTGATAGTGCCGGTTTTTCCGAGGAAGCCGGAAACATTGACTCTGCTGAGAGTTGCGCAAAATACGACGGGGAAACAAGAACTGATCGGGTAACCTTTGCGTAAGGGGAAAACAGGGAAATTCTCGGAATTCTCGCGACCCCTGCGCAGGGCATGAGTATACTGAACTAAAGACCGAACTTCGGAGGTGGCAATGGCCAGTAAACGTCTTACGATACCGCAACGCAAAGAAATCTTCCAGGATTTGGTCGCTACGCAGGATTCGGGCAGCAACGTGCGTAAGTCTTACGAAGCGATCACGGAAAAATACGAGATCACCGAAAACCAGCTCAAACAAATCGAGGAAGAAGGTCTCGACAAGGAATGGCCGCCTCTGTGCGAAGTGGCTGTGTGACGGTGTTTGAGTAGCGCGGAAACAACAACCCTCGGCGAAAAACGCCGAGGGTTTTTTTGTGCTCGCAAGATTCCGCTACAGCAACTTGCAACGCATCTAGAACGCCTTCTGTTTCACCATGCCGGCACTTCCAACTCCATTTTCTTGTCGCCGCGGAGCAGGCTGAGCTTCATGTGGCTACCGGGTGGGTGCGTTAGGCGGATGTAGACGAATAACTGCGTCTCCGTGGCCAGGTCGGCGCGGCCATCCACAGCGAGGATGACGTCGCCGACTTTGAGGCCGGCCTTGCGCAGCGGCTCAGGGCCGGGACCGTACATGTTCTGGACTTTGAAGGCGAACATGTCCGGTTCGAGGCTGCGTTTTTTCCGTTCCGCTTCCGGCAGGGGGACGAGGTGCAATCCTTGGCGCAGACCGAACCAACTCGATTCGCGCCAGCTCAGATCGCCCTCTTTCCATTTCCCCGATAGCGTCACAGTCTTTTCCGCGACCTGGCCGGCACGTTCAAGCTTGACCTTCAGTTTGGTTTCGACCGGGGCGATGTGCAGCGCCCATTGGAGGTCGGCCTGGGAGAGAAGCAGCAAACCGTTGACGCTCTTCAGGCGGTCGCCCGCCTCAATGCCTCCTTGCGCGGCGGGGGAGCCCGGCGTCACTTTCTTCACGACAAGGCAATCCGCCGGGTCCATCCGGAGGCCGATGCTTTCCGGCAAAGGAAAGACCCAAAGGTCGGCGGCGGTCAGCTCTTTTTGCAGCCACTTGGTGCGCAGGATGCCGTCGTGCACCTGATGGCAATGGATGCACTTGGTCTTCGCCATGTGTGGGATTTTTTCCGGCGTGGCGTACTTCGCCTTCGGCCCCGCATGGGCCGCGAGGTTTTGCTTGTTGGCGGGATAGCCTTGGTGGACCTCCAGGGCGCGCTGCATGGCTTTCTTGAAGCCGGCGACAGAAATGTGCGAGGCGGCATTGTTGCGCACGCCGGCGCGGGTGCCGTAGCGGCCATAAATGGTGCGGTCGGCATTCAGAAAGACGACGCACCAGGTCTGATCATAGTCGAACTGAAAGAGATCCAGATCCAATCCATCCGCCTTGATGATGCGGACACAAATGAACTGCTGTTCGAGCTTTTCCAAATCAGCGTCTTGACGAACGACCTGCTCGTCGATCCCTTTGCAGGAGGGTCAAGGCACTCAGCGGAAAAGAGCGAGGATCGGCTTGTTGGTTTCTTTCGCGCGAGTGAAGGCGGCCGGCACGTCGTCGTAGATCCAGTGCGGCGCGACCGCGATGTCCTTGACTTTCGGGGGCTGTGCAAAGCCGGCTGTCGGAGCGAAGAGCATACCGAGACTGAGCGCGGCGGCGAGACGAGTTAGCATGGAGCAATCCTTTCGGGGATGAGGCGCAGGGCGTCAAGTTTTTGGCGCATTCCTCCGGTCGCTTACGCTCCCGGCTCGCCATAGCAAATGTGGCGATGATCTTCGCGGGCGATGTTCTCGCCTGTGAGGACGACGCAGATCGGCGCCTCTAACTCTTCGGCGTGGGTCTTGACGAACGCCAAGGTGATGGCGCTTGAGGGCTCGACCACCAGCCCTTGCGTCTCGAACAAATCTCTCAGCGCCGTGCGGATATCCGCTTCCGGGACCATGGAAACTACGGCGCCCGCTTCCGCAATCGCCTTTTGGACAACAGGATGGGGCGTCTCCAGGAGCAGGCCATCGGCGACCGTTGTAGAGCGGGCGTGGTCGAAGCGGGCGTATTTGGGGTAGTTGTATGGCTCGCAGCCAAACAGCCGGACGGGGGCCGGGTTCTTGCGCAAATACGCCAGTAAACCCATCAGCAACCCGCCGCCGCCCACTGGGAACACGAGCGAACGGCAACTGGGAAGTGCGTGCATTAGTTCGCCGAGAATAGACTGATAGCCATCGGTCCAATTCGGGTCCAGGTGGGGATGAACGAAATAGCCGCCGCGTTCTTTGGCGATGTCGGTGGCGTGGCGCAAGAGGTCGCTGCCGCCGCCAGCGATCTTGATGAGCTCGACTCCCAAGGCTCGCAGCTTCTCGTCTTTGGCGCGGGAGATAGTCTGGGGCACGACGCCGGTCATGCTAAAGCCGAACGCCTGCGCGCCGGCGGCGGCGCCCAAAGCGGTGTTGCCCATGGACGGCACGATCAAGGGCGGCCTGCGCCCTTCGCGGCTTAAGTGTTCCAAAAGATGCACCGCGCCGCGAATCTTGAAGCAGCCCGACGGCGCCAGAAATTCGCACTTGGCATAGACGTCACGCCGCGGGAACAGGTTGCCAAGGCGAATCAACGGCGTCGGCGTCAGTTGGAGCATTGGGAGATTCTCTGTAGGACGGCTCTCCAGGGCCGTCCCTTCGGTGCGCTCGATCAGGACGGGCCTGGAGACCCGTCCTACGAGCCGCGTGCCCCGCTCCCTCACGGTCGCGGCTCGGACAGAACTCGACACAGTCTCAGAAAATGCCGGTCTTCTTGATGGTGATCCGCCGCGACTGGGTCAGTCCGTTGCTGGTCGTGACGGACAACGTGTGCGTGCCGGCATCGACAGCGCGGATGCGCCAGGTGACGGGGCTGGGGCGCAGCTTGCCCTGAGAGTCCTTTTCCGCAGGCGGCACTTTTTGTGTCGGCAAGGTGTCAGGCAGGAATTGTAACCCCGGCGGCAACTCCAACGCCGCGGTCTGGCCCGGTTGCGGATCGGCGACCAGGCCGACCACGGTCAATTCGCGATTGACGACGAAGGTGCCGCCCACGGTGATGCCGAGCTTGCCGCCTTGCATCGAGACGTTGCCCAAACCGTAGGAGAAGGCCATTTCGCGGCTTTGTCCGGGCGCCAGCTCGACGGCGTTCCAGTAGACGACGATCGACGAATCCATGCCGATATTCTCGATGGGCACTTCGTAAGTGTCGATGCGGTGCACCTGACCGCCGACGCCGGGCCAAAGGGTAAGGCTGACGCGGTCGGGGGCGAGCTTTTCACTCAGGCGCAGGTTCATTTGCACGGTGGTGCCGGGCCGATCCAGATTCGGCTCCTCAAGCGCTTGAATAAAGTCAGGCACCTCGGCCGAAGTGCGGAAGTCGCGGAAGGTGGACACGATGCCCTGCTGACCCGGGATGTAGAATGGCGCGCCGTCGTTGCCGCCGATCAAGGTGTCGATCATGACGCGCAAGCCGACCCGGTGGGGCCGGTTGTCTTTGTTCTCGACCTTGTATTTGATGAGGAGAGTGTCGAGAGCGCGGCGGAACTCACCCGGCGTGACTTCATGCGCTTCGCCGGGGATGATCTCGACCATCTGGGTCGTCAGCACCATTTCGGGTGTGAACAGGAAGCCGCAGGTTTGGCCGCCGAACTTGCCGCTTGTGTGCGGCTTGATGTCGAACTTCCCGAACGCCGGTTTGCCGAACACGCGGTTTTGATCGTCGATCAACAGCACGGTGCTGTTGGTGCGGCCGCGATGATCGTAGGTGAGTCGCTTGGGCGTGGGATTCTTCGGATTGTCCGGATCGACCGCGACCAGGCCGAAGGTCATGGAGCTGCGAGTGCCTTTTTCATTTCCCCAATCAAAGAAAGCAGCCAGGCGCTGAGTGCGATCGAGGTCGTCGCCGTCGACGATGCCGGGCGGCGGTTTGCTGATGAGATCGCGCACCATGAGAACGATGAGGGCCAGGGCGAGGATGCCCATGGGCAAAAGGTGCATCCAAGCAGGCCAGGTGTAGTCTTTTTGCCGGGAAGCAATGAGCGGTTCGGGCGCGGGCGAGGCCGGGATGAACTGGGGCTGCGCGCTTACCGGGACAGGCTTGGGCCGCGCGGTAACCGGAACCGGCTTGGGAGGCGTTGCGGTGACTGCGACAGCGGACAACGGCGCTGCGGGCTTGGGCGCCGCGGGCACAGGAACAGGCGGCACGGACGAAATCGCCATGGGCGGCAATGGCGGCGGCGCAAGCGCCGGCGCGGCCGCGTTACCCAAGCCGGCGAACGGCGAAGCAGGCAGCACGGGCGCGGGCATAGGCGCGGCCATGACTTGCGCCATCGGCAGCGGCGGCGGCAGGGCTTGCATGGGCGCGACCGTGATGGGATCGTCGTCCGCCGGCAACGCCATCACCAATGGCTCGTCTATCGGGATGGCCATGATCGGCGCCATGCCCGCGAACGGACTGAAGCCCCCGACGGCAAGGGTTAGCGGAATCTGAAATTTCTGATGGCCGTTGCCGATGACGGTAAGGTTGGCTTGTGCCGTCTGGCCCGGCAGAGGAGGAACGGTGACGGCCAAATGCACGACCGCGTTGCGGCCCGAGCACTTGACCGCGGTCGTCGCCACCCACGGTTGATCGCTGACCACGTGGGCATAAACGGGCTTCTTTTCCGGCGAGGTGACTTCCACGGTGGCAGCCAGGATTTCGCCGACGTTGCCGCGCAGGCTGATGCCGGCGGTTTTCAGCTCCACCTTGGGCGCTTTGGCCAAACCGAGGGCCTCGAAAAATTGCTGCACGGCGGCCATACCGGTGGCGCAGGGGCCTTGGACTGGATAGGTCCAACCGTTCTTGCCGAACCACTGCGCCACCAGTCCCTTCTCGAACAGCGCGGCGGCGGCGTTGGGATGGAGCTTGGCCTTTTCCGCGATCTGGCGGGGCGTGTGGGAGCCCGCGAGCACACCTTCGGTGAAGGGAGAGATGGGCACATCGGCGCGGACGGTGACCGTGACGGCGCCGCCATTGGTGTCGAACACAAGCTGGCCTTCGAGCGGACGGTTGCCTGCGCGCAGCAATTGGCCCTTGACGTGGACTTTGAGCACCAGATCGGACCCGAATTGCAAGAGCTTGTTGTCCGTGGCCTGCCACATTTCGGCGCCGCGGTAGCTGCTGCGGTCGTCGCTGAGAGCCAGCCATTTGCAGTCGGCGGCGACCGAGCCGTACAAAAGCCGCATACCCAGGTTGGTAAGGTGAAACTCCAAGTCGCGGTCGGTGCCCATGGCGATCTGGCCGAGGTTGACCTCCTTGGGCTCGACCTGAAGCTTGGGAGCTTGCAAGACGTTGGTCGGCAGCCGGGAAAGTAGCTGATCCATGCCGCGGTCGGCGTCGGGAAACCTTGCGGCTTCGTTAGCTACCATGGCGAGGTCGGCGCGGCCCAGGCCGCCCATAAAGGTGGCGAGGAACCCTTGCTTCAAAAGTTCAACGCCTTGCTGCCAGTGTTGCTGACACGCCAGCGCGAGTTGATCGAAATTGCGGCAAATTTGCCCGCCGGGGAAGACGAACTGATTGGGAAACGGGGCGGAGCCGGCGTTGATAGGGCCGCCGCGTCCGCCACGTCCGCCGAGAATCGCGCCATCCCAATAGCAATAGGTCGCGTCCGGAGGGTTGACGCGCGAGCATTGATGGCAGACCGCACTCATGAATTCATCCTTGCCTCAATGACAAAGGCAGCAAGCCGCGGACATCGGTCTCATTGCCCAATGTACACTGCTTGCTGCCTAATGTGTAGTCTGCTCGCTCCGCGAGCGGCGCCGTCGACAAACGGAGCGAGTCGACCACACTACGAGGTCTTCAGCTTCATGTGGACGGTGCCGATTTGGACAACGTCGTTCACGAAGAGCTGGCGCTTTTGACCGGGGTGAACGCGGTTGCGGTTGACGTAGGTGCCGTTCGAGCTGTTGAGATCCTCAATGGTAATGATGCCTTGGCTCTCGTTGTATTCGATGACCGCGTGCTGGCGGCTGGTCCAGACACGATCCGGCGGTTCCTGGTCTTCGAGGTCGATGTCCACTGGTTTTTCATCGGCGCGGCCGATGAAGTTTAACTCCCCATAGACCGGGAACTCCATATTGATCTTTTGGCCGCGGATCACGACGAGCTTGACCTGCGAGCCGGGCGGGACCGACTGACCGGCTGGGGCCTCAGCGGCCGGCGCGGCAGCGGCTTCGGTCGGCGCGGGGGCGGCGGCCATGGTTTCTTCCACCACAGCGGCGGCGACGGGTTCGGCCTCTTGAACCAAGGCGGCAACCGGCGCTTCTTCAACGACGGCGGCGACCGGCACTTCGGCGGGGGGCAATTCGGCGGGGGGCGGCGTCGCCGGCACGGCGCTCAAATCCGACTTGCACTGCTCGCAAAACAGGGCCCCGTCTTCGTTGTCGAACCCGCAAAATGGACACTTAATCATGATCGCAAGTACCTCCAGAGCTGTATTTTCAAGTACGGCGGCTGGTTTCTGTTGTTGTGTTTCTAACCACGGATGACACGGATGGGCACGGATAAGAGCGTTTTTGATAGTTTCAGTTTTATCCGTGCTCTCCCTGTTATCCGTGGTTAGTTTCTATCTCAAGAAGTCGGCATTTCTTCGGCCAAGCGGGCGGAGTCCTCCATGGCGAGCTGCGTCTTCTTAGAGACGCGGCCGCCGGCATTGAGTTCCTGCAATACTTGCTTGGCCAACATGGTCTTTTTGGCGGCGCGCGGCCCCATGAGCTCGCCCTTCTTCTCGATCTCCTTGGCCACGCGCTCCACTTCCTGCTTGTTCTCGGAAGCGATCGCCTTTTGCAAGTTGTTGTTGAGCTCAAAAATCTGCACTTCGTCAATGTGCCTGGCCACTTCGGCGTTGATGTAGCCGTGTCCGGCGGCCGTATAGGTTATTTCCAAGGGAATGGGCCCGGTCGACTCGCGCGGCGAGGTGCCGACCTCATAGCTCACTTCCATCTGGGCGATGACGTATTTGCCGTCCGCGCGCTTGGGCAAGCTCAAGTCGAGCACATAGCGCGTGGATGCGTCCTTTTGCAGCGTACCGAGACTGGCCACCAGGTGCCGTTCCTCCGGCTCGTTGACTTGCAACTCCTTGATCTCCGGCACTACCTGGCGGACGCGCTTGATTCGGATGTCTTTCATCGGTCGCAGGTGCATTTCGACGTTCATGAACGCCGCGGCTGCCAAAGTCTCAAACTCTTCTACGAATATGCGCTCCGCTTCCGAAGCTTGGTTCACGTCGATATAGTACCACTTGCCCTCGCTGATCTTGGCAAGGTCCTTGATGAGGCTTGCTTTCCAGTCGAGCCCGACGCCCATGAGCGTCAGGTGAATTTTCTTGTCGGCGGCCATCTGAGCGATCTGGCGGCAGTCCTGCTCGCCGGACGTTTCGCCGTCGGTGAGCACGACGACCTGGGACAGAGTGCCCGGCTTGGCGGCCTTCTCCACTTCTTCCAGGGCCAAGCGCATACCGTCATTCATCGAAGTGCCGCCCGGATCGACATCATACATGTCAATCTTGCGGATGACATCTTCGATCTTGTCCTTTTCGGCGATCGGCGTCGGGGGCAAGAGCATCAATGCATTGTGCGCGAAGGCGACCACGGACATGGTGTCGTCGGGCTTGAGCATCTGAATGGCGTTGACGGCGGCGTCCTGAATGCGCTTGAGGCGGCTGATGCCGGTGCCGTCTTCCTCGTACATGGAGCCGGACACATCCAGCACCAAGGCCAGGTTGAGGCCCATGGGCTTGGCGGCGCCTGCCAGACCGCTCGGGATCAGTTTGATCAAAGCGTAGCTCGCGGCGGATTCGCCGGTCACCGCGATGCTGTTGCGGTGCATCATGCGTTCAATATGAATCTTTGCGGTCATCGCTCACGGACCTCTCATGGAAAGGATAGTTCAAGTCAGCAACGCGCGGAAAGAGTTGCCTAGATTATAGGGTAATTTTCCTGATTACGGGCTGCCGCCGTCGTCAAAGACGGCCTTGGACTGGCTTCCACACTCATCCTGAGATAGGTGTTCCGGCCGGGACCCGCATGAATTCGTTTTTAGCACACCGCTCGCCGGGCAGCAATAGGCTGGCCTCCATTTTGGCGGGAAAAAGCGCCGTTCACAAGAGGGGTTCGCGAAACCATGCGACCTTTTGGGTTATACAGGCCGCACGCTCGGCAGAAACGCTAAAGTCTTCGGGGCAATATGGAGGCTACCACTTGGTGAATGGGGTCAAGGAACAGCGTGCGCAACGGAGCGAACAAAGAGGAAACCAGGCCGGCTACAATGCCGAACACGGTCCAGCAAAGCAAGCACAAGAGAACCCATACGAACAATAGGCCGGCATTGCCTTGACCGGAAAAAAGTACAGACCAAACCAGGTGCGGCACGCATTCGACGACCAGGAACACGCAGGCAAAAGTGGCGCTGCTCGCGAAGCCCGCGGCCGCGCCGGCGACAATGCCCCAGGGCAGGTCCGCCGGGGCGCCACGGATCACGGCAATGAACCCGCCCAAGACGGCGCCGATCCACCAGGTCCACAGAACGATGGTGCGAAACAAATAATTGACATAGTAATGACGAAACTCCTGCGCGCTGACACCATCTGACCCCGGGGGACGCGGAGAAGCGTTGTCTAAAAAGAAAGTAGCGGGAATAGGCGCGGAGGAACCCAGGAGGATTCCGGGCCACGGAAGCTGCAGCCAGCCGCCGGCCTCTGCCAGCGGACTGTTGCTGGCCACTGGTTGTCCCGCTCTTGCAGCCGCGGCGCGCACAGCGGCGGAGCGTCCGCCGAAATCGACCAGCGGGACGAGCAAAAGGCGCAGAGCAAGAAACACCAGTGCCACAGCCAGCACCGGGCGCAGCCGTGCGCTCGCGCCGCTGCCGCGCCAGGATCGCGCCGGCCCGCCGGCAACTTCCACCAGCACGCGCACGGCGACCTTTTGCCCCGCGTTGGCGATAATCTGCAACTTGCCTTCCAGGAATGTGCCGTTGCCCTGTGCCGGGTCGACCTCGAAGGCCACGCTGGCTTGCTGCGGGCCGCTGACATTCGGTGTCAGCACTTTGAGCCACGGCTGATCGCTGGCTACAGCGCCGTAGACCCATTTCTTGGCCGGCGTCTGCAAGGCAATTTGAAAACGCGCGGGCTCGCCGTAGTTACAGCGGAAACGCACTTCGGGCGGCGCCGCTTGCACGGGCGGGGGCTTCGACAGCCCCATGGCTTCGAAAAACTGCTGCACCGCGGCAACGCCTTTGGTCTGAGGCCCCTGGATTGGGTAGTTCCAGCCGTTGCTCGTAAACCAGCGTTGAATCTCGCCGCTTTCTAGAAAGGGCCCTGCTTGCTTGGGGAATTTGCGCATGCGCTCGGCCATCTCGCGCGGCGTTTTGACTCCCAGCAAGGGCGACTTGGGAAAAGGTTGCGCGACCAGATCCATGCGCGCCAGGATTTCAACGACGCCGCCGTTGGTCACCACGGTCAGCTTGGCGCCGAAGGTCTGCCCGGCTGGCACGCCGCGCGTCTCGACACGTAGATTGATCTTTTGTTCCTTGGCCGCCGAAATGGCGCAATGTTGGCCAGTTCCCCTCACCCCCAACCCCTCTCCCTGAGGTAGAGGGGAGACACCCTCTAGCTGGAGCCAATCGCTCCCCTCAGTGACGGTGAGCGTGCCTTGCAGCATGCCTTGCCCTTGATTGGTGATGACCAATTCCAGGTTGCGATGTTCGCCGGCCAGAAGATGCCCCAGTATGAAGCGGCGCGGATTGATATCGAGCTTGGGGCCCTGCGCTTGCGTCACCGGCAACGCACCCAGGAAGCTGGTCAAGGCGATATCCGGGTCCGCCTGCTCCATGGAATCTTGCGCGGCTTTGGCAAGGTCGGTGCGGCCTGAAGCGCCGAAAAACTGCCGTAAAACTCCTTCGCGGAGAAGGTCGCGGGCCGACACCCATTCGTCATAGCAGGCCTGTGAGAACTCATCAAAAGTCCGGCAGCGTCGTCCGGAGGGGAAGACGAAGTCGTTGACCAGGCGATGAAAAGACGCTTGCCCGCCCGCTTGCGCGCGCAACTCGGCCCCGTCGAAATAGCAGAACACTGCTGTTTCCGGATTGGCGCGCTGACAACGGGGACAAAACTGAGCGGGCATCTTCTAACCACGGATTACAAATCTAACCACGGATTACACGGATAACACCGATAAAGAGTTTCGGGAAGGATCAGTTTCTGGAATGTCACCTGACGATTCGTTTCCAGCGCAGCTGGGCAAATTTGAAGTTAAGGAGGAGGGCCAAGCGCAATTGAGTAATGTCCAGATAGCCGATCATCTGCGCGACATGGGAGTCATTGAAGGCCGTCACCACCTTTGTGTCCACTATGACTTTTTCTTCCACAATCAGGTCGGGAATTAAGGTTCCAATTAGTTCACCCTCATAGTGCACCGGAAACTCCTTTTGTTGCTCCACTTTCAGCCCCTTTTTTCGCAGTTCAATTACCAAAGCCCTCTCGTACAGCTTCTCATCAAGACCCGGCTTGAGCGTGTTCAGCACCTTCATCGCCAACCCGATAATCGCTTCGCTTATTTCCTTGTGAATCAAATCCCCTTCCATTTCCCTTTCCTTTCTTTTCTTATCCGTGCCCTTCCGTGCCATCCGTGGTTAGATTCCATTTTCCCTTTATCCGTGCCCATCCGTGTCATCCGTGGTTAGAAATTAGCGCGGCTTGGGCGGCACCAGGACGCCGGGCTGCGGCGCGGGTTTGCGGCGCTGTCGGTTGGCGGCGGCGCGCAACTGGAATCTCAGCACCACGTTGCCCAGCTGAATCCGGTCGCCGTCTTGCAATTCCACGGCTTGCGGCACGGGCCGGTCGTTGACCAGCGTGTACTCCGCGGGCGCGTTGTTGTTCACGAGTACGTAGCGATCGTTGATGCGTTTGACATAGGCGTGACGTTTTTCGATTTTCATGTCGCGGAAAAGTGCGATGTCGGCGTGCTCTTCCCGGCCCAAGAGGCTCGCCGGCTTTTCCAAGGGATATTCACGCCCCTCCTGCCAGCCGCGCAGGACGCGCAGACACGCCGGCTGGAATACCGCCTGCACGAGCGCCGACAAGGAGCCGATGCAGGCGCCGAGTATGACCAATCCCAGCGCGCTCCAAAAATACGATGTGCCCCCAAACGAGTAGAAGAGCTCGAAGAGCATGCCGCCGACAAAGCCGCCCAGAAGTCCTCCCAACGTGCCGTAACTGAAACGACCCAGCGAGCGCGCGGCGATTCCTTCGCTCATGCCGATGGCAACACCCAGAATGCTCCATCCCAGCCCGCGCCCGAGCATCGTGAGCAAGAGGCTTGGCCTTTGCAATTCCGCGCCCGCGCTTAGGCGAACGAAAAGGTAATTGACTTGTTCGCCCAGGTACATGCCGAGCGCTCCACCGACGGCGCCGAGCAGCACGCCGTACGACGCAAGCCGCGCGAAGCGCACCAGCGACTGATCGCGGATGGCTTCGACGCTGACGACGAAGTAACCGATGGCGCCGCCAATGACGGCGCCGCCCAGGAGCCAATTGAGGCCCTCGTGAGTGAAGAATAGAAAGGCTGTTTCCGAGCTGGGATTCTTTTCGCCAAATATGCCGAACAACATCCAGCCGAGCAAGCCGCCCAAGGCACCGAAAACGGCGTTGAAGTAAATCCGGCTCAACAAGGCCATGGCGACTCCATACGGCAGTCTTTTGTCTTTCTTAGTTTTTAATGTTACCGTGTAGCGTTTGCAACTTGATTCGAGTTGTTGCCGTTACACAAACCCGATGCCCGAGCGAGGGATTGCTGCGCAAAAGTGAGTAATCCGGCGAAACCCTATGCGGATGTCTCATTTGCTCATTTTGCAAGAGAGGTGTTCTAACTTCGAACAATGCCGATTGCCGGCAACGGGGAGCAAATCAAAGGCTTAGTTCTAAAACGTTAATGGCTAGTAAGTTACGAACTAGCCGCCACAATCGCCTTGCTTGGCACCGAATCTGCGAATCTCCACACCCAAGTGACACTGCTTCCCGGCCCCGCATTGAGAAAAGCCAGCGTGACCGGCAAGCAGCGGCACTTGACCTAGCGAGGTGTCCAAAATGGAAACTGCACACCAGCCCAAAAGCCGCAAGAGCCAGCGCTTAAGTTGTACGCGTCCGTCGGTGCTCGACACCTTTTATCGCGGCGACACCTACATCGCGCCATGCAAGCATCACGGCCTGCTTGTTCTTTACCTCAATAACCAGCCGATCCACTTGATTCCCGGAACGGCGCTCGAAAACAGCGCGCTCAATCATCTGCTGTTCTCGATTCGCGCACGCATGCCCCGGCAGTACGTGCGACGGACTAAAATCAAGTAGGTTGCACCGTTTGCGTTTCGCGCTCGCCGTATCTTTTGCAGCGGCAAGAAATGCTACAAGCGCGAAACGAAAACACGTTTAGTTGGATCGACCCAGGAGCAGGCCAAGAAAGAAAGCCATTCCCATCAGAATGACCACAAAGACGCAGAGGAGCGTGAGCATTCCCGGAGTGAAGAGCACGCCGCGCGGTCCCATGCCGGGCAGAGGGACTGCCTCGAATTCTTGCTTGATCGTCGGCGCGTGAGGGCCGGGTTGCGGAGCCGGCGGGCTGAACACTTGGGGCGCGGCGGCTTCCGAGTGGAACATCTTCTCGAAATCGCTCTCTTCGAAAACCGCGCCCGCTCCTCGGTCCGGCTCAGGATCCTGGGCATCGTCCCCCTCGGGCGTCGGCACCACGACCTGTCCGTTGCACTTGGGACAACTCACCACTGTCCCCGCCTTGCGGCGCGCGATACCCATCAACTGATTGCAGTACGCACAACGAAATCGAATCGGCATGGATGGTTGCCACCGACGGCTAGATTCTCTTCCGGTTAGTTTCGTCCTTTGCCGTCCGGTCCGCAACAGGAGAATGCCAAGAAAATGGAAGTCTCACTCCGCCGGCTCGATGGTCGCGGACATGGAACCTTTGCAGCGCGGGATGAACGGGTCGGCGCCAAAGGCATGGATTTGGTCGCGCTTCAGCTCGGCCCGCTCCTTGCTCGTGGTATCGACGATCACCCGGCCGCGCGTGTGCACTTCATAGGCCATCTGGTAGCCCTTTTCCACCGGATAACCGAACAGGGATTGGAGCATGAGAATGACGTAATCGAAAGAATGGTCGTTGTCGTTGAGCAGAATGACGTGGTAAGGGGGCAAGCGCTTGGTCTTTTCCTCCCGCTTTTCCTTGGTCCGCACAATCGTTTCAGGAAGCGTGATGCTTTCGCTCATGGTTGGAGCCTTGACAGGTGGTGCTCGCGTTTCGCGCTCGCGCGTTTCTTGCGAGTGCGAAACGCAAGCAGTTCAACCAATACTCTTGCGCATCCGTCTACCTCGGACGAAGCTGTCCAAGACGTATCCGCCCAGTTCTCCCGCTGTACAGTATACCGCAACGCCGCGGCCGGTGCGGGCCATTTGATCGACGAAATTCATGAGCCCCAGGTAGAAATAGTCCTCGATGAGAGCAAAGGTGCTCAGCTGAACGCCGCCGCGCTGGCAAGCTTCGACCTCTTCGAGCGTCGCTTTGGCGGTGCGGTCGCTGGGCGGATACATGAGCACGAGTTCGCGGCCTTCCAGATGGGCTGTCGGCTCGCCGTCGGTCACGCAAATGATCTGCTTGTTTGCCGCCGACTGCCGCGCAAGGTGATTGCGCGCGAACCGCAGCCCCGCTTGAATGTTCGTGAAATGCTCCGGCACGAAGTCCGGCGGGTTGTCCAAAGGCACGCGCAAGAACACCCGGCTATCGTAAATACTCACCGGCTTGGGCCCGGCGTGCATGAGGCCGCGCTCGGTCAAGGGCGAAGCGTACGTGTAGAAGCCGATAATCTTGAGCGAGTCTTCGGCGTAGCGGCCGCGGACCAAGCCCGCCAGCGCCAAGGCGACTTTCTTGGCGTGATAAAACTTGCCGTAACGCGCCATCGAGCCGCTCATGTCCAAGAGCAGGACAGTCGCGCAGCTCGTCTGGTGCTCGGTCTCGTAGACGACGAAATCCTCTTCGGCTATGTGTAACTGCCCCGATTCATCGTTTCGCGCTCGCTTCGAACCTTCCCGTATCAGCGCATTCTTCAATGTCTCGTGCAGATTCAAGTTCGCCACCGGATCGCCGAATTCGTAGGGCTTGGAGTCTTCGTGCCGCACCTGGCCCGCGCCCTTGAAGTCGGTCGGATGCTTGCCGAGCGCGTCCTTGCGCGTGATGGTGAAGAGTTCGTCGAGCGCCTTATCTTGAATCCGGCGGACGCCGCGCGGCGCGATCGCCAGCCGGCCTTTCTGGTCCTTTTCGAGATAGCCCTCCTTGATGAGAAGCTTCAGCAAATCGGGATCGTCGTTGTCCATGCGCTGGAACTGGCGCAGGATGTAATCGCCGTGCTCGAGTAGGTATTCGGACAGCTTGTCGAACGCCAGGTCCGCGGACAGCGGACGGAATTGCTGCGATCCGTCCCAGCGTGAGAATTCGAACTGCATGGAGGGTCGTACTTTCCCCGCTTGCGTTTCGCGCTCGCCGCAGCCTACGCCGCGGCAAGGGATACCGCGAGCGCGAAACGTAAACAGTCCTTAGTTTCTTCCGAAACAAACGATAGTGATGTCGTCGTGCGCCTTGCGCCCGGCCGTGTGTTGTTTGAGCGCGGCGACCAGCCGTCGGCCCATTTCCAGCGGGACCGGCGGCCCGGCTGCGAGCGTCTGAATAATGCCTTCTTGGCCGAAGTCTTTCTCGTCGCGGTTCTTGGCGTCGAGAACACCGTCCGTGAATTGTATCAGGCAATCGCCGGGCTCTAAGTCGACGCTCATGGACTCGAAGGGAATGCCGTCGGCAACGCCCAGGGGAAAGCCGCCCAGATCGCGCGGCGTGGCCTCCTCATAGCTGTTCTTGGCCTTGCGGTAAAGGAACGGCGGATTGTGGCCGGCGCTGGCGAAAGTCACCGTGTGTCGCGCCGGATCGAGCAGCATGGCGCTCAGGGTGACAAAGCGATCGAGCAAGGCTGCTTCCTGCATTTGTTCGTTGAGCTTATAAACGACGTCGGCAAGGCTCTTTTCCGTGAGCGAGCAATAGCGCGCGTCGGAGCTGATCTTGGCCATCAAGAGGGCCGCCGGCATGCCTTTGCCGGCCACGTCGCCGACCATGATCCCCATGCGCGCTTCGGGCAGGGGGATGAAGTCGTAGTAGTCGCCGCCGACCTCCTGGGCCGATTCGTAATGGGCGAAGAAGTCGTAGCCGGGCAACTGGGGAGGCTTCTTGGGCAAGAAGCTCATCTGCACCTGGCGAGCGGTCATGAGATCGCGCTCCAGTTCGGCGCGAGCCACCAGGGTCTCGTACATGCGCGCGTTTTCGATTGCGACGGCCGCCTGGGCCGCCACCGCCAGGAGCAGCTTCAAATCGTCTTGCGTGAATTTCTTCTGCCGATCCTGTGTGTCCAATTGGATGACGCCGAATGCGCGTCCGGAGGCCCGGCCGATCAGCGGCGCGAGCATGACCGAGCGAATGCGCGCGTCGGCAATGCTCTGCGCCAGATCGAACTGCTTGTCGGCCGAGGCGTCTTCGCTCAGCAGCGATTGGCCGGTCTCCAGACAGCGGTTGATGATGCGCCGGCTGAAACGCGGCGTACTGTCGTCCTCGCCGGCGCGGCGCGCCTTGGTCACCTTGGGAATCAGCTTGCCTTCATCGGCCATGATCACGAAGCCGCGGTCGGCCTGCCGGAACACCTGAAACAGGCTCTCGACGATCTTCGGCAACAGCGTGTCCAGGTGGAAAGTCTGCGACAAGTCGGCGCTCAGCTCGAGCAGCATGGCCAGCTTCTCCGCCGGCTGTGCTTCCAGGATCTGCTTGCTGCTGCCCGACAGCGTCGCTTCAACCGTCGAGGAATCTTCCTCTTCCTCTTCCGTTTCGCCGTCGCGGCGCATTTCCTCCGGCAACGGGACTTTGGGCGCATTCTCGAAAAACGCCAGAAAATTATCGCAGATCTTGATCTTGTCATTGTCCTTGAGCAGCGTGCGCGTGCTGATTTCCTTGTTGTTCACGAAGGTGCCGTTGCGGCTCTTCATGTCCTCGATGTAGAACTTGCCTTGAATGCGGCGAATGACTGCGTGCTCCCGGCTCACCGCCGGCACATTGAGAACGACGTTGCAGTCCTGGTTTCGGCCCAGGATGATCTTGTCGCCCATGAGCTCGATGGTCGAGCCCGCGTTCGCCCCTTTGAGAAAACTCAGCAACGCCATGAACGTCTCCCGTTCGCCCTCCGCACTGCAAAGACAGCCGCAGCCAATTTTAATCGGCGCCCCAGTGGGTTTCAACAGACGCCCTCATTGGCTACCGATCGATTCAATTCGAGTGCGACCAGCGAAAAACCGCAAAGAGGTTGGAATACCGATCGGTCCAGACGGGCAAATCGGGGCGGCCGCGCGCGGGTCGCCAATATGCGCTCAAAAGTTGCGGCAGATTCGCTCCTGGGCGCGCCATGGCCAACCACACCGAAGCAGACTTCCCTGCTTTGATCTCGGCTGCCGAAACGCTCAAGTCCTCGTTGACGGCGCAATAGAGCTGTGGACTGCGCCCATGCGCCAGGTTTGCCAGGACAGGTTCCAGGTCCAAGTAACGATTGGAGATATGAAACACCAGAATGCCGTTCTCTTCTAAGCGGTCCATGTAGATCGACAACGCTTCCCGGGTCAGCAAATGAACCGGAATTGCATCGGAGCCGAATGCGTCGATAACCAAGACGCCAAAAGTCTCTTGCGATTCCTCCAGCCGAAGCCTCGCGTCTCCGAGTACAATGCCCACCCGGTCTTCTTTCTCTTGCAAATATGTAAATAGTCCGGAGTCACGCGCGATGTGCACCACCGTCGGATCAATTTCAAAATACGTCCACCGTTCACCCATCGTTGGATAACTGGCCATGGCGCCCGTTCCCAGTCCAACCAGACCGACGCGCCGCAAGCGCGCATCGCCTCGCAGCTTGCCCAAGAGTTGTCCGATCGGGCCGGTCCGCGTGTAGTAGGTCAGCGGCTCATCCCGGCGGGCGGGATCCAGACTTTGTTTCCCATGGATGGTGTTGCCATGTATGAGTTGGCGAAACCCGTCCTGTTCCGTGACGCGATGGACGCCGAAAAAACTGCGCTTCTGGAAGGCAGTGCGCCCATGAACCCCGTGGTAGAATCCGCTGGCTACGAGGATGCCCGCCAAACCGATGGCAAAGCGCACCGGCCGCTCACTCGACAAGAATGCCAGAACGAGCGGCCCGCCAAACAGTGCGGCTGCCTGGACCGGGCCGGGGTCAATCCAGTTGCGGCCCTGAATGAGCCAGACGAGCAATGCCGCAGCGATCCCGGGGAGAACGGCCCAAATCAAGTCCGCGGGCAACAATGTAGCAGGCACACTCCGTGTGCCGTTGTCGGCTGACGGCACACGGAGTGTGCCTACTACATTGCCCACTTCGAGATGCGTCGGCCGAAGCCAGGCAACGAGGATCAGAATCAGCGGATACTCCGTGAAGCTTGGAAACAGCCATGGCGCCACCAGCGAATTGAAAAGACCACCCAGCGCGCCTCCAAGGGCAATCCAGAGGTAAAAACTCGAAAGATGCCGCGGGTCCGGCTTGGTTCTCACCAACTCTCCGTGACACAATAGCGCCAGCCAAAACAGTCCCAAAAGATGCAGCCCCATGACCAAACCAACCGGTTCGGTCGCTTCCGTGAACAGCAGGATGAGGAGGATAAGAATGACCGCCGGAGTCCAGCGTGCCAGAAGCCAATGGGCTTTGAGGCCATGCGCTGAAAACACGATGCTAAACGAAAGCAGATAGATGGCCAGCGGAATGACCCACAACAACGGAACGGCGGCGATGTCCGTGGTCAAGTAACTGGTGACGCTCAAGAGCAAACTGGATGGCGCCAGCGCGAGCAGGAGCCAGCGCCCCCTCACCCCCCACCCCTCTCCCCCCCGGGGGCGAGGGGAGTTGACTTGCCCCTCTCCCACCTGGGGGCGAGGGGAGTTGACTTGCACCTCTCCCCCGCGGGAGAATCCTGGGGCGTGCAATTCCGTCCGACCATTTCGGCCGCGCAGTGCGAGCCAGGCGCATGCCGCCGATGCGCAAGCTAGCGCCGCGAAGCCGCCGCGCCAAACTTCGCTCTGTTCCTCCAGATTCAGCCCAGGCTCGATGACGAACGGAAACAGCACTAGCGCCGCGAAACTTCCCAGATTGCTCGCCGCGTACAACGCGAAGGGATTGCGCTCTGGATACGCAAGATGAAACCAGCGCTGCAGCAATGGCGCCATCGAGGCGACGACGAAAAAAGGCAGTCCTACCCAAATCGTCAACGTGGCCATGATCCACGGAAATGGTTCGCCGACGGGAGCATCCTCCCCAAGCGCGATCGGCAACAGCGCGAACGCCAGGCCAAACAAACCGAGTTGAATCAGGGCATGGACACGCAAGCCCAGTCGATTCGGCCCCCAGTGCGCGTTGGCGTAGCCCGCCAAAAGGCCCGCCTGAAAGAAGACCATGCAGGCGATCCACACCGCAGGCGCGCCGCCCAGCGCGGGCAACAGCATCTTCGCGGACAGAAGTTGCACCCAGAACAAAAGAAAGGCGCTAAGAAAGGCGGTAAGGGCAAATAGCAAGCTCGACCTCGGCGACGTTTCCTCAGTTTGGCGGCCTTTCCAATTGACCGCGTGATGAATCTGGGCATATAGTTTAGAAGACCTCTGCTTCTGTCACAAAGGGGATTCGATGGCGCGCAAGACCAAGTCCAAGCCCGAAGTCGTCGGCCTTCTGGGCGTTGGACTCGACAACCACGATGAACACAAGCGGATCACACGCGGCGAAGAGTTTTTCCTTGTGGGCGGCTCCCAGGAAACCCACGAGAAGATGCAGGATGTCGCCATCCGTGTCACCGAGTCCCTCAAGAACCGCGGCAAACGGCTCAAGGACGCTTCCCCGGACGAAGTCGTCGATCTGATTCACGACGCCCATGACCACTAAATCCGAAATCCGAAGAACCAAATTCGAAACAAATTCAAAATCCCAAGACAAAAAAGAACCGAATAATACGGGCTTGCTTTCGGTTTTCTTCTTCGAGATTTGAATTTGTTTCGGATTTGGTTCTTCGGATTTGGGATTTCGACATTCGGAATTAGGATTTCTATCCGAAACCCTCCTCTCCCTAACGGGGTATTACTCTTCACGTTCCGGACGCGGGTGGCCAAACGTGTCGGCTGATGACGCCATGCTGGTGCGCCGCTGCCTTCGGAAGGATGCGCAGGCGATGCGCGATCTGGTGGCCCGCTTCGAACCGGGCGTTTTCGGCTTGTGCGTGCGGCTGTTGCACCACCGGCAAGATGCGGAAGATGTGGCGCAAGAAGTGTTTTTGCGGGTTTTTCGCAGTTTGCGGCGTTGGGATGCCGCCCGCCCGTTGAAACCCTGGATCATGGGCATCACGGTCAACCGTTGCCGCACCTGGCTCAGTCAACGCGCCCGCCGCCCGGAGCTAGCCGAGTACCTGCACGAAACCGCCGCCAGTCCCCCCTCGGACGATGCGGCTGAATTGGCCCGCGAAATCCACGCCGCGGTCGCCCAGTTGCGGCTTGAATTCCGCAGTGTGTTTGTTATGTACCACGAGCAGGCACTGCCTTACGACGAAATCGCAGCCGCGTTGGAAAAGCCGGTGGGCACGATCAAGACCTGGCTGCATCGCGCCCGCGTGGAAGTGCTGGAACGGCTGCGTCGCCGCGGCATGGTAACCGAGGTCGAAACATGAACTGCTCGGATTTTGACGCCTGGCTGCAAAGCCGCTTGGACGGCGCGACACTTTCAGAGCCGCGCCCGTTAGGAAGCGGGAAACTGTCCCCAAGCGCCGATGCCGAAGAACACCTGGCACAATGCAATGACTGCCGCGAGAAACATCAAGCCGCACAGCGCTTGCTGGAGGGGCTGCAAAAGCTTCCCTGGCCGGCCAGCCCCGGTTTGGCGCAGCGCATTGTCGCCCGCGTGTCCACCGATGACTATGTCGGCGACCGCACCTGGAACGGGCGCTGGATCGCACTAGGCGCACTGGCGGCCGCGATCTTGATCTTGATATTGGCCGGCCACTTTTGGCCTGCCGGCACGCCGACTGACAGAACCAATGAGCCGATTGTGAAGAAAGACGCGCCGCCCGAGCTGGCCAAGTCCATGTACAATGCCCGCGACGCGGTGGCCTCTTTGACCGGCAAGCTGGCGGAGAAAACCAAGGAACAGACTCAAGTGCTGCTCGTCGCGGCCGCGCCCTTTCCGCTATCGGCAGACACGAAGAACCCGCCCAAGAACGGCGGCGTCGATCCGGCCGTGCAAACGCTGGTGCAAGCGGGCCAAGGCGTGCGCAGCGGCCTCGAGCCGGTAAC
>JAKEFD010000208.1 GCA_022616245.1 Gemmataceae bacterium
CGCGCTCCACTCTTCGCGCTTTAGTGTTTGTTAGTAGCGTCCGCCGCGGCCGCCACGGCCACCGCCGCCGCCGCCACCGAAACCGCCGCGACCGCCGCGACCACCGCCGCCGCCACCGCCACGATCTTCTTTGGGACGGGCTTCATTGACCGTCAGGGTGCGGCCGTCCACTTCCTTGCCGTTGAGCGCCGCGATGGCCGCCTGCGCCTCTTGATCCGTGCCCATTTCCACAAAGCCGAAGCCTTTGGAGCGGCCAGTGTCACGGTCCATAATGACTTGCACGGATTGGACACTGCCGTGGGCGGCGAAGAGCTGCTCGAGCTCCGCGTCGCCGACTGAATAAGGGAGGTTTCCGACGTACAATTTCTTGCCCATTGAGGGACTCCGAGTAAGGACCGTCGATCGAATCACGGCCCCCTCGGGCAGTGCGCTCGGACGGTAATCTGGTATAGTTGTACCGGGAGGAGCGATATTTTGAAAGGCCGCGCCAAATAATTTTGGAAGGTAAGGCCCGCTAACGCCCCGGTTGCACGACCGTGACGGGATTTCCTGTCATTTTCGGCACAATGTCTTGCAGCAATTCGGCCAGCGCGCGCGTGTCCAGGCGGTTGAAGGTGAGAATGCGGAAGTTGCCGCCGCCCTCCGGCCCAGCGTCCAAAGTGTGAATGGTCCGTTTCAACTCCGCCAGCTGCTCCTCGTCATTGTAACCGATGCGGGATCCAATCCAAGTCACGCCGGCGCGAGCCCGGCTCTAGCGACCAACGATACAAGTTTTGTCCATGCTGCTCGGCCAAGAATCGCCGCCTGGTCCCATTTCGAGAGAGTCGGCCGCTTTTGCCATACGTCGAAGTTTTGTGCCGCGATCTTGTCGAGGATGCACACGCCGCCGCGGATAAACAACTCGATGTCGATTTGCACGTCGCCTGGCATGAGCGGAACCAGCGCCTGACCTCGGTGAAACAACTCGCGGGCACGCTCGACTTCGAAGCGCACCAGCGCGCGGAAGGCCGGGGTGCAACGGCCGCCGCCAAGGTCCTCCGGGGTGTAGCCGAAACGGCGGCGATCTTCGCCCGGGAGGTAGACCCGCCCGATGTCGGCATCGCGGCGCACGTCTTGCCAAAAGTTCGCAAGCTGCAGCGCCGTGCACACGCAGTCGGACAAATGCGCCCGGCGTTCGTCGTAGCACTCGCACAAATAGAGCACCAGACGCCCGACCGGATTGGCGGAGTAGCGGCAATACTCCAGAAGCTGGGCGTAGGTGTCGTAGTCTTTGACGGTTTGGTCCTGCTCGAACGCTTTAAGCAGGTCGAGAAACAGCACCGGTGGGATGTTGAAGCGACGAATGGTCCGCGCCAGCGCAACCATGATCGGATGGCGCGGGAGCGGCCGTGCTGAATTCGCGTGGTTTTTGCGGGACGGATCGCCAAGCAGGTCCTGGCAGGAGTCGTAGCAGCGCAACAGCTCTTCGCGCCACCAGGCGAGAAGCTGCAGCGCCCGCGCGCCGCCGCCCGTCTCGTCGCCCAAATCGTCGGCCCAGCGGCAATAGGCGTACACAGCATGGAAATGCGGCCAAAGCCGGCGCGGCAACAACAACGACGCGACCGAGAAGTTTTCGTAGTGAGACTGGGCCAGGCGACGGCAATAGGAACCAGCAAAGTGGGGCGACGGCGCGGCATACGAAGCGTCCGGTCCCCAGCGCGCCAGTTCTTGGAGAAAGTTTGCAGTCGTGACGCGCATGTCCAAGTCGTCCTGACAGTAAGATAGGCGAGGTTCGTTCTATATTGACTTGCTTTCGCGGCACACTGTCAAGAAAATCCAGGTAGTGCTTCCGCTTGATTCGAGGATGGCATGAAGGACCAAATGACAAAAAACCTGGGCGGCGCGGAACGATTGAAGCTGGCGAACGACTTGTTCCATGAGTACTATGCGCAATGTTTCTGGCATTGGAAGCCGGATTTGTTGATTACCGAAGAGCTAGTTCCCATACTCATTCAAGACTTGAAGAAAAACGGTGGGCGACGAGGCATGCTGGCGGCCGATGAACTGGAGAAGATGTAGCACTCCAATGCCTTTGACGTCATTTCAAAAAGTAGTCCTTCAGATTCTCGCCAAGAACCGGAATCCCGAAAGCCATGCCGGCGGCGGCGCAGTGATCAACCGCGCGCCCGACAGTCCGCGCTTCTCTTCCGATTTGGACTTCTTTCACGATGTGGCGGAAGGTGTGCGTTTCTCGGCCGTCGCTGATGCGCGTGCATTGGCGGACCAGGGTTTTGTCATCACCTGGCTAATAGAGGAGCAATTCCTGCGACGGGCACAAATCGTGCGCGGCGCCGAAGCAATCCGGCTCGATTGGTGTTTCGATTCCGCATATCGCTTTTTTCCAGTATTGCCTGATCCAGAGTTTGGCTATAGTTTGCATCCCGCGGATTTGGCCACGAACAAAGCGCTGGCGGTGGCCGGCAGGGCCGAGATTCGCGATTTGCTAGACATACTCTACCTGAATGAAAATTACTTGAGTCTTGGCGCCATCGCGTGGGCTGCGTGCGGCAAGGATCGCGGCTTTACACCGCTGTCGCTTCTCGGATTCGCCAACCGGAATATGAAGTTTCGAGAAGAGGATTTGAAACGTGAGAATCTGGCGAAACCAACGACACTTGTGCAATTGAAAGAGTCGTGGCTGAAATCCCTTGCTCTAGCGGAACAAACCGTGGCCGCGTGGCCCGCGAATGATCTTGGATGTCTCTACCTCAACGATCAAGGCGTTCCATTCACGCCGAATCCAGCCGATCCCGGTTTTGACAAATTCACTCGCCATTTCGGCTCCGTGCACGGTGCCTGGCCGAAAATCGTCTCGTAGATTTGGCTTCGGAGACCATCATGCGATCCTGTTCTGGGCTTCTCGCGTTTTGCTTCATGCTTCTCCCCCTGAGCGCACTGCCCGCACAGGAGAAGAACCCGCACGTCGCCGCCACGCCGCCGTTGACGCCCGAGGAGCAGCTCAAAACTTTCCATTTGCCCCCGGGATTTGTCATCGAGTTGGTCGCCGCCGAGCCCAAGATCAGAAAGCCGATCAACATCGCCTTCGACGCACTGGGCCGTCTCTGGGTCACCGAGTCCGTCGAATACCCATTCCCAGCGCCGAAAGACCAAAAGCCGAAGGACACTGTCAAGGTCCTGAGCGATTTCGCAGTCGACGGACCGGCTCGGAAAATCGCCACCTTCGCGGACGGCCTCAACATTCCGATCGGTGTTTTGCCGCTCGCCGACGGCAAAAGCGCGCTTGTTTACAGCATCCCCAACATCTATCGCATGACCGACACCGACGGCGACGGCGTCGCCGACCAACGCGATGTGCTTTACGGCTCGTATGGCTTCGGCGACACTCACGGCATGACCGGCGAGTTCATGTGGGGCTTCGATGGCTGGGTCTACTGCTGCCACGGATTCGCCAACACATCGAAGGTAAAGAGCAAAGGCGACAGCGCGGTCACCATGCAGTCGGGCAACACCTATCGCATCAAGGCCGACGGCAGCCGCATCGAGCAATTCACCTGGGGACAGGTGAATCCGTTTGGCCTGGCGTTTGACCCGTTGGGCAATCTCTATTCGTGCGACTGTCACAGCCGGCCGCTTTATCAGCTCTTGCGCGGCGCATATTACCCGAGTTTCGGCAAACCGCACGACGGCCTTGGCTTCGGCCCGGAGATGGTCACGCACGATCACGGCTCCACCGCCATTGCCGGCATCGCTTACTACGCCGCCGATCAGTATCCGGCCGAGTTCCGCGACAACGTTTTCATCGGCAACGTCATCACCAATCGCATCAATCGCGACCGCATCGACTGGAAAGGCGGCACACCCAAGGGCGTCGAGATGCCCGATTTCGTCAAGTGCGACGATCCCTGGTTCCGGCCAGTGGACATCAAGCTCGGTCCGGACGGCTGTCTTTACATCGCCGACTTTTACAATCGCATCATCGGGCATTATGAAGTGCCGCTCGATCATCCGGGCCGCGACCGCGAGCGTGGCCGCATCTGGCGCGTTGTTTACCGCGGCCCGGACGGCAAAGGCCAGCCGCGACCAGTCCGCGACCTGCGCAAGGCCGACTTCACGCAACTAATTGAAACGATGGCGAGCCCGAATCTCGCCGTCCGCATGAACGCTGCCAACCTGCTTGTGGAAAAGGGGAAAAAAGACATCGATCTGCGCGTTGAGATCAAGCAGGCGATGAGGAGTGCGGCCGGCACGCAGAAAGCACACTGCTTGTGGGTGCTCGCGCGGCTGGGCAATCTACCCGAGACGGAACTGCAGGCGGCGGCTGCGGACAAAGAAGTGATCGTGCGCGTGCACGCCTACAAGATCTTGGCAGCGCGCGACGAGCTGACTCCCGCGCTGCAACAACTCGCGCTGGCCGGTTTGCGCGACCCAGCGGCCCTTGTGCAGCGCGCCGCGGCGGAGGCACTTGGGCGTCATGCCGATCCCATGAATCTCGACTATCTCCTGGAGGTGCGACAGGTGATTCCGCCGGCCGACACGCACTTGACGCACGTGGTGCGCATGGCCCTGCGCGATCAGTTTCGCCGGCCGGAGATTTGGAGCAAGCTGGTCACGGTGCACTGGGACGACAGCGATCATCGCGCCGTCGCTCAAGCGTGCCTCGGCGTGGCAGACGAATCGTCGGCGAGTTTTGTGCTCAAACATCTGCAGCGCCGCAATGAGCCGGCGTCCATGTTCCTTCGGCAAGCTCACTACGCCGTGCGCTACGGCCCAAAGGATGCAGCGAAGTCCGTCCTGGCCTTCGTGCAAACCAAGCACCCGAAAGATTTGTCGTTGCAAGCGGGCACGCTGAAGTCAGTGCAACAAGCGGCGCAAGAGCGAAACTCGCCTTTGTCCAAGAATGAATTGAACTATGCGGCCAGCCTTTGCAGCAAGCTGTTGGCTTCGACCGAAGGGGGCCATTTCCAGATCGGCGCGGAGCTGGCCGGCAGCTTTCGCGTGGCCGAGTCGCAACCGGCGCTGTTGGCCGCGGTCCGGCGCGCCGACCTGTCCGAGGATGCGCGCAAGAAAGCCGTCACCGCACTATTGACCATCGCGGCGGCGCCTAACGTCAGCCCGCTGGTGGAACTTTTAGGCGCTGGGGACGCGCCTATCGGACTGCGCGAGCACACCGCCAACGGCCTCGCGGGCACGAACTTGCCCGAGGCGCATGCGGCGCTTGTGAAAACCTTGGAAACCGCTCCGGCCCGATTGCAGATGATCGTGGCGCAGGGACTGGCCGGCTCCAAAGCGGGCGCTGACAAGCTGCTCGACGCAGTCGAAAAAGGCAAGGCCTCGGCGCGATTGCTTCAGGAACGACCGATCGAGCTGCGCCTGAGGCAAACGAATCTGTCCAACCTCAGCGCCCGGCTCGCACACCTGCCGAAGGGGTTGCCGGCGGCGGATCAGCGATTGCAAGAGTTGTTTAACAAACGCCGCGCCAGTTTCCAAAGCGCCAAGGCCGACGCACAGGAGGGCTTGAAGCTATTTCAGAAGCACTGCGCCGCCTGCCACCAGGTCGCCAACCAAGGCTCAAAAATCGGGCCGCAGCTCGACGGCATTGGCGTCCGCGGCCTGGACCGGCTGCTCGAAGACACCCTCGATCCCAACCGCAACGTCGATCAGGCCTTTCGCGCAACTTCGCTGGAGATGAAAAACGGACAAATCATGATCGGCCTGCTCTTGAGGAAAGACGGCAATGTACTGGTGATGGCCGACAATCAAGGCAAGGAAGTGCGTGTTTCGGAGAACGACGTGGCGGGGAGCGTAGTCTCGCAGCTCTCGCCGATGCCGGGCAACTTCACGGAG
>JAKEFD010000209.1 GCA_022616245.1 Gemmataceae bacterium
ATGGCCATTGTCCGCTCGATGGCCACGCGCGAAGGCGATCATGGCCGCGGCACGTTTCTCATGCACACCGGCTATCTGCCGCAGGGGCCCATCCAGTATCCGACGCTCGGTTCGCTGTTATCCAAAGAACTGGGGCGCGAAGATGCGCCGTTGCCCAACTTCGTCAGCATCGCGCCGTTCCGGCAGTTCAACCCGGCGGCGTACGGACCGGGCTTTCTCGGACCGCAATACGCTCCGCTCCTGGTCGCCGACGCGCAGTTCAATCCGGGGATCGTCAATCAACAAGGTGACGCGTATGAAGCGGCCCTGCGCGTGGACGACATGCAGGCGCCCGCGGATGTCGCCGGCGCACAGGCCGACGCCCGCATCGACATTCTGCAACAGATGCAGCGTGACTTCGTGGCCAGCCATCCCAGCTTGACGGCCCGCAGCCACCAGACCGCGTATGAGCGTGCGGTCCGATTAATGCGCACGTCTGCACGGGCCGCTTTCAATCTTGATGAAGAGCCGAATCATATTCGCGACAGCTATGGCCGCAATCTGTTCGGCCAAGGCTGCCTGTTGGCACGGCGTCTGGTCGAGCGCGGCGTGCCGTTTGTGGAAGTCACGCTGGGCGCGTTGCCGGGCAACCCGATCGGCTGGGACACGCACAATCAGAACTTTGATATGGTGCGCCGCTTGAGCCAGATCATGGACCCGGCGTGGGCAACTCTGGTGGAAGACTTGCAGCAACGCGGACTGCTCGAGGACACGCTCATCATCTGGATGGGTGAATTCGGGCGCACGCCGCGGATCAATCAACAGCAAGGCCGCGATCATTATCCCAACGCCTGGTCCACGGTGCTTGCCGGCGGCGGCATTCGCGGCGGCCAGGTCTATGGCGCGACGTCGGCTGACGGCTTGAACGTGGACACCGCGCGCGGCCGCGCCATCAGTCATACCGATTTCCTCGCCACGGTCATGCGAGCATTGGGACTCGATCCGGCGCACACCAACATGTCCAACGTGAGCCGTCCCATTCGGCTCGTCGATCACGGTTGCCGGTCGATTCAGGAATTGCTGGCCTAAGGTCAGATTGAATTCAGAGCCGCGCCCGTAAGGAAGCGGATAGCGCCCGCGACTGCTCCCGCTTCCTCACGGGCGCGGCTCTGAAATTGAAAGCTCCCGTTTGTTTTTCACGTCTTGCAAGGATCTTGCGAGCGCGAAATGTGAACGGGAGTTTCTTGTTTCATACAAAACCTCAATGGATTACAACGTCGACCTCGACATTTTTCGCGGCCCGCTCGACCTGTTGCTTTTCCTGGTCAAGCGGAACGAGGTGGACATTGTCGATATTCCCATCGCCAGGATCGCCGAGCAGTTCCTCGAGTATCTCAACTTACTCCAGATGATCGACGTGGACTGGGCGGGCGAGTTTCTGGTAATGGCCGCCACGCTCATGGAGATCAAGAGTCGGATGTTGCTGCCGCGCCAAGAAGAGCTGACTTCGGAAGACGAGGATCCACGCCAGGAACTGGTCAAACAGTTGATCGAATACAAGAAGTACAAGGAGGCGGCGGCAATGCTGGAAGAGCAAGCGGAAAAGCAGACCGCGCGCTTGCCACGTTTCTCGCTGGAAGCGCCGTCGCCGCTCGATCCTGCGCGGCAGCCGTTGCGCCGGGTCGAGCTCTGGGATCTCGTCAGCGCATTTGGCCGGCTGATGCGCGAAACCAACGCGCTCGCGCCCAGGCAAATCGTGATGGACGAGACGCCCATCCACGTCCACATGGAGCGAATACTGGACCTTCTGCGCATTCGGCAACGCGTGACGTTTACCGAGATTTTCGCACCGCCTCACAACCGCGGCCGGCTGTTGGGATTGTTCCTGGCGATACTGGAGCTGATTAAGAGCACGCACATCGAGGCGGAACAGCCTGAATCCTTTGGCGATATTTGGCTGCGTTTGGCAGCTGTTGAAAAGTAGAAGGCACACTCCGTGTGCCGATTGACTGCGACGGCACACGGAGTGTGCCTACTACCTTGCTTGGCTTGCTCCCTTACGCCCGCTTCGCCATAATAAAAAAGCAGATCGACTGAAACCGCGAGGAACGGGAAATGGCAAGTCCGGAACCGCCGAGGGACGATATCTTTCACCCCGGCGGTCAACTTGTTCCGGAATGCTTGAACGAGGCAGCCGCCAACGCACTGCGGGAAGCTTGCCGGCTGGCGCGGGACACCCACTGGGACACGATCCGCAGCCCGCACATTTTCATGGGCTTGCTGTCGGCGCCGGACAAGGGCATGCGCGCCTGGGGCCAACGGCTCGACGCCGATCTCACCAAACTGCTTGGACAATTCCAAGAGTTGTTTCATCAAGAGCAAGGAGACAGTAATGCGTTGCTCCTGATGAGTCGCGAATTCATGTCCGACAACGTGATTCGCCTCTTGCGTGATTCGCACGCGCGGGCGGCGCGCCATGGCCGAGCTTACGTCACGCCCATGGATATGCTCATCAGCCTTCTCACCACATCCGATTCCATCGTCGCCGAGTGTTTCGAGCGCGTCGGCGTCACTGCGGCGAAACTGACGGAATTCGCCGTCTTGGCGGAACAGCAATCGGGCTCGGA
>JAKEFD010000210.1 GCA_022616245.1 Gemmataceae bacterium
TCGCGCTCTCGTCGAGCGCGGCTATCTATTGTTCCGGAGGAGGCGAATTCCGCTACCATTTACGAAGCGAAAAGTGGCAAACATTACGTAGTGGGCACACAGGCGGGAGGACCGGCCATTTTTCAATATCACACGATAATCGTAATCGTCGATGATCTGGCCGTCCCCATGCGCCTTCACGCTGGCACCGAAATATTCGCTAATTCGAAAGTATTTGACTGAAAATGCTGTGACAAGGCGTGAGTATGCAAAGGGTTTGGTATTGGATTGGGTCCATCATCGTCGCTAGCCTTGTCATCGGCGCTTTCATCACGGTGAAACGATTCTCGAATGCCGTACAGAAAGAGAGTCGGACAGCGGAGATTCATCACTACTCCGGTCTAGGCGACACGGCAAGGGTCAGGTCGCTTCTTGAGGAGGACCACACCCTAGTTGACGCACTCAGGGACCCACTTTCTGGCGAAACTCCTTTGCACACGTCCGCCAAAATGGGGCACTTAGGTGTCGTGAAACTACTTTTGGAAAAAGGAGCAATTGTCGACAGCCGCGAAACTGTTTTTTCGCACACACCACTGCACGCAGCAGCGGAGAATGGACATGAACACATCATTGACTTGTTATGTCAATTCAAGGCAGACATCAACGCAAAGTCACGCGACGGCGATACCGCGCTAACAGTAGCTGCAAGTCGCGGACATGCAAAAGCTATACAAGCGCTAATTCGCAATGGCGCAACCGTGAAGCCCGAAACCGAAAATGCGGTAAGTGCTCTCGAATTTGCCGCCATGGCCGGCCATTTAGAAGTCGCGAGGATTCTGTTAGACAATGGTGCGGAAATTGATGCTGGCCGCCTGAACGTAAACTCGATCACGAGTTTTTCTCCCTTGTTTCACGCTGCAATGAACGGCCATGAACACGTTGCAGCATTTCTATTGGAAAAAGGAGCCAAGAAAGATCTGTTTTCAGCCGCCGCTCTTGGCGACAAAGACTTCGTGGCCCAAAAAATACGCGAGAATCCAGCACTTGCGCACTCTACCTTGGACTACGGACCAAATTCTCTCTTGCACGTCGCTGCGAAATATGGCCGCCGAGGAGTCGTCGAATTGTTGCTGGCTAAGAAGGCGAGTCCGAATTTCAATGTCCGCGGCACTATGCCCATGCATTTGGCGGCCGAAAATGGGCATGTTGAGGTAATTGAAGCCCTTTTGCATAACGGCGCCAACGCCGATGTCGGCGATCTCGATGGTAACACGCCACTTCACAGGGCGGTACGAAACAACAAGTTTAAAGCCGCGAAATCGTTGCTTGCGACTTTGGGAGCACTTGCGAATGCAAGGAATGCAGTTCTTCGGACTCCCTTGCACTATGCAATCACCTACGAGACAGACACGCAATTGGTTGCGATGCTAGTTGAGTGCGGTTCAGATCCCAATGCCAAAGACAAGAACGGAGATACGCCGATATCCTTAGCAAGGCACAATCGAAATGCAAATGAATACCTGAAGATTCTTCAAGCGGAGCAATAGATTCCTGCTTTCTCCTCGTCTAATCTTTGGTACATTATCTGTTGTCCCGCTCGCATGCTTCCTGGGGAAATTCCAATGATTCACCGCCTGCTTGTCCTGGGCGTTTTCGTTTGCCTCCTGGCCGCGCCGCCGCTCGTCGCGCAGAAGACCGAGCCGAAAAAGGAAGACATGCCCAAGATCGAGGCGCCGCCCGACACCACGCCCGACGACCTGCGCTTGCTCAAGGAAGTCGGCCTCGGCAGCGACGGGCCGGCCATGCTCGAATATTTCCGCAAGCGCACCTTCCCCGAAGCCAACCCGGAAGAAATGGCCGCCCTGATCGAAAAGCTGGGCGACGAGGATTTCGGCACGCGCGAGCGCGCCTATGATCGTTTGCTCGTACTCGGGGCGGGCGCCTTGGTGGGCATCAAGGAAGCGGAAAAAGCCAAGGACGCGGAAGTGAGCCGCCGGGCCTTCGAGCTCAAGCAGCGCATCGAGGCCAAGGCGGAGCCGGCCATTCAGTCGGCGACCGCGCGCCTCTTGGCCAAGCTCAAACCGGAGGGCGCGGCCGATGTCCTCATGGCCTATTTGCCCTACGCCGCCGATCTGACCGTCACGGATGATTTGTGCCAAGCGCTGGGGTCCCTGGCTTACAAAGGCAAAGAAGTTGAGCCGGTCCTGGTGAAGTCGCTCGAGGACAAGTTGCCGATCAAGCGCGGCGCGGCGGCCGAAGCGCTGGCCCGCGCCAAGGTGCAGGAACTACTTCCGGTCGTCAAGGAGCTGCTCAAGGATCCCGAGCCGTCCGTCCGGCTGCGCGTCGGCCTGGCCCTCGTCCCCTATAAGGAAAAAGAAGTCCTGCCGGTGCTCATCGAGGCCCTTGGCCATCTCAATCCCGAGCAGCTTTGGCCGGTCGAGGAAATCCTCGTGCGGCTCGCGGGCGAGAATGCGCCGCAGGTTTCCCTCGGCGCCAATGACGCCGCCCGCAAGACCTGCCGCGACGCCTGGCAGAAATGGTTCGACGCCAACGGCAAAACCATCGACCTGGCCAAGCTCGAACAGCCGCAGGTCATGCTCGGCTACACGCTGGTCGTTATGCAAAACGTCAATCGCCTCGTCGGCGGCGCGCGCCAACCCGCGATCGGCCAGGTCGTTGAGCTCGACGCCAACAAGAAACCGCGCTGGAAGTTCGACGTGCCCACCTATCCCGTGGACGCGCAAATCACCGGCCCCGATCGCGTGCTCATCGCCGAATACCAGGGCGGCAAAGTCTCCGAGCGCGACTTCAAAGGCACCGAAGTCTGGTCCAAGCTCGTCGGCGGCAACCCCATCGGCGTTCAACGCCTCGTGGGCGGCAACACCTTCGTGGTCATGCAAAACCGCCTCGTGGAATACGACCGCAAAGGCGAGGAAGCCTGGAGCATGCAACGACCCAACCACGACATCTTCCGCGCCAAGAAGCTGCGCAACGGCGAAATCGTGTTCGTCACTAACAACGGCGCGCTCACACGCATGGAAGCCAAGACGCAAAAGGTAATCAAGAACTTCCAGGTCGGCCAGATCCCCGTGCTCTTCGGCAGCATCGACATCCTGACGAACGGCAACGTCCTGGTCCCCGACTTCCAGCGCAGCCGGGTCGTCGAATACGACAACGACGGCAAAGAAGTCTTCTCCTTCAACGTGCAATGGCCCAACTCGGTCATGCGGCTGCCCAACGGCAACACGCTCGTCGCCAGCCAGAATTCCCGCACCATCGCTGAATTCGACGCCCAAGGCAAGTCACGCTGGACGCACCAATTGGAAGGCATGCCCTTCAACGCGAAGCGGAGATAGCGATGTCGTTCCTGACTTCCTTTCTCGTTTGCACGTTTCTGGGCACCGACTCCGATGAGTTGCAGCTACGGGCGGCGGGCTTGGCGACGGACGGCCCCGGGCTGGTGAAGTTCTTGCGCAGCTTCACGCCGGCGGACGTCGATCCCGCATCTGTCGGCAAATTGATCCAGGGCTTGGGGTCGGATGAATTCGACGAGCGCGAAGCGTGCGTGAAGCGCTTGATCGCCCTGGGGCCGCAAGCCTTGCCCTACCTCCGCCAGGCCATCCGCGATCCGGACCGCGAGCGCGCCATTCGCGCGGAGAATTGTCTGAAGGTGATCGACGCGGGCCCGGGAGCAAGTGCCCTTGGCGCGGTGCTGCGCTTGATCGCGAAGCTCAAGCCCGACGGGGCCGCCGAGGCGCTCCTGGACTATCTGCCCTACACCCCAAACGAAAAGCTGCTGGAAGAATCTTTCACCGCGCTGGCCGCCGTCGCCCGGGTCAAGGGCGAGCCCGATCCGGCTTTTTTCGAAGCCCTCCAGTCCAAGCTGCCCAATCAGCGTGCCGCCGCCGCCCTGGCGCTGGCCCAGTCCGGCCGGCTCGATCCCGCCACGAAACTGCTCGCCGATCCCGATTCCATGGTGCGCTATCGCCTGGCCCTGGCTCTCGCGCCGCTCAAGGTCAAGGAAGCCGTGCCGGCGCTCATCGATGTCATGGACGAACTCCCGCCGGCGCAGCACGGCCCCATTGAAGCCATCCTGTTCCGCCTGGCCGGCGATAAAACTCCGCAGCCCGCAAATCCTGTTACCTGGAAAAAATGGTGGCAGGCCAACGCCGACAAGATCGATCTGGCGCGGCTCACCGATCAGGCCGTGCTCCTGGGCCTCACCATCATCGCCAGCGGCACACAGAACGCCGTGCGCGAAATCGATCCCGCCGGCAAGCTGCGCTGGGAAATCAACGATGTGAACTACCCCATGACGATCCAGCGCCTGCCCAGCGGCAACATCCTGATCGCCGAATACCGCGGCCGCCGCGTCACCGAGCGCCGCACCAACGGGGAGATCGTCTGGCAATACGCCGCGTCGCTGCCGCTGGCCGCCGAGCGCCTGCCGAGCGGCAATACCTTCGTCGCCACGCGCACGCAACTCCTGGAAGTGGACGCCAAAGGCCAGATCGTCTTTCAGAAGGCCATGACCGGCAATCTCGTCATGGCCGCCAAGAAACTCCGCAA
>JAKEFD010000211.1 GCA_022616245.1 Gemmataceae bacterium
AGGCGGTACGCGTCCGGGCGGTTGTTGTCGATAACGTACTTCACGCGCGTGTCGTCGAATCGGCGCGCGTGCGTCTTTGCGATCACCGCCAACGAGGACACAGGCGCTTGCGCTGCCAAATCCACCGCGTCCGCGCAGTACTTGGTGAACGCAGCCAGGCCGCACTCTTCTGGTGGATAGGTCGATACAAAAAGGGGCTTCGCAGTGTCCATTCGTCACCTATCTTTCAACAGGTCAAAAAACCGACGAACCCATCGGCGCCGCTACGGACTGATGGGGTCGAGCGGACTGAAGGAATCAAGCATCTTCTTGCCGATAAACATGAGGATGCCGCCCGCTAGGAGGACGACGCCGCCCACGATAGTGAAACATTGCCAAAGCAACTGGTGTGACCAGAGCACCAAGTGCAACAGGTGCAATACCAGGAAGCACAAGATCGCTCCGCCAAGCCCGAACAGGCCCATGCCCGAAACCAGATGGAACGCGGCCCGTTTGGTTTTGCCGAAATCTTCCGTGACCTCTTTGCGGAAGAGTCGCGTGTGCTTCTTGATCAACTCGTGGGCATCGCTCACGATCCCGGCGGCCAAAGAAATCACGCCCAGGCGATGGGACGGCGCCTTGGCTTGCACGGCGGTCGCCATGTCATGACTCCGATAAGGAGGCCGCGACAATCGCGCGGCCACTGCAAACAAAAAAGCCGACGTGGCCGAACACCCTTGGGTATTCGACCACGTCGGCTTACTCTTCAACGAGCCCCCCGGCACGGCCGGGTTGCCCTTCAGCTAGTCATCCGACGTCAAAATCGCAATGCAATGCACGGAATTAATACGGACGTTCATTGTACTGCCGGTAGCCCAAAAAGCAAGGTCCTGGTCTCATTCGCCCCTACCACACACCCGTGGCTTCCTTTTTCAACCTTCGCCCCTGTTTGATCATCGCTTGCGCAATGAGATATGCCGTATCCGTTACCTTGGCGACATATTGGTCCACAGGCTCTCCCGAGCCTTGGGGTGGAAAATGCGAATTCGCCAGAATTCCGCCGAGGGCCTGCCCCGCGAACCAGTCGAGCAGCTCAATGCCGTTTGTGTCAGTCATTTCTCACACTCCTCGCGTTAAAGAAAAGCGGCCATGGCGCCGGCCCGGGTCCCGGGCGAACACGGATGCCTGGCCCTCAATTGATCTGATTCCAGCTGGCGCCATCGACCACGATATCCTCGACCAGCCTGGCTGGTATGTCTTGCCGAAGGCTGTTGATGGCCGCCTGGCGATCCTTGGATTCCTCGTCCCGGAACCTGAAAAGAACGCCGCGTCGTTCTGTTTGCCGCGACGATTGGCTTGACAGTGGAAACTTGCCAGCGATCAAGTCGGCCAGTGTCTGGTTGTCGAGGCAGTGATAGATGCCGCTGTTGCCGGCTGCGTGGTTGCACCAGCGCCACAAAGCGGCTCCCAGGGCTGTGAGATGTTCCGCCGTCGCGTTCCCTCGGAGAATGACGTCGCATTGGATGGACATGAATTCGCCTCCCTCAGAGCCACCAGCGAAACGACCAAGCCGCCCAGTCCAAGAGACGCTGCCACCAAGGCTGTCGCCGGCAATCAGCGAGCGTCACGCGCCTGCTTAGTCGTTTCTCATACGCGCACACTTGTCCGATAACGGCCGCCATCGCCTTGGAACGGATGACGGCGAAAAACTCCCGGTTGATCCATAAGCTCCGCGGATCGAGATTGCACGAGCCAACCAGCGTCCATTGCTTATCGACGATCATGACCTTGCCGTGCAGCATTTTGTCTTGGCGCTCATAGATTTGGATCCCATGCCGAAGCAAACGCGCATAGCAGTGTCGGCAGGCACGCTGCACCAGGTTGACGTCGCTTTGGCCGGGAACGATCGCCTGCACAAGAACGCCGCGACGGCTCGCCCGTCCCAGCTCCCGCAAGATGCGGCCTACCGGGATGAAATAAGCCATCGACAGCGTGATGCTCCGTTTGGCCCGGCGGATCAATTGGGTGAAGACGCGGGCAGCGCGGCTGTGTTTGAAGCCGGGACTGCTGTCGAAGAAATGCAGATGTTCTTCACCCGTAGAAATCTGCGGCCGACGCCAGGTACGGGGCTCCCGGTCGGCAGGCTGTTTGTGCAGTCGCCGCCACAAGCGATCCATGTTCGCCGCGAGTTCGGCCTGTCGCGGTCCGACGAGGCGCACGTGCACATCCCGGCATCCAGTGGATTGGAACAAATGCTTGGCGCCCTCGGCCGCCTCCTGCGGATCGACGATGTTCATGCCCCCGAAGTAGGCCGCCCGATCATCAATGACGAGCAGTTTCCGGTGGTTGCGCCGATTAAGGATGCGCAGGATCGCGAGTTGCCAGAAGGCTTCCCAGAGGGTGTGAAAGGCATGCACCTGAACTCCTGCTGCTTGCATCTGGTCAAACAGCGCGGACGGAGTGCTCAAACTGCCGACCGCATCGTACAAGACGCGCACATCGACGCCGGCGCGGGCTCGTTCCTTGAGCGCTTCCGCCACCGCCAGTCCGGCGCCATCACCGGCGAAGACGTAGCTTTCGAGCCAAACCCGAGTTGTGGCGGTTTGAATATCGGCGATCATGGCGGCAATCAGAGGAGCCGATTCGACAAACACTTTCAATTCGTGTCCAGCCACCAACAAAGGCCGTGCCAAGGCCTTCTGGATGGGATCGTGGCCAACAAACCGGGCAATCAGCTCCGCATTTCGAGTGGCAGTCTTCATTTCGAATCTTTGTTGGGCAACTTGAAAAAAAGCTGGGCTTATTAGCCAATTACCAGCGCGCGGTCTAGCCTTGGCCGCCTTCATCTTTCCAGCGATCCTCTTCCTGGGCCTGTTTGAAGCTGAAGTCGTCCCAGCCGTCAGCGAGAATGCGTTCGATCTCCTCCTTGTGCCGCGTTTCATCTGCGACCATGTTTTCCAGGCTCACTTTGAGGCCGATATCTCCAAAGGCTTCGGCCTCGGCAATACGCTCGACGTAATCGGCGATCGCTTGTTTTTCTGTCGTCAGTGCGTGCTGCAGCATTTGCTTGGCGTGGTCGGCGTTCGGCACCTCGCGCGGCTTGGTCGATGGTTCGCCTCCTAAGGCGGCGATTTTGTCAGCCAGAAACTGCGCGTGGCCCTGTTCGTCCGCAATTTCCGCCTGGAAAAGCGCACGCAACTCCCGGCGATAGGGTCCGGTGAGTTTGGCCGAGTAATGGGTGTACATCAAAACGGCCTGGTATTCCCCCGCCAAGTCGCGATTGAGGCCG
The DNA here is from genome assembly GCA_022616245.1 of Gemmataceae bacterium. Taxonomy (GTDB): domain Bacteria; phylum Planctomycetota; class Planctomycetia; order Gemmatales; family Gemmataceae; genus JAKEFD01. The sequence goes on from JAKEFD010000211.1 coordinate 3,269, forward strand.
TCGATGAGGGCCCGCCGTTCGTTCGTAATTGAGATGTCGCTCTTGACGTCTTTCGTTTCATAACTCTCTCTTTGTGCTTGCATTAGCATGGTTGTCTGCTCCTTGCGGTTAGCGTGAGCGTGTTCATGAATCATCACCTTTCGTCTCATTTCCTTCGTTTTGGGTACGGGTGGTTACGGGCTTTTCGCCGTCTCTTTGCGGCCGTCCGCAGTTGTTTTCTTCTCATCGTTTGAATCCTCGCATCATGTGGGGCGAAGTAGTTGAACCGCGAACGCCGTGCCACGCCTTTAGCGATGCCCCTCAGCTATCCCGGCGAAAGCTCTTCGGGCGGCGCAAAAACGACCTGGCGATTCGGGGCGGCCACTGGGGAAGTCAAGTCAAGGGGGGCCAGCACTGGCGCCGGGGCCGTCGCGGCGTTCGGTTGGAGGTTTGCCACTGCCACCGGGACACCCACACGTCGCAGATCCGAATGCTGGGCCGAGCGAGCGAACATGCCCACCCCCAAGCCGATGAGGACCATGGCGAACCCCGTCACCAGGAGACCGGTACACCAGTAGTAGGCACTTTCCGAACGTGGGTTGTTGAACAAGTAGACGTACCAGACTCCGGCCCAAATCGCTGTCAAGGCCCCGATGGTGATGTAGGTCAAAGCGGCGCGGCCCGCCGTTGTCCATTGACTGAAAGGCCACATGATAGTTGCTCCTTTTGTGTTGAGTTTCTTTCATTCCTGGTCATCGCGAGGGGCCAAAACACTAGCTCATGGCTGCTGCTTTAATCGCCGCAGCTCCAAGCGTTCCTTGAGGTGGATTGGGGGACAAAGCCAGCTCCGCCACCGGTAATGGAATCGACAGTTTCTCAAGCGACGGTTTCGGCAAGACTGCGGGTGAAGGCACGGCAAGGGCTACGATCTTTGCATCCATGAACGCTTGAAAAGCGGTGTCATAAGTCTCCTTGCTTATTTGCCATGCGGTCCTGATGTTGTCGCGGCGGATGAAATCGTCGAGGAAGCGCTTCCATCCCGTCCATTGGCTTTTTCTGAATATGTCGCCCTGTTTGCTGAACATGAGATAGGCTCTTTCGAATAAGGAAAACAGTATGGAGCAAGCCACCATTTCCTGTTTGCGTTTCTTATCGAACGCCAGCGAAGGGTCGTTGTTGGGAACGTCCAGCATGTCCAGATCGTAATACTCCAGAGCGAGTTTCTGATACTCGAAGAATCTGTTGTCCAGCTCGTCGTAGGTCTTATATTCTTTTTCCAGCCTTTCCGTTTCCTTCACCTTGAGATACGCGATCAACGCCAACGGGCCCGCGATGCTCATGGCGACGTAGTAAATAATCTGGGTAACGCTGATTACGGTTTCCATGTCACTTCACTCCCGTGTTCGAAGCACTCGGTTCGGTTCCGCCAACCCAGAACGGCCGGCACAATAAAGGGTGTACGCCCCGTGGCGTATACCCTTTGCGAAAGCTGGCAACCTACTGGAAGCGCGTATTCGCTTTTTCGATCCCGCCTTGCAGATCATTCATAGAGGCGCTCAGCCGAGTCTTGATGGCATCGTAACCCTCTTTGGTCGAGTCGCCGAGTTCCTTGAGCTCCGCGCGCGCGGTCTGGGTTTTCTTGCCCAGTTCGGTGATCGCCTCATTCATTTGGTCCTTGGTTTCGGCGCCGGCTGTCTTGGCCTTGGCCTTTAGTTCATCCACGCCGCGCTCCATTCCCTGGAGCCGGGTTTCTGTTTTTTTCTGAAATTCGTCTCGCGAAGTGTGGAACACACCCAGAGCGGTGTCCCGGTCTTGTTTGATTTTGTTCGGATCGACCGTCACCGTGAGGTCCGTTTTCCCGTCATGGGTCGAAGTGGAGAAATTGAACCAACCGAGGGCGAATCCCGCGATGCCGATGACCGCGACGAGGAGCACTACAAGCACAATGAAAGCACGCATGGTCAACTCCTTAGATGCCGCCCTGCGGAGCAACCCTCGAGGGCGCCGTGCGCAAGTCGGCGAGATTGCTTGGCTATACTCCGACGCGGATATAGCCCGTTAGGATCAGAATGACGGCAACGACCAGCACCAGGCCGAGGACGCCGCTGGGGCCGTACCCCCAGTTGCGGGAGTAACCCCAGTTCGGCAAGCCGCCGAGTAGAAGCACGATCAGGATGATGAGAAGCAGAAGTCCCATGAAATCTCCCTTGCGGCGATGCCGCAGTTGACTGAAATGTTCGCTAACGCGGCCTGCTTCCACAAGAAGCATGCCCATATCGGTTTTTCCAAGGCGATCGCCGCTTGGACGATTTGTTGCGCCTTGGTCGAATTGGAGTTGTTCATAATTCTCCAGCCGTCGAGAGCTCCCGCATCACTGCAAAAAAAAAGCCGACGTGGCCAAACACCCTTAGGTATTCGACCACGTCGGCATACTCGTCAACGGGCTTCCCGGCCTTGGCCGAGTTGCCCTTCATCTAGTCATCCGACACCTTGCAACTTGCAATCAAATAGTCTTGGAGCCGATTGGACCGTCCTGGCTGCTCCACTACTCACTTATTGTATGGCATGGAATGGGGAATGCAAGCGCGATATTGGAATTATCTTTCGCCCCTGCAATCATAAGTAGATTGTCTGGAAGCGAGTTCTATCGCCGTGTGCGGCGTCGCGTGCTGGGCGCCGAGGGAATGGTTGAGGCCGCCATGAAGACGCAAGGAGAAATCGAAGCCGCCGTCTGCGAAGGCATCAGCCGGTTTGAGCAGGATTACATGGGCCGGGGACCCAAGGACATCCACACGCACTTGATCGGCGATCTACTGGTGGTGCGACTGCATGGAGTGTTGACGGCGGCCGAACAGCATCTTGTCAAATCGCTTTCGCCTGACAAGGGGAGGGACCTCCTCAAACAAGTACGCACCCATCTGATCGAAACGGCGCGGCCAATCTTGGAAGCGATGATTCAAAAAGTTGCCGGCGTTAGCGTGTTGAGCCTGCATCACGACATCAGCACGGCAACCGGGGAAGAGGTTTTGCTCTTTTCTCTGACCGAGGCGCCGCCTTGCCGCGAAACAAAGAAACAGTGAGGCTTTCCGAATTGGATTTGGGAATATCGCTTTTCTTCTTGCCATGGCCTACACCGCCTCTGGCAAAGGTCCATTGCTTGATGGTGTGGGTTATCTTTGCGGCTAGGGGCGGAATATCCTTGGGATCTCCCGTGACGACGGGGCGGCGCAGAAATCGATAAAGAACATAGCCTGCCACTCCCAGGATAACGACCAGAATCATGACGTGCTTGATCTGGGCCATTTCATTGTTGATCAAACTCACCATGCTGCCGCTAAACCAGTAACCCAAAAAAAACAGCAAAGTGACGCCGGGAATCGCGTAAATGGCGTCGGCGAGGAAAAAGCGCGCCGCCGACATGCGCGTCAGGCCGGCGGTAAAAAAAATCGGGCTCCGGATGCCCGGCGTCAGCCGGGCGATGAACAAGATCTTGATGCCATGCTTGCGGAAATTGTCTTCGATGCGCTCCAGCCGGTCGGGCGGGAGCAGGCGCCGTTTGACCCATCCGTATTGCAGCAGGTGCGGTCCAAAGAGGCGTCCGATGGTGTACAACAAACCGTCCCCAATTACTACGGCCAGGATACAAAGCGGCAGCATGATCCACCAGGAGGCGGCGTCACTGCCGGCCAAGGCGCCGCCCAGCACCACCGGTAGTTCCTCCGGCATGGGCACCAAAGGGACCCCGGTAAGGACAATACCAAGGAACACGCCAATGTAACCCCAGCTTTGCAAGAATTCCGCCACCTCAGCTTCCTTCCTGCTCCGTAGCTCTTCGCCTTCTCGGCGCTCACTTCGAATGTGGCTAAAGAGGCCGACGACCCGTTCGCGGCGGCGAAGCCAGCGTCAATCGTGTTAGCTGCCGGACAGTTCCATTTCCAGTTGGCAGAGATTGAGCCGCTGGTCTTGCATGGGTGCTTGCGCGTCGGCGATCCGACCCCAGTTGCCCTTGGTTTGTCGGCCTAGCCCGCCCCGGTGCTTTTCCATCTCGCGCTCGCAGTTGATGCAGTATGGGGTGTACGGTAGAGTGTTCAATCGAGCCACCGGAATCTTTTTCTGGCAGTTCCAGCTGCCGCCTGCGCAGATGCCGTACATTCCATGCTTTAGTCGCGCCAGGGCTAGTTCGATCTGGCTCAACTCCCTGTCGTCCAGCTCCGCCAGCCGCGAGGACATTTCGTCACCATCAGCCTCGAACGCCAAATCGGCACTGTCCCCAATGGCATCTGCGGCCTTAGAGTTATGCAGAAACGCCAGCTCACCCGCCAGTTTTTTGCAGAGGCGCTCCCTGCGCGCCAGCAGAGCTTGATGCATTCGTAGCAACGCGTTTCGCCCGTTCATAGTTATCTCCTCATATGAGTTAGCCTTGTCGCTTGAGTGCCACACTTCCTCAGCGGTTGCCCCCAACTATCCCGGCGAAAGCTCTTCGGGCGGCGCAAATACGACCTGGCGATTCGGGGCGACCACTGGGGAAGTCACTAGCGCTGGGGCCGTCGCCGTGTTCGGTTGGAGGTTCGCCACTGCCACGGGAACACCAGCAGGTGACACATCCGCATGCCGGGTCGAGCGGCTGAACAGGCCCACCCCCAAGCCGATGAAGACCATGGCCAACCCCGTCAGCAGAAAACCGGTACACCAGTAGTAGGCACTTTCCGTACCTGAGTTGTTGAACATGTAGACGTACCAGACTCCGGCCCAAATCACTGTCAAGGCCCCGATGGTGATGTAGGTCAAAGCGGCCCGGCCCGCGGTTGTCCATCGACTGAAAGGCCACATGATAGTTGCTCGTTTGTGTTGAGGTTCTTTCATTGCTGGCGCGCTTAGATCGACTCAAATACTCGCCCACGTCGTTGATTCCTGCCTGGGTCAGACCCAGGTTGACATGGGCGTTGTAGTGGCTGCGACGGTCCAGAGGACCAACGCCACGAAAGATTTTATCATTCCCATCCCAAGCTCCTCGATTGAAGTTTCTGCCGCAAACGCTGGAGTCAAGGCTTATCCACAGGTGTGCTGCTCCTGCGGCTCATTCATACACTCTGCGAACAGCCCTTCGAATTCACGGCACACTTTCTTGGCTTCCCCCTTGAGTTCGTTGAGGAACTTGCGCTCCTCGTCATCAATCTTGCCGTCGGCGTAAAGCATGCGCCGCAGCCAGGCAGCGTCCTCGGCGTCGATCCAACCGTCCGCCAACAGGTGATCCTTGATGGTCTGGTAGAAAAGCTGCTCGAAGGCCGGGTTGAGATGTTGCACCCGCTTGTGCAGATCGACGAGGAAATCGGCCTTAGTGCGGTCGATAGTGCCCTCGGCGTACAATTGCCGGCGCAGCACTTCCAGCTCAGGGCCGTCGATCTTGCCGGTTGCCAGAATGTCGCGTTCGATTAGTCGCAGTTTTTGCATTGTAATTCTC
>JAKEFD010000212.1 GCA_022616245.1 Gemmataceae bacterium
ATTCAGCAGATTTTTTCTCTGGAATACGATGCGGCTTGGGATAAACCCAAGCCGCGCTGAACGAGGACACTACTTCCCGGCAAAAAGCTCCGCCAAAGCCACGGTCCGCAGCGGCAACTTCGTGGCCGGCCCTTGGCCAAACGCCAGGTGCAATTTCAGCGACGACAGCTCCATGACCATGGTTTGCAGCGTCGCGCGCCCCTGATTGACCGCGTCCATCCGCTGGGCGACATCGGCGACGCTGAATTTGTCTTTTTTCCGCTTTTCTCCAGGATGTCGTAGCGTCGGCACTCCGTTTCGGTCGCCAATTCCTCCGTGCGGAAATGGTTGGTGCAAGCGCACAGGCCTTTGTCCGCGCGGCGCACCGCCACGGTCTTCGGCGTGATCTCGAAGACGACGCCGGCTTTCCTGTCCGCTGCGGCGATGTTTTGCATGGTCGTCCGTTTCAACGAGCGCAGCAGCTTCTCGGCTTCATCCACGCTGCCGCATTCTTCCAGCACGCGCCGAAACGCGAACGTATACGGAACGCCGCCAAGGTTGAGCTTCGGGGCGTCGTCTTTCGCCGAGGTCACCGTCAGGTCGGCCAATGCCAGGCCCGCATCATTGATACCGGTGAAACAGCCGAGCATGCCGGGGTAGGTGATGGAAGCGAACGCGCGTTTGCCATTAGGACGAAAGACGACGACCAGCGTGTAATCGTGAATGTCGCCGAACGGCGGCCAATCGAGGTTGCGGCCAAAGAGCGCGCCGCCCGCGGAGCTGCGTTCCGGGCCGACGTACAAAGTCGAGCAGCCGCCGAGCCGGCGCAAATCGGGCAAAGTGTTGGCGAAGACCAAGAGGTCACGCGGCCAGCCGGAGGCCTTGGCCGCCGCTTCCAATTCCTTCAGGTGATCGGCGGGTATGCGCGGCAGAAGGATGCCGCCACTCTTGAGGAGCACCGGATAGAGCGCCTCCCAGCCCTTTTGCTTGATAAAATCGCCGGCCCGCTTCGGTAAGTGCGCGGTCGCCTTCAGCGCCAATACGCCGTACTGCTCACCGGTTTCTTCGGGAGAGCCTTGGACGCGCAGCACCGGCACGCCGTTTACGTATTTCAGCTCGCCCTGGCCGTGTTTCGCTTCGGGGTACCGGAACGGCTCCTGGGCGTATACGGGCCCGGCCAGGACGCTGAGGATGAAGAGCCATTTGACAAGACAATGCAACATAGGTCTGCCCCTCAAACGACTTAACTCCCGGCGCGCAACTCTTGCCAAAACGTCCGCACTCCAGTGAGAAACATCTGAATCGCCAGCGTCACCAGCACCATGCCCATCAGCCGTTCCATGGCGATGAGCCCTTTTGGACCGAGCAAGTGTCGCAAACCGCTTCCCAATAGTAAGACGACGCAGCATGCGAGCCATGCCAGTGACAGTGCCACTAGCCATTCCGGCCAACGCGCGGGCTCTTTGCTCATGAGCAAAAGCTCAGTGGCTAGCGCGGACGGCCCGGCGACGTAGGGTATCGCCAAAGGCACGATGAACGGCTCGCCCGCAACATCCTCGTGCAGCGACTTCTCTACCGACGGGAAAACCATGCGCACAGCGATCAAGAACAGGATGAAGCCGCCGCCGATGGTCAGCGCCGGCTCGGAAATCTGCAAAAGGTCGAGAATGAACCGTCCCGAGAAGAGAAACAGCACGAGCACCGCGTAGGCGATCATCAACTCGCGCAGAATAACGAACCGCTGTCTCTTGGGGTCGACCTGCTTGAGCGAAGCGAGAAAGAAGGGGATGTTGCCCAAAGGATCCATCACGAGGAACAAAAGCAGGGCAGCGGACGCGAGCGTCATCGGCAGTCACCTGGCTCCCCTCGCCCTGAGGGAGAGGGGTGGGGGTGAGGGGTCACCACAAACGCACAAAGGGAGCACGAAGAAACATTGTACGTCTCTTCGCGCTCCCTTTACGACTTTGCGGCTTGGCGCGCGGGCGACTAGAATTGATCCAGCCAGAAGTGGAAGCCGCGGTAGTACTTTTGCGGCTGCCACATTTCGTAGCGCCAGTTGGGCTCCCGAAACGCGGGATAAGCCTGATAGGCCGGCGGCGGCTGATAAGGCATGTTCTGCCCCTCCGGCCAGCGCGGCCCCATGGCCGGCCAGTAGTTGTGCGCGAAGTACTGGTAGGGGTAATAGAAAAAGCGATTGAGCTGATAGCCGGGGTAATAGTTGTACTGGTTCTGGGCCTGGGCCGTTTTGGAATCCAGAAACTCCATTCCCATGATCAGACAGGTCGCGAACACAACGCGGCTAAGGCGACCCATGGCATCCTCCCAAAGGTATTAGAAGCCCACATCTATCCTCCTTTTCAATATCTACCCAAGAGCGCTTGCCGCTTGGTGAAATCCGGCCTCACCCGCGTCGAAACCGCCCAGGAGCGGCCAACCTTTCGCATTTGCCCGTTTGTGCCAGTTCTAATGGATTTAGCGCGTAGCCTGATATTTGCTACCCTCGGCATAATCAGGAAATCTACGAATGCCGGCAGCCAAGATATCTCCGCCATAAGCCCGGTATTTTTGCATTTCGCTGATTTGTGACCTAGACCTGAATTGAAGTGTAAACCAGGTTCACTCGCAATCCCATGACCTAGTCGGCTCGACGGGAAGGACCTCGCCGATGCCGGCCAACGTGCGCGTCGCGCGGCCGGCGTCTCCAACCAGGTCATTAGGCACATAACCCCCTAACCTCCTTCCTCTTTTGCCTTCGGCAAAACGATCCCATCGAGGCGACCATGTCCAAAACGCTGTCCGTGGACGATTTCAGTTCGTTGGTGCGCAAAAGCGGTCTTGTCAAAGAGGAGTCCCTCGACGAATTCCTCGCCAATGCCGAGGTCCAAAACGGCAAGACAGCTGATGACTTGGCGCATTGCTTTATCGATGCCAAGCTTATCACCACGTTCCAGGCCAAGCACCTGCTCAAGGGACGCTACAAGGGATTTTCACTCGGCCGCTATATCGTCGAGGAACAACTCGGCGTGGGCGGCATGGGCGCGGTGTTTCTTGCCCGCCATCGCGACATGCACCATCGCGTGGCCATCAAGCTTCTGCCCAAGCAAGTTGCCGACGATCCCTCCGCGCTGGCGCGCTTTTACAGGGAAGCACGGGCGGCGGCTTCCGTCAACCACCCCAACGTCGTCCGGGCCATCGACATCGCCGAGGAAGCCGGCAAGCATTTCATGGTCATGGAATACGTGGAAGGGGAGAACCTGCACGAAATCGTCGCGCGCGAAGGCCCGATGCCCGTCGCCAAGGCAATGCGCTGCGTGGCCCAAGCGCTAAACGGCTTGCACCACATCCACGAATCCGCCCTCGTACACCGCGACATCAAGCCGGCCAACCTCATCCTGGACACCAAGGGCGTGATCAAAGTTCTCGACCTGGGATTGGCCTGCTTCCAGGACAACCGCAAGGACGACCTCACGCAGCGCGTGGACAACAACGCCGTCCTGGGCACTGCCGACTACATGGCCCCCGAACAAGCCATGACTCTGAGCCAGGTCGACATCCGTTCGGACATCTACAGCACCGGCGCGGTTTTGTATTTTCTCTTGACGGGCCAGGCGCCCTTCGACGGGCTGGCAACGACACAGAAACTGGTGGCGATTCAACTGCGCGATCCCAAGCCGATCGCCACGCTGCGACCCGATCTGCCGCGCGAAGTGGTCCGCGTAGTGAACAAGATGATGGCGAAGAAGCAGCAAGACCGCTATCAAACGCCGGCCGAAGCCTTTGCCGCCGTGGAGCCGTTAAGCGAGCCGCCGGCCCCCTCTTCCAGCATCGACAGAGACAGCAGTATCGACATCAAGAAGCCGCCCAAGGTCAAGAAGAAGAAAGCCGTGCAAATGCCTTGGCACCTGTGGGCCATCGGTGGCGGATCGGCAGCCGTCGTGTTGGCGGTCGTGCTGGCGATTGCGCTCTCGGGTCCCAGCCCGAATCTCAACCCCCAGGCTAATCTTGTCCAACCCCCTGCGTTTAAAGGGGAGCCTCCGAGAGTCAACGTTCCGCAATTGCCCAACCCCAACGCGCCGTTGGTTCCCATCGCCGCCAGAGAAATCCGCAAATTGGGCAATCAGCACAGTGCTAGACTCACCATCGCTCCGGACGGCAAGTCGGTGCTCGCGTGCGGCCGCGACGGCACTGCCCGGATTTATGACTTTTCCAACGGCAAACTGCTGAAGAAGTTTGAAGGCCACACGAATGTGATTTATTGCGGATCGTTCTCGTCCGACGGCCTGCGTCTGGCGACCTCGGGAGCAGACGGCGACATCCGCATTTGGGACACCGTGTCCAGCGCTTGCCTGCGCACCATCCCACAGGCGCATAAAGGCACGGCCTGGTCGGTGGCTTGGACTCCGGACAACAAGCAACTGTTCTCCGGCGGCGGCGTCGGCGCCAAGAACCAGGAAGACCGCGATTACGTGCCGCGCTTGTGGAACGCCGTCAACGGCGACCTGGTCCGCTCGTTTCCTGCGCACAACGACTGGATCAACCAGATTGCCGTCCATCCGCACGGCAACGCGCCTTTCGCCGCCTCGGTGGGCAGTGACCGCTGGCTGCGCGTTTGGGATTACAAGAGCGGCAAACAATCAGGCAGCTGCCAGTTGAAGCAAGGCGGCCGCTACGTCATGTTCACGCGCGACGGCAAGCACCTCCTGGTGTCGGCGGGCTCGGGCGACGCCGGCTTTCTCAGCCTGCACGACGCCCGCAGCGGCGCCCTGATTCGCCAGTTCCAGCCCTTGGGCGGCACTATGGGGGCCCCGTACCAAGTGGATATTTCGCGCGACCAGAAGTGGGTCGTTTCTGGCGGCGTGGACAACCTCATACACCTGTGGGACATGGCATCCGGCAAAGAGCTGGTGCGCATCTCCGGCCACACCGCGTATCTCGAGGGAGTAGCCTTCACGCCCGACAACCGCCATCTCATCACCTGCTCCCAGGACCGCACCGTCCGCGTTTGGGAAATCCAGTTCGGACCTGGGCCGCAGCAGGTTGCGACGGGGCAATCGAGGTAGAAGTTGCATCGGATGGCTCAATTGGAACGGATAGATTACCTTGCAACCCCTGACCAGGGGCGCAATACAGTGGCGCCCCGCCGCCGGGAGAAGTCAAGAAGGCGGCAGTAGTACAGCCGCGCCCCGGACCTGCCCTCCGCGCAGCTGCCGCAGCGCGACGTTGGCATCCGCCAGGTGAAACGTCTGTACCGCAGTGCGCACCGGCACAAGCGGGGCCAGGTTCAGGAACTCTTCGCCGTCGTGACGGGTCAGGTTGGCAACGGAGCGGATCGTGCGCTCGCC
>JAKEFD010000213.1 GCA_022616245.1 Gemmataceae bacterium
AAAAAAGAGATTGCCGTTCTGCGCGGGGAGATCGCGGATCTCAGGAAAGAGCTGGCCGCCGCGCTGAAGGAGATCAAGGTCTTGAAGGATTTCCTGCGCCAAACCGCCGTGCCGCCAGTGGAAAAGGAACCGCTGTACCGTGCCAAGCCAGCTAGCTTCTGGTTGGAGCAATTCAAGGACGCCGACCCTGCGTTCCGATTAGAGGCCGTAAAGGCACTCCGCAATTTAGCTCCAAAGAAGCCGGAAGTAATCTCAACTCTCGTCGAAGCTCTAAGAGACGCCGAAGTAGGTCACGAGGCCGTTTCCGCACTCGTCGATGCGAATGCACTCGGTCTCAAAGTTGTCCCATCTCTCTTGGAAATCCTGGATGAGAAGAACTTGCCTTCGGCGCGTAGTTTCGCCGCGGACGCGTTGGGACAAATCGGGAACAAAGAAGCAATTCCTTTTCTAACCAAGGCGCTCGGCACGGAAGACTGGTCGCTACGCAGGTCTGCCGTGATCGCATTAGAAAGGCATGGGCGGAAGGCGGCTTCAGCGGTTCCGGCCATTGTCAGCGTGCTTGAAGATTACGTGACGTTGGCCGAAAAACCGCGTAAAAACATTACGACCGCACAAATGCTGTCCAATCCCGGCGCTTATGCCGCCGTCATGGTGAGGGCCTTGCTGAGTATCGAGCCTGACATTGCGCAGATCCTACCAAAAGAAGTGCGCGGTCCAGACTTTTCTGCTGAGCCAGCTACATGGCGACAAGCCTGCGAAAAACTCCGAAAAAAGTACCCGAAGCAAAAATGAGTATCGGCGCATTCATGACCGCTTATGATCCGGCGACAACCGCGACGCTGTTGCGTTCCGGCGGCTCGACGCCGAGCAAGTGCCGCACAAAGAAGTCCTGTCGCCATACGCGCCGCCGTTGGAGTGGCCCATGCCGGGCACAAAGATGAGGTCGAAGTCTTTGCGCGCCTTGATCAGGGCATCGACCACGCGCAGCGTCGATTCGAACGGCACATTGGTGTCGAGCTCGCCGACGATGAGTAGGAGCTTGCCTTGCAGCTTGTGCGCATTGGTCACGTTGGATTGCTTTTCGTAGTGCGCGCCCGCCAGCCCCATCCACTGCTCGTTCCAGTTCCACTTGTCCAGACGATTGTCGTGGCAGCCGCAGGATGATACGGCGACTTTGTAGAACTCTGGATGAAAGAGCAAGGCGCCGGTCGAATTCTGCCCGCCGGCGGATGTGCCGTAGATCCCTACGCGCGTGATATCGACGTAGGAATACTTCTTTGCCAGTGCCTTGATCCACAGAATGCGATCGGGAAAGCCGGCGTCGGCCAGGTTCTTCCAGCACACGTCGTGGAAGGCGCGGGAGCGGTTGGCAGTGCCCATGCCGTCGCACTGGACGACGATGAAGCCGAGCTCAGCCAGGGCCGCCATGGGCCGGTAAGCGCTGAACGACTTCGGCGTGAACGAGCCTTGCGGGCCGGCGTAAATGTACTCGATGACGGGATACTTCTTGTTCTCGTCATAGTTTTGCGGCCGGCACACGATGCCCCAGATGTCGGTCTTGCCGTCGCGGCCCTTGGCGACGAACACCTCCGGCGCGCGCCAACCGGTATCGGCCAACGCCGAAACGTCCGCCTTATCCAGCTCGCAGACGAGCGCGCCGTCCGACACGCGGCGCAGCTCGTGCACCGGCGGCATGTCCACGCGCGAATACGTGTCGATCAAGTATTTGCGATCCGGCGAATATTCGATGGTGTGCGTGCCGTTGCCCTCGGTCAGAGCGACCAGGCCGGAGCCGTCGAAGTTCACTCGATAGTAGTGAAGGAAATAGGGGTCTTGGTCGGCGTTCTTGCCGCTGGCCCTAAACCAGATTTGGCGATTCTTTTCATCGACGCGATCGACGCCGCGGACGACGAATTCCCCCTTGGTCGCCTGGTGTTTGACTTTGCCCTCTTTGGCGTCGATGAGGTACAGGTGCTTCCAGCCGTCCATCTCGGAGGTAAGCAGAATCTCGCCAGAATCGTCCAGGTACTGCAAGTGTTTGAAGCTATAGCTATCGACAAAAGTCTCGGCCTTTTCGTCATAAATGTCGCGCGTCTTGCCGGTCCGGGCATCGACTTCGATGATGCGGAAACGCTGATGGCCGCGCTCGGTTTTCTCGAACGTGAAGCGTGAGCCGTCCTTGCGCCAGCGCGGCCGGGGCGTGCCTTTGAAGGCGTCGATGCGCTCGGTCTCGACCTGGATGGGCTTCTTGGTTTCCACGTCGATGAGCCACATTTCGTGCATGTCGAATCTGTCGCCCGGCCGCGGATAGACGCGCGTGTGCAGCTTGGCGGGCAACTGGTCTTTCGGGCTCGATTCGATCATGTAGACTTCCTTGCGGTCGCCGGGAGTCGTGCGATAGGCGAGCAGTGCCTTGGAATCGGGCGACCAGGATAGATTGCCATAGGCGTCTCCCACGACGCCGTTCTTGGTGAGTTGCGTTTCGACGCCGTCCTTGTCTTTGAGATACACGTTGTTGTCCTTGAGCAAGGCGGTCCACTTGCCGTCGGGCGAGCGCAGCTCGCGCTCCGGGGGTTTGCCAAAACCTTTCTTGCCGAAGCCTTTTTTCTTTTGCTGGGGCTCGTCGTCCTCGGCCGGGTCGCCGTCCGCGCTCCCCTCCGGGTCGCGGTTAAACGAATCGTCGCTGTCAGAGCCGCGCCCGTGAGGAAGCGGGGCACCCTGGCCGTCAAAATCGTCACGCTGGGGTGGGGGCAACTCTTCCAGGTCGGGCGACGCGTCCTTGACGGGCGCGCAGTCGTAGTTCGTCAAATCACATTGCCAGCGTGCGCCGCCCGCCTGGAAGCGTACCGCCTTGCCGTCTTCGACAAACTCGATGCTGTCGAACGGCAAACGGCTGCCCTGATACGTCTTGCCGGACGCTTGCGACAACGCGGCGGCGAGCTTGTCATGGTCGAAGGCGCGGTCGCGCTTGCCCTTGTCGGCGTCCACCAGGATGAATTTCTTGGCCCCGCCGCGCAGGTCGTTGCGGTACCAGAAACGTTTGTTTTCACCAAACCATGCGAGGTGATTTTATCCTTGATGACGCGGCCTTTGGTCTGGGCGGCCAGGCGTTCGGCGCGCTGATAGGCCTTCTGGATTTCGAGCGCATCGACTTTGCCCGGGGCGCCTTGTGCCGTTGGCGTTCCTTTGGCCGGCGTGGCGTCGGCATCGAGCACCGCGCCGTCGTGGACGGCGTATTCCTGACGCGGCTGTTCCAGCGATTGCAGTTCGACAGGCAATGACCGTTGATTCCGCCGCTCGGACCAGCCGTATGCCAGCACGGCGAGAACGCCTGCCGCAAGGGCCGATGCCGTCAGCAACATTCGCTTGTGCTTGATGAAAACTTGCCGCATGGTGTGCGCCTTTCTCATACGGTTTTCATAAAGACATGTGCCCGATGCCGCCCTATATATGCCACCGATCATTGAGAATCTCAACTAAGTAATGCAAAAATCGCAGAATAAGATTACACTTCTGGAAATCGCTTGATTACTCTTGAAGGATTAGCGCGGAGTTGTGTAGCCGAAGTCGTGAGACTTCGGGTTAGCCGCAGTGCTGCCGAATTCTCACGAATTCGGCTACGGCAACCTCAAATACTCTCGGAGCAATCGATGCAACGATCTCTCATCTGGTCGAGCCTGATTCTGTCGCTGGTATTGTCAAACCCAGTCGCGGCGCAATCCACGAAACTGAAGTTTTTGTTCCTCGGCGATAACGGCGCCCACCGCCCCGCCGAGCGCTTCCGGCAGCTTCAGCCCGTGCTCGAAAAGCGCGGCATCGACCTCACCTACACAGACAAGGCGGATGCGCTCAACGCGAAGCTGCTTGCGTCCTACGACGGCCTCATCATCTACGCGAACACCGTGCGCATCACGCCCGAGCAGGAACAAGCGCTTCTGGATTTCGTCGAAAACGGCAAGGGCTTCATTCCCATCCATTGCGCCTCCTATTGCTTCCTCAATTCACAACAGTACGTCGCCCTGGTCGGCGCCCAGTTTCAGAAGCACCGCGACGGCGTCTTTCGCGCGACGGTCGCCGAGCCGAATCATCCAATCATGAAGGGCTATGAGGGTTTCGAGAGCTGGGACGAGACGTACGTCCACACCAAGCACAACGAGAAAGACCGCACTGTTCTGGAGTACCGCGTGGAAGGCAACGCCAAGGAACCCTGGACGTGGGTGCGCACGCAGGGCAAAGGCCGCGTCTTTTACACCGCTTGGGGCCACGATCACCGCACCTGGGGCAATCCCGGCTTTCACGACCTCATCGAGCGCGGCATTCGCTGGGCTGTGTCCGCTGGGGGAGACCCGGTCGCTAACGCGACTCGGCTCGCCAATTCGCCCTTCAGCGAGCCGTTTCCCGTGCCGGAGATGACGCCGCTGCGCAAGGACCTGAAGCCTTTCGAATACGAAGACGTCGGCAAGAAAATACCCAATTACAAGGGCGGCAAAGGCGCCACTTTGAGCCTCATGCAGCTCCCCGTGCCCGCCGAGGAATCGCAAAAGCACATCGTTTTGCCCAAAGGATTTCGCGCCGAGCTGGTCGCCGCCGACCCCAATATCCGCCGGCCCATCTGCATGAATTGGGACGAGCGCGGCCGGCTGTGGATCGCCGAGTCCGTCGACTATCCGCACAACCAGCAGCCCGCCGGCCAGGGCAACGACCGCCTCGTCATTTGCAACGATACCGACGGCGACGGCAAGGCCGACAAGTTCACGGTCTTCGCCGACAAGCTCAGCATTCCCGCGAGTTTTACCTTCGCGCACGGCGGCGTCATTGTTTTCGAGGGCCGTCAGACGGTTTTCCTCAAAGACACCGACGGCGACGACAAGGCCGACGAGCGCAAGACACTCTTCGGCGGTTGGTCCATGGGCGACACTCACGGCGGCGCGAGCAACATGCAATACGGTTTCGATAACTGGATTTGGGGCATGCAAGGCTACAACGACTCGCGCCTCACGGTCGGCGGCGAGAATCATCGCTTTCGGCAAGGATTCTTTCGCTTCAAGATTTCTCCCCTCGCCCTCGGGGGGAGAGGGGCAGGGGGTGAGGGGGATGGATCGAAGTTGGAGTTTGTGCGCTCTACGAATAACAACACCTGGGGCATCGGCCTCAGTGAAGACGGCTTGGTCTTCGGCTCGACCGCCAACGGCAATCCCAGCGTCTACATGCCGATTCCCAACCGCTATTGCGAAGCGGTGAAGGGCTGGACGCCGTCGCTCGTCTTGAAAGGCATTGCCGACAGTTTTCGGTTCAAACCTGCCACCGACAAAGTGCGACAAGTGGATTTCCACGGCGGCTACACGGCGGCGGCGGGACACGCGCTCTATACGGCGCGCAATTATCCCAAAGAGTATTGGAACCGCACCGCCTTCGTCTGCGAGCCGACCGGCCATTTGGTCGGCACTTTCATACTGCGCCGCGACGGCAGCGGTTTTCGTTCCAGCAATCCGTTCAACCTGTTCGCCAGCGACGACGAATGGACGTCGCCGATCATGGCGGAAGTCGGACCCGACGGTAACGTCTGGGTTATCGACTGGTACAACTACATCGTGCAGCACAATCCCACGCCGATCGGCTTCAAGACCGGCAAGGGCGCGGCCTACGAAACAGATTTGCGCGACAAGAAGCACGGCCGCATTTACCGCGTTATCTATGACAGCAATGAATCCGCAAAGAAAAAGCCGTTCACCTTGGCGAACGCGACACCCGATCAACTGGTCGCCGCGCTCAAGAACGACAACCTATTCTGGCGCAAACACGCACAGCGGCTCTTGGTCGAGCGCGGCCAACTCGATGTCGTGCCGGCTTTGTGCAAACTCGCATCCGACGCCAGCGTCGATGAGATTGGCTTGAACGTCGGCGCGATCCATGCCTTGTGGACCATGCACGGCCTGGGCGCACTGGATGGCAAACACCCCGAAGCAATTGCGGTGGTGAGTGCGGCGCTTGGGCACAAGTCCATGGGAGTACGCCGCAACGCCGTTCAAGTGCTGCCGAAAAGTCCGGCATCCGTCGCCGCTCTCCTGAAAGCGGGATTGACCGACGACGCGGACCCTCTGGTTCGCTTGGCCGCGCTCTTGGCTTTGGCCGACCTCCCGGCCACGCCGCCAGCGGGCCAGGCCATCGTGCAAGCGCTGGGCCAGAGCAAGAATACGAGCGACCGCTGGATTCCCGACGCCGCCACTTCAGCTGCCGCAAATAACAGCGAACATTTTCTGGGTGCTTTGTCGGCGCAGAAAACCCCGAATACCGCAACTTTAGCCGTGGCCGCCATCGTTGCCGAGCATTACGCCCGCGGCGGGCCCGCGGACTCCATCGGCAAGCTGCTGGCCAAGCTCGCGGACGGCGACACCACCGTTGCCGAGACGGTGCTGCGCGGTCTGTCGCGCGGCTGGCCCAGAGGCAAGCCGCCCAAGCTTGATGACCAGATGGAAAAAGATCTCGGTCGCATTGCCACGCGCTTGGCGCCTGCCAAGCGCGGCGTCTTGATTCAGCTCGCGGTTTCCTGGGGCAGCCGGCAGTTTGAGAAAGCGTTGGCGGAAGTTGCCGCTGGGTTGCTGGCGCGCGTCAACGACGAAATGCTCAAGGCGGAGGAACGCGTCGCCGCCGCGGGAGAATTGATCGAGCACCAACCGCGGGACGAAAAGACCGTGGCGGCATTTCTCGAGTTGATCACGCCGCGCACGCCGTCCGAACTTGCGGCGGGTCTCTTGCGAGCGCTGCAAAAAAGCGAAGCGCCGGACGTGGGAACGCAAATCGTCGAGCGCCTCGCGAGTTTCACCCCAACGGTGCGGGCCGCCGGCCTCGGCGTGCTGTTGTCGCGCACCGATTGGACCAGCGTCTTCCTCGACCGCGTCAACCAAGGCAAACTTTCCCTCCTGGAACTTTCGCTCGATCAAAAGCAGACGCTGGCCCAGCATCCCAATGAGAAGATTCGCGCAAGCGCCTTGGCCATTTTGAAAAAAGGCGGCATCCTGCCCAATGCCGACCGCCAAAAGGTCGTCGAGGAACTGCTGCCGCTGACGAAAGCCAAGGGCGATGCCGCGGCCGGCAAGCTTGTCTTCAAAAATGCTTGCGCCAAGTGCCACGTTCACTCCGGCGAAGGCACAGCGATCGGCCCCGACCTTACTGGCATGGCGGTCCATCCCAAGGACCATCTGCTCGCCGAGATCATCGACCCCAGCCGCAGCGTGGAAGGCAACTTCCGCATCTACACTGTCGCGACTAACAAAGGCACGTTTCTCACCGGACTTCTGGCCGCTGAATCGAAAACTTCGGTCGAGTTGTATGACGCCGAAGGCAAAAAACTGACCGTGTTGCGCGAAGATATCGAAACGCTGAACGCCACCGCCAAATCGCTCATGCCCGACGGCTTCGAAAAGCAGCTCAAGCCGCAAGAGCTGACCGATCTCTTGGAGTTCCTTACCGTGCGCGGCAAGTACCTGCCCTTGCCTCTGGGCAAAGTCGCGACCGCCGTCAGCACGAAAGGCCTGTTCTACAGCGAAGACGCCAAAGTCGAACGCCTCATTTTCAGCGATTGGAAGCCGAAGACTTTCGAGGGCGTGCCGTTCCATCTCGTCGATCCGCAAGTGGACAAGACGCCGAACGTGATCATGCTCTACGGTCCCGAGGGCAAGCTGCCGCCGACCATGCCCAAATCGGTCAGCCTGACCTGCAACGCGCCTGCCAAAGCCATCCACTTCCTGAGCGGCATCAGCGGCTGGGGTTATCCGTATTCAGAGAAAGGCAGCGTCTCCGTCATCGTGCGGCTGCACTACGACGACGGCAAGACGGAAGACGATCCTCTCAAGAACGGCGAACACTTCGCGGACTACATTCGCCGAGTGGATGTGCCCGGCTCCAAGTTCGCCTTTAACCTCGGTGGCAGGCAAATCCGCTACTTCGCTGTCCAACCGAAACGCCCAGACCGGATCGAGCGCATTGAACTGGTGAAGGGCGACGACATCACGGCCCCGGTGGTGATGGCGGTTACGGTGGAGGGGCCGGAGTGAGCGACAAAGTCAAGCGCGATTTGGTACGATACGTGTAGAGATTGGAGGACTTATGCCGCGCGTGGAAGCAATTCGCTCGGAAGTTCAGCGCCTGTTGCGCTCCGCCCCGTTTCGGCCTTTTGCCTTGAACTTCGAAAACGGCGATCGCGTCATTATCGACCATCCCGAGAACATTGCATTCGATCCCGCGCCGCCGGGCGGAGCGGCGAGTTCCGAGGATTTCTATGTCATTGCCAACCAGCTTCGCCTCTTCGGCACCTTCAGCGCCGTCACCA
>JAKEFD010000019.1 GCA_022616245.1 Gemmataceae bacterium
CCGCGAGCGCCACCGGCTCCATCGCACTATTCTGCGGCTTCAGCTTTCGGCCGCGCCGCGTTCCATAGTGCCGTGCGAGCCTCAGAAGTATCAATGCATCGCAGTGCTCGCTCGGCGTAAGCGATGTAACGCGGATCGGCCTCTCTCAGCACTTCCGCGAGGAATGGTACGGACGCTGGCACCCGCGCGATGTCCAGGGCCATCATTACGTAGAGACGCACATCGCCGCTGGGTTCGTTTCGGAACGTCTCGATCAACTCGGCCAAACAAGTCGCGGCGTTCTCTGACAACTCGAAGGCGATGATGTCGGCCCAGGCTCCCCGCGCCTTACCGGCGCGGATCAGGCTGGCGCATTCGGCCACGCCGGGGAAACGAGGATAACGACGGCCCCAGCGTTGGTACTCTGGATCAACGTGATCGCGGTAGCGGTTGCGCTTCCCCATTGTTGCGTGTCCAAGGCGGCGAACGCTTAGGAATCTATCCTGAGCCGCCGCCGGCAACGACGGTACCCAACAAGCCGAGACTCGTCGCGGCTCAGGATAGATTCCAGTTGAACTGAACCGCGGACACCACGTCGGCGGACTATGGGATTCGATGGGGCGGGCGACTTTTTCCCCGTGCACTGTAGCGAGGCGGCGGCGGCGGTGGCAAGCACTTTTTGCAGGCGGGGCTGCTCGGGCATCACCAGGGCGGCAGCGCCAATCGCGGTCGTCACGGTTGGTGACGTCGGCGACGGGCTGCGGGCGCAACTCAAGCACGGCAACGCTCTCAGCGCGCTTTGCGCGCTAGAGCGGGGTTGCGTAAGCGCCCCGTGTGCGGCTCATCCCCCCCGCTGGCGTTAGCACCGTGATGCCGTCGCCATGCGAATCTCCAAATCGAAAGTGACTGAATTCATGCGACAGCATAATTGATGACACCATCGTAAAACACGATGTGTCAGCAATTTAAGTTGAAGTGAATACTATACTTACATCCAAAACCGACCTCAAAAATTGATGACACATCGCTCATTTTGGGCGTCGTGTCATCAATTTCTGTTACTCCTTTCATTGCAGTCAGTTGCGGAAAACGAATTGATGACACATTGATGACACTCATCGATCGGCGACACGCTTCAACCCGGTTGGTTGTTTGTTCGCGACTTGACGATTCGACTTACTACAATCCCCCAAAAGGAATTCACCGCTTACTTGCGTGCGCGGCTCTCGAATTACCACCAAGGATTGGAGCACATGTCGCAACGGCCCTTCGTTCATCTGCATTGCCATACGCACTACAGCCTGCTCGACGGGGCCAGTCGAGTGCCCGAACTCGTCGCGCTGACCAAGTCGCTCGGCATGAACGCGCTGGCCATGACCGATCACGGCAACCTGTGCGGCGCCATCGAGTTTTACAAAGAATGCACCGCGGCCGGGATCAATCCCATCGTGGGCTACGAAGCTTACGTCGCCCCCGGCAAGCGCGCCGAGCGCGAGGCCAAGCGCCGCGGCGAGGCCGGGTTCCACCTCACGCTGCTCGCGCAAAACACGGCCGGCTTCCGCAACCTCGTCAAGATGTCCTCGCTGGCCTATCTCGAGGGCTACCACTATGTGCCGCGCATCGACAAGGAATTGCTCGAACAACACAAGGACGGCATCATCTGTCTCTCCGGCTGCGCGTCGAGCGAATTCAGCGAATTCATCCTGAGGGATCAGCTCGACGAAGCGTTGGACCTGGCCCGCTGGTTTCACCAGGTCTTCGGCAAAAACTTTTACGTCGAAATCCAAAACAACGGCCTTGATATTCAGAAGCGCTGTGCCGATGGAGCCATTGACATCGCCAACCGCTTGGGCTTGCCGCTCGTGGCCACCTGCGACGCCCACTATTTGCGCCAGGGCGATGCCTTCGCGCACGACGTGCTCTTGTGCATCAACACGGGCCGGTTGCTCAAGGACGAACACCGCATGCGCTACGGCAGCGACCAGTTCTACGTCCGCGCGCCGGAAGAGATGTACAAGCTGTTCCCCGGCCACGAAGACGCGGTCAAGCGCTCGCAGGAAATCGCCGACGGCTGCGACATCAAGCTCGACTTCAAGGCGCGGCACTTCCCGGTTTTCACGCCGCCGGAAAAGAAGAAGCCGGACCAGTATCTTCGCGAATTGTGCGAAGCGGGATTGATCGAGCGCTATGGCCCCAGCGCGCCACCGGATGCGCAGCAACGCTTCGAGGCGGCCAAACAGCGATTGGAGCTGGAGCTGGACGTCATCTGCCGCATGGGCTTTGCCGGCTATTTCCTCATTGTCTGGGATTTCGTGCGCTTCGCGCACAGCAAAGACATTCCCGCCAACGCGCGCGGCTCGGCGTGCGGTGCGCTCGTCAGTTACGTGCTCAAGCTCAGCTATGTTTGCCCGCTGGAATACGACTTATTGTTCGAGCGCTTTCTCGATCCCAACCGCTCCGAGGCGCCCGACATCGACATCGACTTTTGCCAGGAGCGCCGCGAGGAAGTGCTGGCCTATGTCCGCGAAAAGTACGGCGAACAAAGCGTCGCCCAGATCGCCACCTTCGGCACCATGGCGGCCAAGGCGGCGATCAAAGACGTCGGCCGGGTCATGGACATCCCGCTCGAGCGCGTCAACCGCCTGACCGCGATGGTGCCGGCGGTGCTCAACATCACGCTCGAAGACGCGCTCAAGCAAAGCACGGACTTGCGCAAGGAGTATGAAGACGACGCGGAGATTCACAAGCTGATCGATCTGGCAATGAAACTGGAAGGGACCAACCGCAATGCCGGCACGCACGCCGCCGGCGTCGTCATCGCCAACGGCCCGCTTATTGACTATGTGCCGGTGCAAAAAGTGCTGCGCAAGGGCTACGAGAACGGCAACCGCGGTCCCGACGCCGTCCTCACAACGCAATGGGTCATGGGCGATCTGGAAAGCATCGGTTTGTTGAAAATAGATTTCCTCGGCCTGCGGACGCTGACCGTAGTCGATAACACGTTCAAGCTCATCCGCAAGTCGCGGCCAGATGACCCCATCGCTTGGGACAAGATCCCGCTCGGCGACGCCAAGACTTTCGCCCTGTTGCAGCGCGGCGACGCCAAAGGGGTCTTCCAACTGGAATCAGACGGCATCCGCGAACTCTTAAAGCGGATGAAGCCGGACAACATCCGCGACCTCATTGCCACCAACGCGCTCTACCGGCCCGGGCCCTTGGGCGGCGGCATGGTGGACGCCTATGTCAATCGCAAGCATGGCCGTGAGAGGCCGACGTACCAACACGCGCTCATGGAGGAAATCTCCGCGGAGACCTACGGCGTCCTGGTCTACCAAGAGCAGTGCATGCGCGTCTTGAATCTTTTGGGCGGCATCGAGCTGGCGAGCGCCTATGCGTGCATCAAGGCCATCAGCAAGAAGAAACAGGAGATCATAGACGAGCGCAAAGCGGAGTTTATCAAAGGGGCACAGGAGCGTGGACTGGATGAGAGAACCGCGCGCGACATCTTCGATCTTATCGTGCAGTTCGCCGGCTACGGTTTCAACAAGTCCCATAGCGCCGCCTACGCACTGCTCGGCTACCAGACCGCGTATTTGAAAGCCCATTACACGCCGGAGTTCATGGCCGCACTTTTGACCAGCGAAATCGAAGACAGCAACAAGCGCGACATCATGTTCGAGCACATAGCGGATGCCCGGCGGCTCGGCGTTGACGTATTGCCACCCAGCATTGCGACCTGCGAGTCCGCCTTCACGGTCAAGGACGGCAAGATCCTCTTCGGCCTCACGGCCATCAAGGGAGTCGGCAGCGGCGCGGCCGACGACATCGTCCGCGCCCGCCAGGCCGAAGGCCCGTTCCGCGACCTCTTCGATTTCTGCGAGCGGATCGACCATCAGCTCGTGCCTAAAGTCGCCCTCGAAAAGCTGATCAAGGCGGGCGCCCTCGATTGCTTTGGCGTCTCGCGGGCGCAGCTCTGGGAGGCGATGCCGCGGGCGCTCGAGTCGGCCGGCCAGGTGCAGCAGGACCGCTTGCACGGCCAAGGGAACCTGTTCGAAGCGCTCGACAGCGCCGGCGCCGCAAAAACTGGCGAAGGTTACAAAGACTTGCCTGATTGGGCTTCGAGCGAAAAGCTCAAGCACGAAAAAGAAGCGCTCGGCTTCTACATCTCGAGTCATCCCTTGGCGCAGCACGAGGAAGACATCCGCCGCTTCTCGACGATCGAAGTGGGACAACTTTCGGAAATGTCGGCGGGCCAGGAAGTCTTCCTGGGCGGCATGCTCACGCAGATCCGCTACATGAACACCAAGAAAGCGCGCAACGGCAACACGCGCTACCTGCGCTGCAAGCTCGAAGACTTTACCGGCTCGGCGGAGTGCGTCATGTGGCCCGACGATTTCCTGCGCTACAAGGACCTGGTCGCGGAAGACGTTATCGTGTTTGTCGCCGGCGTGGTGGAACGGACGCGCGAGCAGCCGGGCCTCGTCTTGACTAAGATCTTGTCGATCGAGCAAGGCAAACGCGAACGGACTACCGGCCTGGTGCTGCTGCTGAACACGCAAATCCACAAGCCGGAGCACGTGGACGCGGTGGCGCGCGTCTTGGAACGGGCTCGCGGCGGCATCCCGGTGTTCTTGCACATCCAGGACGGCGCCGGCCACTGGCTCAAGATGAAAGCCAGCGACGAATTCCGCGTCAACCCCGAAAAGCTCGTCAAAGGCGATTTAGATACCATCCTCGGCCCGGGCCGTGTGGACTTCGCGCGGCAGGGAAACGGTTTTGCTCGCTAGAGCGCGTTTCACGCTAGAGTAGCGGAACTCGCAAGAGTTCCGACGCGGATATTGCCGGAATTCTTGCGAGTTCCGCTACAGCTAGTTTGTTCATCCCCCCGCCATCGGCGTTAGGACCGTGACGCCGTCGCCGTCGCGCAGTGATTGATCGTGTTCCACCTGTTGGTCGCCTATGAACACCAACAGCGCCGGATGCAGTAGACCGGCCGAGTCGCACACAAGTCCACGGAATGCCCCCGGCCGGTGTTCGACTAATCGCCGGATCAAATCGCGCACGCTGCACCCATTGGTCACTTCAATGACTTCGCTCGGAGTACCGGCCGCCTGCTTCAGTTGCGCCAGATAGTGCACCGTGATCTTCATTCTTTCCATCGTGCGTGTTCGTTGGACGTTCAAAGTTCAAACTTCACAGTTCAACGTTCAGGCTTTGCCATTGTGCTCGTGGATTTTGCCGTCGCGAATTACCAAGACCTTGTCCGCCACTCGCCGCGCTTCGTCCAGATCGTGCGTCACGTGCAACGTCGTCAGTGGCGCTTGTTGACGGAGGGAGCGCAAGAGGTTCTGCATGTCGCCGCGCGTTTCCTGGTCCAGAGCGGACAGCGGCTCGTCCAGGAGCAAAATCCGCGGGCGAAACGACAGGGCCCGTCCCAGTGCGACGCGTTGCGCCTCGCCGCCGCTGAGGCCCTGCGGCTTGCGCGCCAGCAGTCGCTCCAGACCAAGCAATTGTGCCAACTCCGACACACGGTTTGCGATCGCGTTCTTGTCCCAGCGGCGTACGCGCAGCGCGAAGGCCAGGTGTTCCCATACCGTCATGGATTGGAACAATGCCCGATCCTGGGGAACGTAGCCCAGGCCGCGCTGGGCGGGTTTGAGCGGCGTCACATCTTCGCCCGAAAGCCGGACTGCGCCGCTAGTCACTTTGCGCAAACCGCAGATCGCTTCCAGAAGAGTTGTCTTGCCGCTGCCGGTTTTGCCCATGAGTGCGACATAGCCCCCTGTCGGCACCTCGAGCGACACATCGGTCAGCGTGAAGGCGCCTGCTGTCAGCGACACGTTGTCGAGCGCAATCATGGGGCGAGCGCCTTTCCGAACGAGCTGTCCGATCCATAGTGGCGCAGGACGATGAGCACGGTGACCGCGGCGAACACCATGAGCAGCGAGACAGCCACCGCAGCTTCGATGTTGCCGATCGAGAGTTCCAGATACACGGTCGTGGGCAGAACTTCCGTGCGCATGCGGGTGGCCCCGGAGAAAACGAGAATGGGGCCGAATTCGCCGAGCGAGCGCGCCCAGGCAAGCGTGGCCGCAGTCAGGACGCCGCGCCGCGCTTCGGGCAAGACGACCATCCAAAACGCCTGGGCCCGGCTGCAGCCCAGGGTCAGGGCGACTGCCTCTTCGCGCGGGTGGATTTGTTCGAACGACGCACGCATTGTCCGGACAGCAAAGGCGCACGCCACCATGAATTGCGCCAAGATGATGCTCGGCACTTCGAAAGTCACGCCCATGACATTGTTCTCGAACCAGCGTCCCAGCGGCGTTTGCATGAGAATAAGCAGCGCCAAGCCGATGACCAGCGGCGGCAGCACAATGGGAATGTCCAATAGCGCGTCGATCCAGATCTTCGGATTGAGCAGCCGGACGAACACGGAACACACACGCATGGGACGCAAGTACCAAGGGTCGCTCAACTTGTCGATGGGCGTAGCCAGCCGATCCAGAAATCGGCGAATGTTGCCGTCGTCCCAGCGCGCCAGCAGATAGCCCAGCGGCACCGCGATCCACAGTGCGAGTATGGTCGTCAGAGAACAGGAAATAAGGCTGAGTTGGACGGCGTAACGGATTTCGGGACTGGACAGCGCGCTCCAAAGGTGGCCCGGCGTGGTGAAGGACGCTTGGGCCAACAGCATGGCCACAATCAGCACCAGATAGATGCCGCCCAGAAGCGACAGGCACATCCAGAACGGAACATCGGATGCGAAGCGGCGAGCGTCCATGGGTGCTTGGATGTCATCACGACTGCCCCGGCACCGATGCCGGTTTGCCGTTGTCGCGCGAATTGAGCGAGAGGATGAAGGGCACCGCTTTTTCCACCCACTTGAGCGGGGAGGGGTATCGGCTGGCGGTGCCGCCAAAACAACTGCGGAGCATGTCGGTGTCGATGATGCCAGGATTCAGGGGAACGGCCGCCATGGGACGCGGCAGTTCTTCCGCCAGCGCTCGCGTCAATCCCTCGATGGCCCACTTGCTCGCGCAGTACGGCGCAACGTCCGACTCGACCGATCGACCCCATCCCGAGCTGAAGTTGACGATGACGCCGCTTTTGCGTGCCACCATCGCCGGCACGAAATGGCGAATGACATTGGCCACACCCTTCACGTTCACGTCAAAAAGACGGTCGAATTCCTCGCCGGGAACTTGCCAGAGCGGAGCGTTTTGATTGATGACGGCAGCGTTATTGATCAATAAGTCCGGAGCACCGTTACTGGACAAGAGGCGGGCGGCCCATGGTTCCACTAAATGCTCGAGCGCCACGTCGACGGCGGCAAAATCGTGCGGCGGTCGATATCTCTTACGCAGGTCCTCCACTCCCTCGCGCGAACGCCCGCAACCCAGCACCGTATGCCCCAACTCGATAAACTTTTCCACCATGGCCCGACCCAAGCCGCGTGTGACGCCGGTGAGCACGACGATTCTGGGTTGGTTTTTCCGCACAGCAATGCTTTCTGTCTGCCATTCCTTCGGCAACGGTGAGGCACGTACGCGACGAGCCAGGGGCGTCCGGCTCGTGCCTCCAGGTTAGCTGAACCTGGCTCATGGATTAAACCATTATCCTAAGAGTGTTTGCGGCGGCGGTAAAGCGTCCGGGTCGATAATCCATGAAAAAAACCAAAAAACGGACTTGCAATCGGTCGATACGTGGCTATAGTGACAAAATGTACAGTTAAACATCGCCGCAGCTGCAACTAAACCTCACTCTATATACGCACCTTTGGCCGCCCGCGGCGGCCAGCCAAGGAGGCCAATCATGGCGGAGAATTACGACCGGGAACTGAAAAACGCCCTGCAGCAAATCGAAAAACAGTTCGGCAAAGGCGCGATCATGCAAATGGGCGAGACCGCCCTTCTGGATGTGCAAGGCATATCCTCCGGCGCCTTGAGCCTCGATATTGCACTGGGCGGCAGGGGTTTGCCGCGCGGCCGCATCATTGAGATTTTCGGCCCGGAGTCGAGCGGCAAAACCACGGTGGCGCTGCACGCCGTCGCCAACGCTCAGCGACAGGGCGGCGTGGCGGCTTTCATCGACGCCGAACACGCCCTCGACCCCAGCTGGGCCAAGCGACTGGGCGTTGACTTGGAAGGACTTCTCGTCAGTCAACCATCCAACGGCGAAGAAGCGCTCAAAATCGCCGAAATGCTCGTCAAATCCAACGCCGTGGACATCATCGTCATCGACTCGGTGGCCGCCTTGGTGCCACGCTCGGAAGTGGAGGGCGAGATCGGCGATACGCACGTCGGCTTGCAGGCGCGCCTGATGAGCCAGGCGCTCCGTATTCTCAATCCGACCATCGCACGCACCAAGACATGCATTATTTTCATCAACCAGATCCGCCAAAAAATTGGTGTCATGTTCGGCAACCCGGAAACGACCTCGGGCGGCCTGGCGCTCAAGTTCTATAGTTCCGTGCGCCTGGACATCCGCAAGATCAACGCCATCAAAGAAGGCGAGGAAAACGTCGGCTCGCGCGTCCGCGTCAAGGTCGTTAAGAACAAGGTCGCCCCGCCCTTCAGGCAAGCCGAGATCGACTTGATGTTTGACCGGGGCCTGAGCCGTGAAGGCGATCTCATCGACCTGGGCGTGGAAGACAAGATCCTTGAAAAAAGCGGCGCCTGGATCAATTACGGCGAAATGCGCCTGGGTCAGGGTCGCGAAAACGCCAAGCAATTCCTGCGTGAGAACCCGGCGCTCGTCGAGGAAATCAGCAAGAAGATTTTGGAAAAACGCGGCCTTACAAACACTGTGCCGGCCGCCTCCCAGAACGGCGAGCTGGAAATGCCGGCGAAACCCGAACCATCGCCGCGCAAGCGGCAAACGGCCGCCGCTGCCGACTAATTCGATTCAGAAAGGTGCCATCGCTGGGTACCACGGACCAGCACGGCGAAAGCATGCCGAAGCGCCAAGTTGCGTGGCCTTGGCGGTGCTGGTCCACGGTTCGCTTTCGTTGCACTCGAGCCGCCAAGGCATGCCACCCCGCCGTTTTGATGTCTAAAGCTCATCAAACGCTGGGTGCGATACAGGCCAGCGGGCGCGCTCTATCAACAAGACCGCACCAAACGAACATCATTTTCCCTTTCACATATCCGTTCCCGCACGCTATAAATACACTTGGACTCGCCTCGTTCGTCTTGTTACTAGCGATTCTACAAGAGATGGTTGATGGCGCGACTCAATTTACAGGGCGTTTGCGCTCTGCTGCTGGTTGGCAGCTTTGGCTTCGCACAGGATGCTGATCCAGTCGGGCAGGCTCTCGCTCTGCAAAAAACCACGCAAAAGGCCATTGCCGCCGCTGAACCCTCGATTGCCTGCATTCTTGTTTCCCGTAGCGATTCCTATCGTCACTTCGGGCAGCCTCCGCCCGGACCGGAAGGCACCGGCAAGCTCGGCGGCTTCGAGCCCCAGTTGGTACGGCCTCCACAGGGCTTGAGCGAAGAAGACAAGAAAGATCTAATCCGCAAACTGGACCTGGCCGACCCGCAGCATGTCCCGGAAGCGTTTGGCAGCGGCGTGGTGATCGATCCGGCCGGCCTTGTCCTCACCAATTATCATGTGGTTCGCGATGCCACCAAAGTCTTTGTGCGCTTGCCCGGCAACAAGACAAGCTACGCCGACATTCATGCCGCCGATCCGCGCAGCGACCTCGCCGTTTTGCGTCTTCTGAACCCGGGAGTTTTGCCGTTGCCGGCCGTCAGCCTCGGCGACGCGTCCAAACTGGAGCGCGGCCAGTTTGTTCTCTCGCTGGCCAATCCCTTCGCCGCCGGCTTTCGCGACGGCCAACCCAGCGCTTCCTTCGGCATCGTCAGCAACCTGAGACGACGTATTCTCTCGGGCCCAACGCGCGAAGAGGAACGCGTCAAACCCCTCTACCACTATGGCCTGCTCTTGCAGACCGACGTCCGGCTCAACGTCGGCTGCAGCGGCGGGGCGCTCCTCAACTTGCGCGGCGAATTGATCGGCATCACGACCGCCTTCGCCGCTATCCAGGGCGGCGAGACGCCCGGCGGCTTCGCTTTGCCTTTGGATCAGGGGATGAACCGCGTGTTGGCGGCGCTCAAACGCGGCGAAGAAGTCGACTACGGTTTTCTCGGCGTCGGCTTCAAGGAAAAAAACGATCCCAACCCGGGCGTGACCATTCAGTTCGTGACGCCCGGCTCGCCCGCAGAGATGGAAGCCCGGCTGCGCGTGCACGACTCCATTCTCGCCGTTGACGGCATTCCCGTTGAGGAAAGCGACGATTTGTTTTTGCATTTGGGCACGCATCTGGCGGGATCGAAAGTCAAGCTCAAGGTGCGCCGCTCCGGCAGCCGCGACGCGACGACGGTCACGGTAACGCTGGCCAAGTTTTACGTGCCTGGCAAAAAGATCGCGTCCTCTACCGGCCAGCGCCCCTTTTTCCGCGGCGTGCGCGTCGACTACTCCAGCCTCGTGGCCCAGCAAGCGCCGGGCATGGGCCGCATTCCTACAGGCGTACTCGTGACCGAGGTGCAACCCGGCTCCATCGCCGAGCAAGCCAAACTCCGGCCCGGCGAAATCGTTACTCATGTCAATGAGCAGCCTGTTACGTCGCCCGCCGGCTTCTATCAGGTCGTCGGCCGGATCACCGGCCCTGCCGAGTTTTCGCTGTACCACTTCGGGCCGCAGGATCCCGCGCCGAAAGTCGTGTTGAAGTGATTTCTGTAATTACAGACCTCGCTTACGCGTCGGGTTGGTGCAGCGTACACTAACCCGACGCGTAAGCGAGGGATGCGGCGTGTCCCTCGCTCGCGCGTCGGGCTAGTGAAATTACGCGCCGCGGCGGTTATCTTGGACGGCATGTCCGAAGTCACCCGAATCCTGTCCGCTATTGACCAGGGCGACCCGCACGCCGCGGAGCAACTCTTGCCGCTGGTCTACGACGAACTCCGCAAGCTCGCGGCCCAGCGACTGGCTCAGGAGAAGCCGGGGCAGACGCTTCAGGCCACCGCGCTGGTTCATGAGGCATATCTGCGCCTGGTCGGCGATCAGCCTTTCGAAAACCGCGCTCACTTCTTTGCCGCCGCGGCGGAAGCGATGCGCCGCATCCTGGTCGAAAAAGCCCGCCGCAAGAAACGCCTGCGCCACGGGAGCGGTCGTCAACAGCAACCTCTCCAGGACGACGAGCCTGCCGTCGCCGCGCCAGTGGACGCGTTTGATCTTCTGGCGCTGAATGACGCCCTCGATCGCCTAGAAGCCGCTTATCCCCGCCGGGCGCAGCTCGTGAAACTCCGGTACTTCGCGGGCTTCACTCTGCCGGAGGTGAGCGCTCTGCTCGGCATTTCACAGTCCACCGCCGAAGCCGACTGGACCTATGCCAAGGCCTGGCTCCAGCGGGAAATGGAAAAATCTTGAGATTCCGTCGGGGGTTTCCTTTGCCGACGGCGCATTGAAACCAGGGAGGAACCGCCTCGTGAACGAGAGCCAGATCTTTCTCGATGCTCTGAAGCTACCCGACCCGGCAGCACGGGCGGCCTTCCTCGACACGGCCTGTGCGGGAGATGCCAAGCTGCGTGCCGGCATCGAGGCACTGTTGTGCGCCCAGGCCAAAGACCCGGATTTTCTCGAACAGCCCGCCGGATCGCTCGCAGCAACGCTGGACTCCGCGGCCGTCGCTGACACACCCGAGGCGTCAAAAGAGCCAGGCGACAACCCACAGCCCGGCGCCGTGCTCGCCGGGCGGTACAAGCTCCTCGAGCAAATCGGCGAAGGCGGCATGGGCACGGTCTGGATGGCCCAGCAGACCGAGCCGCTCAAACGTCTGGTCGCGGTCAAGCTCATCAAGGCCGGGATGGACTCGAAGCAGGTCATCGCCAGGTTCGAGGCCGAGCGCCAGGCCCTAGCGCTCATGGACCACCCGAACATCGCGAAGGTGCTCGATGGCGGCACGATTCCATTGCGGATTGCGGATTGCGGATTGCGGATTGCGGATTGCGGATTGCGGATTGAAGAGTCGAAAGATCGTCCCGCAAATCCGCAATCCGA
>JAKEFD010000214.1 GCA_022616245.1 Gemmataceae bacterium
AGGATCAGCATGCCGTTTGTGCCGTAAAAGGCGTTGCCGTTCTCGTAGCCTTCTTGCACATAGGGCGACCAGATGCGCTGCTCGAAAATGAGCTGCTTCTTGCGGCCATTCTTGTCGGCGGCAGGGTATTCGCAAACAACCGTCTGCGTGTCCGGGAACTGTTGATCGTCGTCGAAGAAATACTTGCCGCCGAGCGCGGTGATCATCGTCGGGTGTGTATCGACGCCGAGGCCGCCGACAGCGAGGTCGATGTTGTGGACGCCGTCATTTCCCATGTCGCCCGCGCCATAGTCGTACCACCAGCGCCAAACGCCGTGGGCCCGGTTGGCTTGATACGGCACCATGGGCGCGGGCCCGAGCCAAAGGTCATAGTCGAGTTGTTCCGGCGGCGAACTGGGCTTGCCGCGGCCGATGCTGCGGCGCAATTGGCTGTTCCAGACCTTGGCGACCAGGATGTCGCCGATGGCGCCTTCGCGAAGCATTTGCAGCGCCGTGCGCACCGTCTCGGTGCTGCGGCTTTGCGTGCCGACCTGGACGATGCGGCGATTCTTGCGGGCGGCTTCGATCATGAGCCGGCCTTCGCGAATGTTGTGCGAGCACGGCTTTTCGACATAGACGTGCTTGCCGGCGATGCACGCGAGAATCGTCGCCGGCCCATGCCAATGGTCGGGCGTGGCGATGAACACCGCGTCTACAGTCTTATCCTCCAGGACGCGGCGCATGTCGGCGACGGCGCGCGGCGCGCGGCCCATGGCTTTCTGCACAAGCTCCGCGGCCGCCCCTGCCCGATTGCGGTCGGGGTCGCACACGAAGGTGATATCGACGTCTTTGCGCGTCACCAACGTTCGCAAATGACCCGTCCCCATACCGCCGGGCCCGATGAGCGCGATGCTGAAGCGATTGTTGGCGCCTTGCGCGCGGGCCGCGTTCGCGCTGGACAACACGGCCGCGCCGGCCAGGCCCGCGCCAGCGGTCTTCAGGAATCCGCGGCGAGTTTTCTTCGACATGGCATGTCCCCCCTGATAAAGAAGAGTTGGAGTGAGCATAAGGGCGACTCTGTCATCCCGTCAAGAAGACATCGCGAGAATCTCATGGCGGCGAATCCAAACACCAGCCCGACGCGCGAGCGAGGCAATGCCGAGATCAGTTTGTTGTTGCATCTTGTCGACACGGCGTTCAACAAGAAATCGTGGCATGGGCCGAATCTGCGCGGTGCTATTCGGCGCGTGGAGGCGGCGACGGCAGCGTGGCGGCCGAGTCCCCAGCGCCGCAACATCTGGGAAATCGTCGTACACTGCGCCTATTGGAAATACGCCGTCCGCCGCCGGCTGCTCGGCGAGAAGCGCGGCAGCTTCGCCTTCAAGGGATCGAACTGGTTTGCGCGTCCGAGCCCCGTTGAGCCGCACGAGTGGGAGGATGACGTGCATGTGCTCGACGAAATGCACAAAGCGCTTCGAGCAGCTGTCGCCGACTATTCGCCGAAGGACTTACAAAAGATACCGAAGGGAGGAACTTTCACTGCACGCGAAGTCATCGCGGCCATTGCGGCTCATGACCTGTATCACGCGGGGCAGATTCAGATTCTCAAGCGCTTGGCGGCGGAGATTTGATGTCGGTCCATGATACTAGCCCGACGCGCTAGCGAGGGCGAGCGTGTCGCCGTTACGGGCGCCGTTTCTATCGTGCGATTCCTCGCAGGTTCGGTGCAAGGGATTCATTTCCTCGGGCAACGCGTCCGCCCTCGCTAGCGCGTCGGGCTAGTGTTTCATTGCTGCCCACCGGTTCCGGCTTTCGGCCCATCCAGCGCACCAGCCTGCCGAGCGCTTGCTTCCAGCGCGCCAGCCAATCCGTTTCAACGTTGATCTGTGGCGGGCGGCGGTCTTCCAGATTCGGGCGGAAGACCAAGAGCAAGAGCAACGGCAGATACCAGAGGACATAGACGCCGCCCTGATCCGCGTACCAGAATTGAATGCCGATCAGGACTCCCGCAGACAAGGCAATGACATGAGCCAGGTTTTTGGGCCAAGGCCAAACAGCGGTCAAGATGACGAACGCGGCATACAGAAGGAAGATCGGAATGCGATAAGGCGTGGGCACGTCGCGCCAGAAGCCCTCGGTTTTCGGTTCTTTCCAGGGCTGCCAGGCGGCTTGACTGAACGCTTCGCGTACGCTGCTTTCCAGGTCGCCTTGCAGCCAAAGGCTCAGGCCAATGATGGTCAGGGAGACAACGACGCTGGCGAGAAAGAAAAGCAGAAAACGCCCAGCTCCGCGCTTCCAATAAAAGCTCACCCAGATCGGCAACAGTACGGCGGGAAAATACATGGTTCCCGCGGCCAAGCCAAGGAGGGCGCCGGCAAGCGTCGGAGTTTTGTAAGTGGCGATCGACCACAAAACGAGGGCCATCGGCCAAACGTGATGCGCCTGCCCGACGTACAGCCCTGTATAGGGCAACAACAGATAGAACGTCGCCGCTGCCATTCCCGCCGCGGTATCTTGAAAGTGCCAGCGGCCGATGAATATGAGGCCGAACACAACAGCTAGATGCCCAAGGACGGCAAAACCGCGTAAGAGCCAAAAGCGCGCACCGATCTGCTCGCGGATTTGCCCCAGGGTGGCGCTTTCGGGGCCGACCGTGGTCGTCGGACCGTGCACGTTGACCAGATTGGGCTTGCCGTTAGGCGGCGTCAGCGCGCGCGTTTGCGGCGGCTCGTAGGGCCGAAACGCGACCGCGATGAGGCAAACGGCTAGCGCGCCGGCCAGCCAGGCGAGCCCGCCGAAACTGAGGTTGGGCCCCAGCGCGGGCTTCTGCACCAAAGTGAGATCGAGGAGGCAACGCAAAAGAAAATACGCCGTGCCGCACAAAAGCCAGAGATAGCCCCACCACAGCCAGCGCCCGGATACGAGCGAAGGGTCGCGGCTTTGCCCGAACTGGCCTACTGCGGCGACGTTGCTGGGCGCGGCGCCGAGCGCGTGGCCGCTCCCTTGACCGATCACGCTGGCGATCTGCACAGCGGGATGTTCCGAAGACGGCGTCGGATTGGCGCGCGTGCCCTGAATGATCAAGAGACCCGGGACCAAAAGAAAGAGAGTGACCACATCCCAATTGCGCATCGACAGAAAACGCGAGAATTTGAAAAAGAGAGCGACCGCCAACAGCCACGAGAAATAGAACCAGGTCGTGCCGTTGGGGAGGTTGAAGTCAAAGAACACTGAGACGGGAGCGTTCATGGACTGTCCGCCGTCGCCGCGTGTTCCTTCCCAGGAACGCGACGAGTCCTCTTGAAATCTTCGCGAGAATGGAATGAAAAACAGATTATATCTTAGTCTTGATCTTCGTTCTAATCCTATTCCTAATCATAATCGTAATCCTGATCCTGGCCTCTTTCGCCTCCTCCATTACCCTCTTCGGGCAGCGAATACTCCCAAAGAAGACAAAGATCAAGACGGCGATTACGATTAGGAATACGATTAGGATCAAGACTAAGACTGGTCGGACAAGCGAATTCATGCGTTACGCCATCTGCAACGAAACATTCGAAGGCTGGGACCACGCCAAGGTTTGCAAACACGTCGCCGACTTGGGCTACCAAGGCTTGGAGATCGCGCCCTTCACGCTGGCCCCGCGCATTACCGATGTAAGCGCGACCGCGCGGCAAAAGCTCC
Source organism: Gemmataceae bacterium (assembly GCA_022616245.1). GTDB lineage: Bacteria > Planctomycetota > Planctomycetia > Gemmatales > Gemmataceae > JAKEFD01. The sequence goes on from JAKEFD010000214.1 coordinate 3,664, forward strand.
GGGCCGAGGCGGAAGCCTGCGGGCTCACGATCGTCGGCTTGCATTGGCTCTTGGCCAAGACGGAGGGCTTGCAATTGACGTCGCCCGACCAGGCGGTGCGGCAACGGACCGCGGACTATCTGGGCGAGCTGGCCCGCTGCACGCGCGACCTTGGCGGAGACCTCATGGTATTCGGCTCGCCGGCCCAGCGGCGCATCCCAACCGGACACACAAAAGAACAAGCGACGGAATTCGCCGTTGACACTTTTCGGCGGGCGGCTTCGGCGTTCGGAGATTTCAGCGTCAAGTTGTGTCTGGAGCCGCTGTCGCCGCCGGAAGCGGACTTCATCAACACGATTGCGGAGGCGCTCGCCATCTTGCAGCAACTCAACCACCCGCAATTCGCGCTCCATCTGGACGTGAAAGCGATGAGCACCGACGACGCGCCCACGCCCGACCTGGTGCGCCGCTACGGCAAACAGGCGGGCCATTTCCACGCCAACGACGCCAATCGCCGCGGGCCTGGCTTCGGCGCCACCGATTTTGTACCCATCTTTGATGCACTTCACGATTCGGGCTATGACGGCTGGGTTTCGGTGGAGGTGTTCGACTATTCGCCCGACCCGATCACCATCGCGCGCGAGAGTATTCGTTACATGAAGGAATGCGCGGCCAAAGCGAAAAGAACTTGACAGCGCGCTGCTGCCGCCCGCATGATGAATTTGGCATATACTTTACGACACGGAGCCGAACGCGCAGGAATTCCGGCCAGACCGGATTCGTGCGAATTGGGATAGATCTCACCATTAGGGACCGCCAACAATGGATTCGCGCACCCGTCTGTGCAGCTTGCTATTGTGTTGTTTCATGCTCGGTTTGGTCATTAGCTCCATTCTTCTGGTGTCGCCGGCCACGGCGGCGGCCCAGGAGCCCGAACCGCCGGTTGAAAAGAAAGACGAGGGCGCGGGCGCCGAGCGCGTGCAGCAGAATCCCATTGCCCATTTCTTTGCCTCGATCGGCATCGTGTTCGGCATTATCTTCGCCGCCATCTCCATCGGCGCCGTGGCGCTCATTATCGTCTTGGCCATGGACTTGCGCATGGGTGAAGCGGTGCCGCCCTTATTTGTGGACGACTTTACAGGTCTTGTGAACAAGAGACAGTTCAAGCAAGCGTTCGAGCTGTGCCGCAATGACAATTCCTATCTGGCGCGGGTAATGACCGCGGGCATGGCCCGGCTGCAATACGGCATCGAGGACGCGCGCGGCGCCATGCTCAGCATGGTCGATACGGTGCGGGCTTCCAAAGACAACTGGATCACTTACCTGGCGACCATCGGCACACTCGGACCGCTCCTGGGCCTGGTGGGCACGGTATCGGGCATGGTCGGCGCCTTCCGCAAGCTGGGCTCGACGAGCAAAGCGCCCGACGCCAGCGAGTTGGCCGGCGAAATCTCCCACGCCCTGGTGGTGACCCTCGTCGGCATCGCCATCGCCGTGCC
>JAKEFD010000020.1 GCA_022616245.1 Gemmataceae bacterium
AGAGTCGCGCCCGTCAGGAAGCGGGTTCGCGACGGCGTCATAGAGATTGCGGGCTGCGCGCAACACTTCTTCGGGCGCGGGCACGGTGTGCGGCACGACGATACCGCGCTTGGGCAAACGCTTTAGGCGAGCCTGGATGTCGGCCAGCACTTCCAGCTTCCGCTCCTGATCGCGCGGCACCAAAGAAGCCGCCTCGGCGACCCGGCTGACGCCCGGCAATTGCTCGAACCGGGCCTTGAGCGACAGCGCCTCCTCGGGAGTCGCCGTGTAGGAAAGCGCATGCCAGCTTGCTCCGTCGGTGTTGGCCATCAGCTTTTGTTGCCACTGCACCGAGTCCAAGTGCTGCGCCTGCAAACGCAAGAGGTTGTGGTCATAGCCGATCTTGGTCGCCAGATAGCCCAGGCCCAAGGTGAGGACCAGGCCGGCAGCGATCACCCAGCGCGGCTTAAGCGCGGGCAGCCAGGGCCGGCGGTCGGCTCTATACTCCTTTAGAGAAGCCACGGGAACGACGTTGGCATTGCCGGCGAAGCGCACATCCCACAGCGTTAAGAGTGCGGGCATTACGAGAAAACAGGAGAGGGCGCACAAGAGCACGCCGCTGCCCGCGATCCAACCCAGCTCGGCGACCGCTTGCAAATCCGCGAGCATTGCGGCGAAGAACGCCAGCGCCGTCGTCGTCGCCGCGGTCAGGATGCTCGGGCCAACGTGGAGCGCGGTCTTGCGCATGGCTTGAGCAATGTCGAGCCCGGCGCGGCGCTCTTCGCCGAAGCGCGTGACCCACAGGACGCCGTAATCGCCCATGCCGATGAGCATGACGGCGAACGCCGACGACAGGATGTTGAGATGTCCGATGGTCAGCGTGGTCCAGCCGAGGGCCCAAACGGTGCCGACGAGGAGGGTGGACACGGTCATGAGCGGATAGCGCAGGCCGCGATAGACGAGGAAGTAGAGCAGCGCGATGCCCGCCAATGCAAACCAGGCCGCGCGCATGCTGTCGTTTTGCGAAGCGACCATCTCGTCGTTTTCCAAAACAGGCAAGCCGGTCAGTCCGAAGCGCAGGTCGGGATAGGAAGTCTCCATGCCGCGCAGCAAGTCGCGCATGCCGTCGATGCTTTTCTTGGCAAACGTGAAGCCCTCCGTCTCCTTGACGGGGCGCACCAGCAAGAACGCCAGCTTGCCGTCGTCGCCGAAGAAGTATTGCGGCTCGGACAAATGGTCTTGTTTCTGGCTCGACTCGGGCAAGATGCTGCGCCAGGGATTGCCGTAATCGGCGGGGCGGTCGAGCACACGGCTTGCCATGGAACAAACGGCATCGAGCTGCCGTAGGAATGGCTGCCCGTCGCCATTGGCAAGTCGTCGTCGGCCTTCGTTCAACAATTGCGACAGGGTCAGCGATTTCCAGGCGAACAACGGGTCGATGCCGCCCAGCACGGGCGCATCGAGCAATGATGACATCGGCTTGAGCTGTGCCTCAATTGCGCGCACCTGTTCCGTCGGCAAGAACAGCAACGCGCGATTGCGCAAGGCGCGCAGGTCGACTTTGTAGAACAGGCGGTCAAACGCCTGGGGATGTTGCTCAATCTTCGCTGCTAGTTCTTCGAGCGCTAATTCGATCCGTTGTTTGCTCGATCCTTCAACCAGGGCGACCATGTCGTCGTCGTCGCCGAACTCAGCGACATACGCTTGCCAGCGGCGGTAGTAGTCTTTGTCCTTGCCGTGCAGGTCGTTGCGTTGATTGAAATACTTAAGGTGCGAAAACGTGTACCAAAGGCACAGCGCGCAGGAAAGGACGGTGGCGGCAAGCATCCACCACGGACGGCGGCAGCCCAAGCCGGCTAGCCACGCCAAGACGCGCGGCGCCGGCCTTTTCTCTTCTCGGTCCGGTCGCATTGGCCTCTTCTATGGAGCAAGCTTCAGCGAGAACATTCCACTCGCTGCACGCGGGCCGCAACTCTGTCCGAGCCGCGCCCGTCAGGAAGCGGTACACTGTTCCGTGGCGGGATAGTAGATCGGGCGCTGGATTCTATCAATACCAGCGCCGGGCGGGAGAAACGGCGCAAGACACTGCAAAAACGTAGGTTACGAAAGTTTTACAGGCAAGCACAGGTCGCCGCGCAATTCTGCTCGGAATCTGACTGAGCTTCGCAACATGGATTGCATTGATTGCATCTCAACCCTGGGAGCCGAGGTGCAATCCAACTTGAGCAGTACACTGGCTAGTCCTTTCAGAGTCTCAACTTGCGGCAAAGCTCCGAATTCGGCGCGATGTGCAATCCATTCCAGCCGAGTGCGTAACGTTGCAGTTTTCCCAACGACGTGACTTTCCAGGCGAATAGAAATGCTCGCCCAGTTTATTAGCAAGTACTAACTAATTCTCACTTGATTGGACCTTTCGGGGTTGCCGCCTGTTTTCGACGCCGATATACTTTTCTCTCTATAACAGGTTGCCCTGAAAGAAGTTTCCGAAAAACTTCAAGGCCAATGTCGCATGCGGTTTCAACTGGTCGATAGACTCCTCGACTATGAGCCCGGCAAGCGCATCCGCATGGTGAAGCACCTGACCTTGGCAGAGGAGTATTTGGCCGACCACTTTCCAAGCTTCCCGGTCATGCCGGGAGTTTTGATGTTGCACTCCCTTGTAGAGGCGGCGGCTTGGCTGGTGCGCTTGACCGAAGATTTTCAGCATAGTGTCGTTGTGCTGCGTGAAGCTCGAAATGTGAAATACGGGAACTTCATGCAGCCCGGCAGGAGCATGGTGATCGTGGCAGAGTGGACGGAGGAAAAAGAAGGACGGGATATTGTCTTCAAGGGTAAAGGGGAGACTGACGGAAACTCGATGGTTTCGGCAAAGTTTACCCTTACGCGCTATAACTTGCGCGATCGAAATCCCGCTTTTGAGGCCGTTGATCGCCGAATCGTCGATCACTTGCGACAGACACTCTTAGTACTGAAGGGTGAGATGTAAACGAATGCGTCTAAAGGACCAAGTGGCGCTGGTGACCGGCGGCAGTCGGGGAATCGGTCGGGGAATCGTGAAGGCACTGGCCGCGGAAGGCGCCAAAGTGGCCTTCGTTTACCGGGGCAGCAAGGAGGCGGCAGACAGTCTGGCATCTGAATTAACGCAAGCAAGCAGCGTCGTGCAAGCGCTCCAGTGCGATGTGACCAATGCCGAAGAAGTACAGCGTAGTGTCGAAATCGTGGAGAAAACGCTGGGCGCGATCAACATCCTGGTGAACAACGCCGGCATCATACATGATGATTTGTTCATCCGCCTAGAGCCAAAAGATTGGGAATCGGTGCTGCAAACTAACCTCGGTGGAACGTTTAACTTTACGAAGGCCGTCGCGTACAGCATGATGAGACAGCGCAAAGGCCGGATCATCAATATCAGCAGCGTGGCGGCGGAGCATACGAATCCGGGACAGACCAATTACGCGGCGAGTAAAGGAGCCATCAACTCCTTTACGCGCGCCTTGGCAGTGGAACTCGCCAGCCGAGGCGTCACGGTAAACGCCATCGCCCCAGGCTTTGTGGAAACGGAAATGACCGAGGCAGTTCGCAACAAAGCCGGCGATATCATCAAGAAAATGATCCCCATGCGCCGGCTCGGCCAGGCCGACGACATCGCCAAGGCCGCGGTGTTTCTGGCCAGCGATGATGCCAGTTACATCACCGGACAGGTGCTGATTGTGGACGGTGGCATAAGCCTCGGCGCGGCTCCGGTGTGAGTGTAGACGCCTCGCTCCCCCCGAGGCGACCAGTCTGCTGGGACGAGCGGACTTCATAAACATCCAAAGTGTTGACAGTGTTTTATTTAGGAGGAGTTTATCATGCCTAATCGGGATGAGATTTACGCCAAAGTGTCCTCGACGCTTCAGGAAGCCCTCAACGTGGATGAGGAGGAAGTGAAGCCGGAATCGACGCTGCAGGGCGACCTTGGCGCCGAATCCATCGACTTCCTCGATATCGTATTTCGCCTCGAACGCGAATTCGGCATCAAGATCCCACGCGGCGAATTGTTCCCGGAATCGATCTTCCAGGGTGATCCCGACTTCGTGCAAAACGGCAAGGTCACCGACAAAGGCATCGCAGAGCTCAAGACACGCATGCCCTTTGCCGACCTTTCCAAATTCGAGCAAAATCCGGAAGTCGCGGGCATCAGCGACCTGTTCACCGTCGAGATGATCACGAATTACATCCAGGGTAAGCTGGACGGAAAGAATTAACGTGCGCTGGCTTTGGATCGACCGGTTCCTGGAGTTTGAAAGCGGTAAATCGGCGCGGGCCATTAAGAATCTGAGCCTGGCCGAGGATTTGTTCGCCGACCATTTTCCCGGCTATCCTGTGATGCCGGCCGCCCTGTTGCTCGAAGGATTGGCGCAGACCGGCGGCATCCTGGTCGGCGAAGCCAATCAATTCCGGGAAAAGGTCGTGCTGGCCAAGATTACCTCCGCCAAATTCGGGCGTGAGGCGCTGGCTGGCTCTGTGCTGATCTTTGATACGGAAATCCTGACCCTACGACCGGAAGGCGCCTCGATTGTGGGGAAGGTCTATGCCGGCCCCGCCGCAGCGAGCCCGGCGACTTTTGCTGGCCCGCCGCATACCCCTTTGGGCGAAGCCGAAATCTTCTTCGCTCACTTGGATCAAGCCCGCTCGCAACAATTGTTCGGCGAGCACAATTTCGTCTTTAGTGGAGAATTGAAGAAACTGCTGGGGTTGAACAAGATCCTCGCTTCATCCTGACGCGGCCTTCTCACCTACTCACGAAACAGGTAGCACCATGGCCGTTCCGTCCCGTCGCGTGGTCGTTACCGGCATCGGCGTCTTGACGTCGGTCGGCCAAGATGCTGCCTCGTTTTGGCAAGGTCTCGAGCAAGGACGAAACGGCGTTCGTCCCATTCGCAACTTCGATGCCAGCCGTCTCAGCACGCGTTTCGCCGGTGAAATCGACGGCTTCGACGCCAAGAAATACGTTGCCAAGGAAAACCGCAAAAGCCTGCGCTTGATGGCTCGGTCCAACCAACTTGCCGTTGCCGCCGCGCAACTCGCGCTCGACCACGGCAAGGTGGATAAAACCAAGCTTGACTCGACGCGCTTTGGCGTGGAATTTGGCGCAGGTCTTGTCCCGTCGGAGTTATCGGACCTTGGACTGGCCGCCCAGGTCAGCGTTCCCACCAGCCCGACGCACGAGCAAGGCGCCGTCAGCACGAGCCCGACGCACGAGCAAAGCCCCGTCAACACCAGCCCGACGCGCGAGCGAGGGACCACAAACGGACAATCGGCCAGCGTCGATTTGCAAGCCTGGGGCGCGCAAGGGCTCCCCGTCATCACTCCGCTGTGGATGTTGAAGTATCTGCCCAACATGCTGGGCTGCCATATTTCCATCCTGCACGACGCCCAGGGGCCAAACAACACCATCACCGAGAGCGACGTCGCCAGTTTGCTCGCGCTGGGCGAAGCCACGCGCATTCTGCGCAGAAATCAGGCCGACTTCTTTCTCGTGGGCGGCGCCGACAGCAAGATCAACCCCTTGAGCATGGTCCGGCAATGCTTGTTTGGACATCTTTCGCAGCGTAACGAAGCGCCGGACAAAGCGAGCCGGCCTTTTGATCGGCAACGCGACGGTCTTGTCATTGGCGAAGGCGCCGGCGTTTTGGTGGTCGAAGATTTGGAACATGCCCGCCGGCGCGGGGCCGCGATTTACTGCGAAGTGGCCGGCTTTGGCGCGGCGTTCGAACGCGGCGGCAGCGGGCAGGGGTTGGCCCGCGCCATTCGCGCCGCCTTGACACAAGCCGAGATCGGACCCCAAGACCTCGACCATGTCAACGCCCACGGCATGTCGTCGGTCCACGCCGACATCTTCGAAGCGCGCGGGCTTGCCGAAGCGCTGGGCCCGTCGTTAAACTCTATCCCGGTCTGGGGCGTCAAGAGTTATCAGGGTAATCTCGGCGCGGGCAGCGGCATGGCGGAACTCGCCGCCAGCATCCTCGCCCAGCAGCACGGCGTGCTGCCCGCAACCCTCAACTTCGAGGAAGCCGACCCCGCCTGCCCGCTGAACGTCAATCGGTCCAAGCGCGCCATCGAAAAGAAGCACTTCCTAAAGGTGGGCTTCACCGAGATGGGCCAATGCGCCGCAGTCGTTTGTAGAAAATGGGAGTGAACGAACTAACCACAGAGACACAGAAAATGAATTGCACATTGCAAATTGCAAATTTTCAATTGCAAATTGGAAGGCACATCGGCTGCACCAATTTTCAATTTTCAATTTGCAATTTGCAATTTGCAATCTGGACTTTTCTTTGCCTCCGTGACTAGAGAATATACATGCGCAAACGCGTCGTCATCACCGGCATGGGAGCAATCACGCCGCTTGGGCACGACGTGGAAAGTCTGTACCGCAATCAACTCGAAGGTAGAAGCGGAGTGGCGCCCATAGCGAGCTTTGACGCCAGCGCGTTTCCGACGAAGTTTGCCGCCGAGGTGAAGAATTTCGACTTGGGCCATTTCGTGAAAGACCCCGAGCGTTGGCAGGACTCCGGCCCGAACAGTCGTTTCGCCGCCGGCGCTGCGCAGCAGGCGCTCGCGGATGCCGGCCTTTTGGACAACGCTCATGTGGACCGCACACGCGTGGGCGTCTATCTCGGTTCCGGCGAGGGCATCCAAGACTTCGACAACATGATCTACTTGATCGCCCAGACCTACCAGGCGGACAAGAACGCGGTCGAAGCCGGCGTCTTTACGCAGGGTGGCTTGCAACGTTTCCATGCCGGCCGCGAGTTCGAGCAAGAGCTGCACACCACCCCCGGCCATCTTGCCCATACCTTCGATTTGCAAGGCCCCAATTACAACTGCCTGACTGCCTGCGCCGCGAGCAGTCAAGCGCTGGGCGAAGCCTGCGAGCTTATCAGACAAGGCGAAGCGGATGTGATGCTTTCCGGCGGCGCCCACAGCATGATTCATCCTTTCGGCGTCACCGGTTTTAACTTGCTCACCGCCCTGTCCACGCGCAATCAAGCCCCGCAAAAAGCGTCACGCCCATTTGACCTGAACCGCGACGGCTTTGTCCTGGGTGAAGGCGCGGGCATGCTGGTGCTTGAAGAGCTGGAACATGCCAAAAAACGCGGCGCCACGATTTATGCCGAGTTGACCGGCTACGGGTCCACCGCCGACGCCTTTCGCATTACCGACAGTCACCCGGACGGTCGCGGCGCGAAGGCGTGCATGGCCCAGGCCCTCGCCGATTCGGGCCTGCCGCACGCCGCCATCGGCTATATCAACGCCCACGGCACCAGCACCAAAGTCAATGACGCCGCGGAGACGATCGCCGTCAAGAAGGTGTTCGGCAACGACGCTTACAAGATTCCAGTGTCGAGCAGCAAAAGCATGCTCGGCCACTTGATCGCGGCGGCCGGCGCCGTGGAACTGATTACTTGCGTTTTGGCCATTCGTCGCGGCGTGCTGCCGCCCACCATCAACTATGAAACGCCGGACCCCGATTGCGACCTTGATTACGTTCCCAACCAGGCGCGGGAGAAAAAGGTGGATCACGTACTGAGCAACAGTTTTGGTTTCGGCGGCCAAAACGTATCGCTCATCGTCAGCCGGTTTACAGGGTGAGGTGGAGGGTAAAGCTGTAAATGTTGGCACGCCGTTTGCC
>JAKEFD010000215.1 GCA_022616245.1 Gemmataceae bacterium
CGCCCCGGGCCAGACGACGAAGACGATCACGATCGAAGTCAAGGGCGACAGCAAGAGGGAGGCCAACGAGACGTTCTCCCTCGACCTGTTCGGCAACAGCACGAATGCGCTGTTCACCAAGAACCGCGGCTTCGGCACGATCCTGAACGACGATTGAATGACGCGGCATTCGCGATTGTTCGATCAGGTTTTCTTGCGGCGCCGGCGCGGCGGGTGCAGACCGAGGATCGAGCGGCAGGCGTCGCGCACCCGGCTGGCCCAGCGTCGTGCCGAGGCCGCGTCGCGTTTGGCGGCGCTGTCGCCAGGATATCGAGTATCGACGGCGAACCGCGTAAGGAAATCCAGACCACGCCGGAAGCGACCCAGTGAGCGGTGGTGCGGCAGCAGCAACGGCAGCAGGGCGACGAGATTACGAGTGCGCGGCACAGCGAGGCCGAGTTCTTCCAAGAGCGCCTTGCAGATACTTCTCGGCTCCTTGCTGGCAATGAAAGCACGTGGCGTCATGGGCGGGTTCGCGGCCGCGTGCCAGCTTGCGAATGGCGACGAAGTCGCCTTCCGCTTTTCGTACCCACTCGCGCGTGCTTCTTTTCATAAAGCACTTGGCCCCGGGTCACGATCTCGGTGTGGAATGATTCGCGTTCTTCCAGCCGCCACTGGAGGTTGTGCGGTTTGCGAACGATGATGTCCAGCGGAAATGGCGGGTCGATGACAAGGCTGATCTTGACGGCCTGCCGCAGTTGGTTCCGGCAGGGCATGACCACCAGGATGTCCACGTCGCTGTCGGCGTGGGGCGTGCCGTAGGCATGCGAGCCGAACAGGATGATCTTGTCTGGGTGGAATCGCTCGGCGACCTGACGGGCAAACTTGCGGATCAACCGCATGGGTACATCCGCTCCGCGGTACCACCGGGCCGAGGGAGTTTGAAGCGATTTGCCGCGCTTGCCAATCATAACCCCATTCTATCATGAGAAACGGCGAGGGGGCTACCTTCAGGCAGTGACGATGTCGTATGCGCTGTTCACCAAGAACCGCGGCATCGGGCACGATCCTGAACGATTGACCGCTGACAACGTGGCGGCGATGCGTGGGGATCGCGAAGTTAGCAATCGCTTCAATTCAGTGAGGGTATGCCTATGCACGAGTTGGCAAGCACGAGGATTATCATAATTGTAAGCTATTCATGATTATTCACTTATGTCAATCCCTCGTGCTTGCCACCTGGTCGATTTTAGAGGCAAGCACCAGCCGTGCTTGCCACCTGTCGCGCCGCAGACCTTCCTTTAGCTTTCTCCATATCCCCAAAGAAAAACTCTTGCCTTTGATGAGTGTCACGACTATCTTCATCTCTCAGCTTGCGAGGGAGCAGTGCCCGCCTTCGCAGCTCGGAGAAATCGCAATTCAACTTCACCTGAGCAGCCACACCATTCACACGCATGTCAAGAAGATCGATCGCCAGCTCAAGGTGCCTTCCCGCGGCGAACTGAGGTCTTTGTTGCTCGGTGTCACGGAATCATGATGTGTGCGCTCGAAAGGGACTGCACGCGGGACGGGCCTGGAGACCCATCCTACAAGTGTGGTCTAATTCGAGGAATTCAACCAAACACAGTCCAAACTGCAATTCCCGCCGGATTTCGGCGAATAACTCTGGGAAGGCGTCAGCGCTTTTGACGCCTCCTTTCTGTCTCGTTAGCTTATAATGGGGTAGATTCCCATCTTGGTTGTGGTCCCTCGCTCGCGCGTCGGGCTAGTGTTAACACTCCTTCGCTCGCGCGTCAGGCTTGTGTTAATAGTCCCTCGCTCGCGCGTCGGGCTTATGTCCCTCGCTGGCGCGTCGGGCTAGAGTAAACAGTGGAACAGAACGTCTTGGAGGTTGTGGCATGCGGTGGTTCGCCAAGCCGACGGATTCCCCCGGCCTGGCCGTGGTAATCGCGGCGTACTTATTCTTGGGAGTCCATTGCGCCCCGCCGTACGTCCGCGCGCAGCCGCCCAAGGCCGAGAAAGACGGCCTGGTCATCACCGTGCCGAATCCGATCACCGACGACGCGGTCAGCCAGATTCGCTTGAAGATTCAGGACGCCGTCGAACGCAAGGGCCGCAACATCACTACTGTGGTGTTCGACTTCAACCCGCACGGGCAACCCGCCGGCAGCAGCACCTTCGGCTCCTGCAATGACCTCGCCGTCTTCATCCGCAATCTGCAGCTGGGCCAAGTCAATCCGCTTTATCCAAAGATCGCCACGTTCGCCTTCGTCCACAACGAGGCGACCAAACACACCGTGTTGCCTATTCTGGCATGCAAGGAAATCATCCTTTCCGACGACATCAACCCGAAAACCCGGCTGTCCAAGGCAAAGCTGGGCGACGTCACCCGCGAGCTGGGCGGCATTTTCAACGAAACCATGCGCACCGCCTACCGCGAGGTCGCCAAGCAGTTCCCATCGCCGGACGTGATTGAGCGCATGCTCGACCCCGGCTTGCCGCTCAAGCATATCAAGACCGACGAAGGGCCGCGCTTCGTCAGCAGCAAAACGCTCGCCGAGTTGGAAAAGGCCGGCAAGGCGTTCGTGCTTGATCCCATTCAGCCGGATTACCTGCAAGCGCAAAACGCTCTGTTCGAGCCGCATCAGGCCATGGAGTTGAAGCTGTGCAGCGGCCTGAAGAGCAGCAAGGCGGATCTCGTCCAGGCGCTCGGCTTGCCGCGCCACAGCATGGTCGAGGATTGGCTTGTCGGCCGCGTCGCCAATCCCATTCGAATCGACGTGCGCGGACCGTTGGACAAGGGGAAACTCGATTCCCTCGAGAGGCAAATAGGCGCCGCGCTGGGCCAGCAAGCCAATTTCATCTTGCTGAAAATGGATGCGGAAGGCGGCGACATCACTCATGTTGCTTCCACAGCGCGTTTCCTGCGTCAACTAAGGGACGCGAACGACCGGCCCGTGAAGACCGTCGCCTACCTTCCGCCCGGACGCGTGCTCGGCGCCGCCACCTTCCTGGCGCTGGGCTGCATGGAAATCGTCATGGCCGGCGACGCCGCCCTGGGGGATTTCAGCTACCTCGGCGACGACCAACTCCAGAGCGCCCGCGACATGCTGCTGCCCTTGGTGAAAGAACAAGGATATCCGCCGGCGCTATTTGAAGCGACGCTGCAGCGCGACTTGGTCCTGTTTCGCGTCAAAGCCAAGAGCAATCCCAGCGAAGTCCGGCTCGTTTCCGAGGTCGAGCTCAAAAAGGACGCCGCGTCGAAAAACCCGCAGTGGGATTCGTTCGGCAGGCTCGAGCGCGACGCCGGCAAGAACCTGAAGATCGACGCGACGCTGGCGCGCGAATTCCGCATCGCCCAGGCCACGGGTCTGAACTCGCTGGACGAGCTGTTCACCTATTTCGGTTTGGACTCGCAGCGAGTCCGCGTCGCCAGCGGCGATTGGCTGGAGCAGGTCGCCGACTTTTTCCGCGAGCCGACGGTGCGCTTTGTGCTCATCATGCTCGGCATCATCGGCCTCATCCTGGAAATGAAAATGCCCGGCATCACCGCACCCGGCGTGATGGCGGCCATCTGCTTCGTGCTGTTTTTCTGGGCGTATTCCTTTGTCGGGCAATACACTTTCCTCGCCATACTCCTGTTTATTCTGGGCTTGATTCTCATTGGCGTCGAAGTATTCGTCATGCCCGGCGTGACGTTTCCGGGTATCGCCGGCGTGGTCCTGGTCATTTCCAGCCTCGTGCTCGTCACCTTGGAAAAATGGCCGCAGAATTCGCAAGATTGGATCGGGCTGGGCACAACTTTCGGCACGTTTGGGCTAAGCCTGGTCGCGGCCATCGCGGCAGCGCTCGTCTTGGCGTGGTACTTGCCGCACATCCCCTATGTCAATCGCCTTGTGCTCAAGCTTCCCGACGAAGAAGAAGCCGGCGAGCGCGCCATCGCCACGCCGCTCGTCGATCCGTCGCTTTTGGGCGCCATTGGCGTCGCAGCCACGCCGCTGCGGCCCGCGGGCAAGGTGCAATTCGGCGAGGACTTTCTCGATGTCGTCGCCGAAGGAGACTACGTGCAACCCGGCAGCCGCGTGCAGATCATTGAAATCGAAGGCAATCGCATAGTAGTAAAGGAGATTTAGAGCTATCCTGAATCATCATGGACAATCTTTTCCTCGCCTATGTGCTGATCGTGGTCGGCCTGTTGCTCATGGCGGGCGAAATATTCCTGCCGACCGGCGGTATTCTGGGCGCGGTCGGCATCGCCGGGCTCATCGCCGGCATCGCGATGACGTTTTACGAGAAGCCGACCCAGGGGTTGATTACTCTCATAGCTGTTTTCATACTCATACCCATTCTGGGGCCGATCTTGATGCACTACTGGCCCAAGACCGCTCTGGGACGGAAGATGTTTCTAGAGGGGCCGGAGGACGACGCCACCGTCGCGAAAATGCCGGTGGTGCTGGAGCTCGAACAATTGCGCGGACGCTACGGCAAAACGGTGTCGGCGCTCCGCCCGGCGGGCGTGACCGATTTCGACGGCAAACGCGTCGACACGATCAGCGAAGGGGAAATGATCGAGCCGGGCCACTGGGTGCGCTGCATCGACGTTCGCGCCGGCAGAGTAATCGTGCGGGCCGTTGAACGTCCCCCGGACCTGGCGGACTTGAATCCTGAAGATTTGAAACAATAGTATGCGTGGGGCGAATGCGCCCACGAGAAAAAGAGGGTCACCATGTTGCATGCGATCGTCCTATTCGCGCAAGAGAAGGCGGACAAAGTCGGCCAATCCGGCAGCAAATGGCTGGATGACAACAAGTGGATGCTCATCGGCGTCGGCGTGCTGGCGATCATCTTCATCTTCTTCCTGGTCGTCTTCTTCAGCTTCTTGCGGCTTTGGATCCAGTGCTTTCTCACACGGGCAAGCATCGGCATCTTCGATCTTGTCGGCATGAAGCTGCGCAATGTCGATTACTCCATGATCGTCCGCCAGAAAATCTCGCTGGTGCAGGCCGGCGTCAAGGTGACCACGCAGGAGATGGAGGCGCACTACTTGTCGCGCGGCAACGTTCCCAAGACCGCCGCCGCCGTCATTGCCGCCCACAAGGCAGGCATCGAGCTGCCCTGGCGAATCGCCGCAGCGATCGACCTGGCCGGCCGCGACGTGCTCGACGCCGTCAAGACCAGCGTCAATCCCAAGGTGATCGACTGCCCCGACCCCGCCAAGGGCCGGCCCACGCTCGACGGCGTTTGCAAGAACGGCATCCAGCTCCGGGCCCGCGCGCGTGTGACGGTGCGGACAAAGCTCGATCGGCTCGTCGGCGGCGCCACCGAGGAGACCATCATCGCCCGCGTCGGCGAAGGCATCGTCAAGGCCATCGGCTCCGCGGAACATCACGCCGACGTGCTCGCCAACCCCAACATGATTTCGCAGGCCGTCTTGAAGAACTCGCTCGACGCGCAGACGGCGTTCGAGATCGTATCCATCGACGTCGCGGAGATCGACGTGGGCGCGAACATCGGCGCCGAGCTGCAGGCGAACCAGGCCGCCGCCGACCTGCGCGTCGCTCAGGCCAAGGCGGAAGAGCGCCGCGCCGCGGCCGTCGCCCGCGAGCAAGAAATGAAGGCCCTGGTCGAAGAAAACCGGGCCAAGGTCGTGCTCTCCGAAGCAGAAGTCCCGCTGGCGCTAGCGCAAGCGTTCCGCAGCGGTCACCTGGGCGTCATGGACTACTGGAACTTGCGCAACGTGCAAGCGGACACCGAAATGCGCAGCTCCATCGCCGGCGGCGGCCAGGGCAACAGCCGCACGAATCCACCCACAAGCTAGCCTCACGAGCACGCTGCAGACAGCTGTGAATTCAACCGCGGAGGCGCAGAGGAACGCAGAGAGTAAGCGAACAGAGCATTTTGCCTTTACTCTGCGATTCTCTGCGTCTCTGCGGTTGACCGAATTCAAAGGGAGCCAGAATGGATTGGATCAAGGGCGTCTTCCTGCTAATAATCGTCGCAGCCTGGATCGTGAAGCACTTCATGGACCAGCAGCAGGAGAAGGCGCGCAAGCAACAGGAGCGACCCGCGCCGCCGCCTCCTCCTCAAGATGCGGATCGGGAAGGTTCGAATCCGACGTATTTTCCGGAAGAGCGCATCGAGCACCCGGAAATGACCTACGAAGAAGTGCGTCGGCCCACGCGAAAAACGCCGCCAAAGTCGCGGCCCAAGCCGCCGCCGTTGCCGCCGGAAGTCCTGCCGCGTCCTAAACCGGATATCGCGGAAACACTATCCCGGCTGGGGACACGGGGAAAAAAGGAGGCGCAGGCGACCGTTCCACCCCGCGACTCACAGGATAGAAGGGTCGGGACTGAGGCAGTAGCGCTGCCCAAGTCGCCCTTGGCTCTCCCGCCTGAAGCCAGCTCGCGTTTAAGCGAATTTGAGAAGAGACTCGAAAAAGCGGCGAGCGCGCTCAGCCCGCTTCCAACGGCGGCCAATTCGCCAGTGCTCAGCAGCGTGGTCCGGCCGCCCGTCCCCCAGGCGGTGCAGAAACTTCATCAATTGTTACGCGACCGCAACAACCTGCGCGTCGCCTTTCTCTTGCGTGAGATCTTCGATCCGCCGCTCGCCAAACGGCATCGTCGAACCTGAGCGCAAAAAAAAACCGGCCAGGCATCCGCGTGCCTGGCCGATTCCACTTTCGCCTGCCTTCTTAGAGGTTCGCACGTTTCTCTTCGACTGCCGTCTTGATCCGTTCGCCCAAAAGGGCCACGTCAAACGGCTTCTTGAACGATTCATTGAACCCAAAGTTGACGAGACTTTCGGGACTGGCTTCGTCTTCGCTGGCCAGGGCCACTATCAGAGTCTGTTCGTAAGCGGGATTGCGGCGGAGATTGCTGGCGATTTGCAAGGCTTCGCTGCGGCCCATGGCCAGGTCGATGATGATGGTATCGGGATGAAAGCTTTCGGCCTGGATGCCGGCTTCGAAACCGCTGTGGGCCAGCTCGTATTTGTAATCGTCCGTCTCGGGCAGCGTTTCCTTGACGCGTTCGACGAAGAGTTTGTCGGCGCCGATAATCAGGATCTTGTGCAGCCCTTCTTCCTCCAATTCTCCCAAGGGCATGCCGTGCTCCTTGAGGAATTTGATGAGGTGCTCGCGGGGGATGCGGCGGTCCTGGCTGCCGGGGATGCGGTAGCCGCGGAGCCGGCCGGAGTCAAACCATTTACTCACCGTCCGTGGCGCGACCTTGCAGATTTTCGCGACTTGGCCGGTGGTAAAGACTTTTTTCATGGCAGGCACTCCAGTATAAGTGTTCCGTTTGTTCCTGACCGGGCCGTGCGGGTCGCCGCAATCAGGATCCAGTCCCGCCACCAAGGGCTAGTGTCGCGGCCGGAGGGGGAAATCTCCGCCACGTGTAAAGAAGCAATTCGCCTTGCGAATTGCCGCCTCCTCACGCCTGGCGTGAGGTCTACTCGGGGTCGCGCCCTGCGGGGGGTGCGGGTCACACCTCGCGGATGGTGTCGCAGAGGCCGCTGGCGCCGGCCCTCTCGCCGGACCATGCTGCCTATGGTCATGCACCACGGTTAGTTGTGGTATCGGCAGGGTGCGCCTCCGAGATGAGAAAAAGCCCACAACTTGGGGAGGTTTTGCGGATTCGCTTTCTTGTGCCCTTTCTTCGACTTGCCCGGTTTGAGCCTGAATACGCCAAACCGGACAGGTTGGGCAAGGCGGACCATACCCAACTGAGCGCGCCGCGCCAAAACCTCAACGCAGGCTGTCAAGACCGGAATGAACGGAATTGTCGCCTCGTCCGCAGTCCTGTTCCGCCAGCATTATAAAGGGCGCGGACAAGTGGAATCGCCAATTCGCCAAATATCCGCGCCAGGGCGTCCATAGCGCTGAAACTTGTCAATAATGTGTATAGGAATAGGGCCGTGGATTTCTGAAGTTGCGGAGCGGAGAGCTGGTATTGTCGAGCGTTTTCGGTAGTTGCGAGCGCCGACGGGGTTGGTAATTCTGGTTTCGCAGAAATCTTCGGACTATCATTCCGCGACGGAAGGTAATCATGTGCGTACGCGATTCGATCCTGCTCCTCGTCGCAATTCCGGCTTTGCTGGCCGCAACAAATGATGCTCAGACGGAAGCAACCAAGAAAGAGCTGGCCAGGCTCCAAGGCGCTTGGAAGCTGACTGCAGTCGAAGAAAACGGCCGGGAGAGCGTCTTGCCTGAAAAGGACCAGACCAACTGGTTCGTGAAAGGCAAAGCGTTTTGCGGGCCGGATGGAAAACAGCTCTCGACAGTCCAACTCGATCCCACGACCCGTCCCAAGTCCATTGACTTTTCTTACGCCGCCGACCCCGCCAAAATGATCGAAAAACTCGTTCGTGAAGGAATCTACTTGCTTGAAGGCGACACATGGAAAACCTGCGTAAACACCAGGACGCAAGGCGTGAAGGAACGGCCGTCGGAGTTTTCCACCAAAGACCGTCCCGGCTGGCGACTCCTTGTTTTCAAGCGGCAATCACCCTGACACATTACAGGTAGCGGAATTCCAGCCACGCTCTTGCGAACGCGTCTACGAAACTGTAACGGAATTCGCATTTCTTGCTTGCTGTCACGTGCGCTTGATTGCAAAATATCTCCTTCCCACCGATGTTCGGTAGCGCAGTCCACAAAATCAGACCAGTTTACCAATCCGCGGGAACTATCTCGCAGTCGCCCACACCCGCGGACAAAGACTTCGGGATATGGCGGAACAGCAATCCGGCGTGTTGTTGCAATTGCGCCAACTTTTGGATACACACGCCGCCAAAAACCTCACGGACGGCCAGCTCTTGGCTCAGTTTGCCGCCGAGCGCGACGAGGCCGCTTTCGCCGCACTCATGCAGCGCCACGCGCCCTTAGTCTATGGCGTGTGCCGGCATGTCTTGGGCCACGAGCACGACGCCGAGGACGCGTTTCAGGGCACATTCCTGGTGCTGGCGCGCAAGGCACGTTCGATTCGCAGCCACAATTCGGTGGCCGGCTGGCTGCACGGCGTGGCCTATCGCGTGGCGCTCAAGGCGCGGCAAAGCGCGGCCCGGCGGCGCGAGCGCGAAATGCAGTCCGCGCAGCCGGAAATTGCTCGGCCGTCCTCCGAAGAAGCGTGGCGCGAGCTGCAAGGCATTCTCGATGAGGAATTGCAACGCCTCAAGGAAAAATACCGCACCCCCTTTGTCCTGTGCGTGCTGCAGGGCAAGAGCAAGGCAGAAGCCGCGCGCGAGCTGGACTGGAAAGAAGGCACCGTGTCCAGCCGGCTGGCCCAGGCGCGCACGGTGCTGCAAAAGCGGTTGGCCCGCCGCGGTGTGACCTTGTCCGCAGTCTTGTGCGGTCTGGAAGTGGCCAAGGAAGGCGCCAGCGCCGCCGTACCGACGCTCTTATTCGCCCAAACGCTGCGCGCCGCCTCGGCCTTCGTTGCCGGCCAGGCGGTTAGCGGCGCCGCCAATGCCGTGGCCTTGGCGGAGGGCGTGCTGAAGTCGATGGCCGCGACGCGCTTCAAGATCAGTGCGGCGGTTTTAATCGCCTTGTTGCTGGCCAGCACCGCGACGGCGCTGTATTTTCGGCCGCCGCCCGACACTCCGCCCCCACAGCTACCAGTCGCACTGCCGCAGCCTGCGCCGAAGGATCAGCCCGAGAATTGGGGCAGTGGTGCTCAGATGTTGGTGCATGGGGAGATTATCGGCCCCGACGGTCAACCTGTGCCCGGCGCTCACGTCGCCGTTTTTTCCGACGAGGAATTTCAGCCTGGTGACCCTGGTATTGAGGTCTTCTCGCGAAGACGCGTATTGGGCACGGGCAAAGCCAATGCGCAGGGTCGATTTGAGTTGTCCGTGAGGCGGGCGACTCCGGACAGGGATTCGGATGTATTGTGTTTGGCCCGTGGCGGGGATGGCCAAGCAGTGGCGTGGCAGCGATTGCGGACGCTCGGTGACATCGACGCGGTGAACCTGAAGCTGGAAACAGGGCAACAAGTGCGCGGCCGGTTGGTGGATGAGAGTGGCGCGCCGGTTGCCGGCGTAAAACTCCGAGTGAGTGGGTTTGACCGTAAGGCGGGAGCTAGTCCTCGACTTTCGATGGAAGAGGATTTAGGCATTGAGGCTTGGCCTCCGTCCGTTGTTACCGACGCGGATGGCACATTCGTCCTGACGGGCCTGTTGCCTAGGTCCACCGTCTATCTCGAAACCCTGGACGACAAAACCGGGCCGCAATGGCTGTCCGTGCAGACGGATGCGACGGGACACGTCGATGTGGGCGCCCTGAAGCTGACGCCGCCGCGTGTGCTGGAAGGCACTGTAATCGACAAGGACTCGGGGGTGCCGTGTGCGAACGCTTTCGTCCAGGTCAGTATGTATGGCGCGGGTGTCGGCGGACGACGATTGATTGTTTCGGCGACGACGGACAATGCCGGTCGATTTGCGGTCAAGCCCTACTTCGGCGCCAAGCTCAGGATCATGGCGCGCGGTGCGCCTGGGACGCCGCAAATTGTCGCTTTCCAGAACTTTAACTGGCCGCCGAATTCTCAGCGAGAAAGCGTCCAGATCTTTATGCCGAGCGGCGTGTTGGTGACCGGTCAAGTTTTCGAAGAAGGAACGGAACGCCCGCTTGCCGGCGTCCGAGTGCAATACCGGCCTATGAGCGGCAAAAACTGGATAAGTCTACATGGCCGTGAAAGCGGCACATTGCTGGTGCTTTGGCCCTACCTGGCATCCGCGACCGACGCCCAAGGCCGCTTCCAAATAGCGGTGCTGCCGGGACTGGGACATTTGCTACTGCGCGCACCGGGTCATGATTATCTCGCTATCGAAGTCAGCGAGCGGGAGCTTATCGAGGGGGTTCCGGGCGGAAGTAGGTCCCACTTTCCCAATGCGAAGATCCTTCTCGATCTTAAGTCTGGCGCACCGCCGCTGCCCGTCACGGCCAAGCTGCGACGGGGCGTGACGGTGCAAGGTCGTGTCGAGACCGCCAACGGCGCTCCGGTGCCGACCGCTTACCTCTTGACTCCCACCTTCCGAGGAGCTGGTTGGGAATCACATTGCGAATTCTTGCCGGTCAAGAACAGCCGTTTTGAATTGCCCGGCTGTGATCCGGAAAAAAGCGTGCCAGTGTGGTTTTGGGATGCCAAGTCGCTTCAAGGTGCGATGAAACTCATTTCGGCCAAAGACGACGATGTAACGGTGCGCCTGGCGCCGTTCGTCACCGCCACATTGCGCTTTGTAGACAGCAAGGGCAACGTGGTGCGAAAACTACGGCCCGAAATCAATCTCGTGGTGCGCCCGGGGATTGATGCGCTCGAAGCAAGGAACAATAACGGTCTGACCGAACTGACGATGGGTGTCGATTTTCAAAGCTACAAAGAAGATCCACAGAGCGGGGTTATCACACTCAAAGCGCTGATCCCGGACGCCAGCTATCGCGTTCAGGTTTACCATAACAGGGAATTTGTCAGCCGACTTTTCTCCGTTTCCGCCGGCAAAACCGAGCATCTTGGCGACATCGTCGTGCCTGACCCGCCTCCCAAGCCTCCAAAGAAGAAGTGATCCTCCTATTTTCTGTTTTTTCACACCGTGTCCCGGGGGTACAACATGACTATTTTCCTGAATCTCCGCCCTTCTTCCTATCCACGCGCGAAGTCTGCAAATAAGCGCCCGAAGCGCTTCCGGCCGACGCTGGAATGGCTCGAAGATCGCACCGTGCCCGCCAACTTCCTCGTCAATACGACGCTCGACACGATTGACATCAACCTGGGCGACGGTCTGGCCGTGGATTCGGCCGGCAACACGTCGCTCCGCGCGGCGGTCATGGAGGCGAACGCTCTAACCGGCGCGGATACGATTCAGTTGCCGGTCGGCACGTTCGCGCTGACTCTGGTCGGCTCGGGCGAGGCTCTGGCCGCGACGGGCGACCTGGACATCACGGATGACTTGACCATTCGCGGCGCGGTCACGGGCGCGAGCATCATTTCGGCCGGCTCGAGCACGGGCCTAAATGACCGGGTCTTTGATCTGCCGCGCGGCGTTGCCGTGGACAACCGTCGCGTTGTCAACTTCGAGAATCTGCAAATAACCGGCGGCATCGCGCAGGGCACGGGCTCCACGTCGACGCTGGAAGATCGCGGCGGCGCCATCCGCATCGATTTCTTTAACACCGTCAACATCACCAATGTGCTGTTCAGCAACAACACCGCGCCGCGAACCGGAACCAACCTCGTGTTTGGCCTGGGCGGCGCCATCGATAACAACGGCTTCTTGACTATCGACAACAGCCGATTCGAGAACAACTTCGCCAGCAACGGGGGCGGCGCCCTCTATGCCGGCGGCTCACCGGCGCAGGTGACGATCCGCAACAGCACCTTTACGGACAACCGGGCGCGCGGCGGCGGGGCCATCGAAAACCACGAGCCCATGACCATCGACAACAGCACCTTCGCGCGCAACGAAGGCAGGGTGGGCACCAGCAGCGGCCAGGGCGGCGCCATCGACAACAACGGCGGCGGCAATCTGACGCTCACCAATTGCACCTTCTCGGACAATATCTCGGTTTTCGGCGGCGCGATCTCGAACTTTGAAACATTGACTGTTCGAGCAAGCACGATAGCCGGCAATGACGCGTCGCGCGGCGGCGGCATCTACTCTTCGTCCCTTGGAACGGTCAGCATCGAAAACTCCATCGTCGCCCTCAATACTCACGTCAACGGCGGACCCGACATCGACGGTGTGGTGAGCAGCCAGGGGCACAACCTGATCGGCAACACCGCCGACGCCAGCGGCTTAGTTGCTTCCGACCTGCTCAACGTCGATCCGCAGCTTGGCGCGCTCGCCAATAACGGCGGACCGACGCAAACGCGGGCCTTGCTCACCGGTAGCCCGGCCATTAACGCCGCCAACACGGCCACGGCGCCGGCGAGCGACCAGCGCGGCGTCAGCCGGCCTCAGGGACCTGCCGCGGACATTGGGGCCTTCGAGTTGCAGCTCGCCCCCTCCAATCAGCCTCCGGTCGCCCAGGACCAGTCCAAGAGCACCAACGAAGACACGCCGCTCAACGATACATTGCCCGCCAGCGACCCGGACGAGGATGCTCTTTCCTACACTGTCGTCGCCAGCCCGGCCCATGGTACGGTGCAGGTCAACGCAGCGACGGGCGCCTATACCTACACGCCGGACCTGAATTACAATGGCCCTGACAGTTTCACTTTCAAGGCCAACGACGGGCAGGCCGACTCGAACGTGGCGACCGTATCGATCACCATCAACGCGGTGAACGATCCGCCCGTCGCGGTCAACGACGCCTATACCGCGACCGAAGACATCATCCTGCAGATTCAGCCGCCTGGTGTCTTAGTCAACGACACCGACGTCGAAGGGCAAGCGCTCACCGCAGTGCTTGTGACGCAGCCCGCCAACGGAGCCGTGGTCATGAACGCGAACGGCTCGTTCAGCTATCGGCCGCGGTTCGATTTCAATGGCACCGATACTTTCACCTACCGGGCGCGCGATTCCTCGGGGGCGGAAAGCAACATCGCCACGGTGACTATTACAGTCAACGCGGTCAACGATGCGCCGCGACCGACTCCAATTATCACGCGCGTGACCACGGACGAGGACGAAGCCATCGGCGGCCAGTTGACAGCGATTGATCCCGAGGGCGATTCGTTCACCTTCACGTCACCGC
Organism: Gemmataceae bacterium; assembly: GCA_022616245.1. Taxonomy (GTDB): domain Bacteria; phylum Planctomycetota; class Planctomycetia; order Gemmatales; family Gemmataceae; genus JAKEFD01. The sequence continues at coordinate 13,667 of JAKEFD010000215.1, forward strand.
CTGAGTTTGCCCCCGAGCACGGCAGCGTGATCGTGAGCGCGACCGGCGTCTGGACCTACACGCCGAATGCGGATTACTACGCGCCGGACATCTTCGGTTACCGCGTCACGGACGTCCACGGCGCTTCCAGCGTCGGCGCAGTGGAAATCACCGTCAATCCTGTGAACGATGGCCCCGTCGCGGTGACGGATGCCTACAGCGTCGATGAAGACGGATCGCTTGTCATCGGCGTGTCGCCCGCGTCGCGCCTCCACATGTTCAGCGACCCGGGCGACTTCATCGGCCAGGGACTGATCTGGGATTTCACGCCGGCTACTGCCGCTTTCTCGGCTCGGACCAACTTCGACAACGGGGTCGAGGTCCTGGTCGATCCGCCGGGTGCGGTCGAGCGCTGGACGCTGAACTTCGCCGCGCCGGGAAGCGTGCCGCTTACGCCCGGCGTCTACCTCAATGCGACGCGCTGGCCATTCCAGGAAGACAATGAACCGGGCCTGGACGTGTCCGGCTATGGCCGCGGGCTCAACCGCCTGCTCGGACAGTTCACGATTTACGACGTGGCCTACGGGTCGGGAACGACGGTCACGCGTTTCGCCGCCAGCTTCGTCCAGCAAGACCACAACTTCGACGACACTCTCGAACCACCTTTGCACGGCACGATCGTGTTTAACTCGACGTATGGGGCCGGGGGCGGCGTGCTCGCCAACGATACAGACGTTGAAGGGGACATTCTGCCGGCCGCCGTCCTGGTCAGCGGCCCCACCCACGGGTCCCTGACGTTCAACGGCGATGGCTCGTTTACGTACACTCCAAACGCTAATTACAACGGCCCCGATTCCTTCAATTACAAGACCACCGACGGCATTGCCGAATCGAACACAGCGACCGTCAACATCACCGTCAACGCCGTCAACGACGCCCCGGTCGCCAACCCAGATAGCTTCAGCATCGACGAGGACAACACGCTGACTGTCGCGGCACCGGGCGTGCTCGGCAACGACGCCGACGTGGACAGCGCCACGCTCACCGCTGTCCTGGTCAGCACGACCAGCAATGGCGCGTTAACTTTCAACAGCGACGGTTCGTTTAGTTACACGCCGGGCTTCAACTTCAACGGCACGGACTCCTTCACCTACAAGGCCAACGACGGCGCGCTCGACAGTAACACCACGACCGTCACCATCCAGGTCAACGCCGTTAACGATGCCCCGGTCGCCAGTCCGGACAGCTACAGCATTGACGAGGACAACACGCTGACTGTCGCGGCACCGGGCGTGCTCGGCAACGACGCCGACGTGGACAGCGCCACGCTCTCAGCCGTCCTGGTCACCAGCACGGGCAACGGCGTTTTGGCCCTGGCCAGCGACGGCTCGTTCAGCTATACGCCCAATGCCAACTTTAACGGCACGGACTCCTTCACCTACAAGGCCAACGACGGCGCGCTCGACAGCAACACCACGACCGTCACCATCCAGGTCAACGCCGCCAACGACGCTCCGGTCGCTCAAGACCAGACGCAGATCACCAACGAGGACACCACTCTTACCGACACGCTCCCCGCGACCGACGTGGACGGCGACGCGCTTACTTACGCGATCGTCGCAGGGCCGGCGCATGGAATTGTTACGCTCAACGCGACGACAGGCGCTTATTCCTACGCTCCCGCCGCCAATTATCACGGACCGGACAGCTTCACGTTCAAGGCCAACGACGGACAAGTCGACTCGAACGTGGCGACCGTGTCAATTACGGTCAATTCCGTCAATGACGCTCCGGTCGCAACGAACAACGACTTCAGCACCGACGAAGATTCGCCGCTCAACGTGGCGACGCCAGGAGTTCTCGGCAACGACACGGACGTGGACGGCGACACCTTGTCCGCTGTCCTCGTCAGTGGACCCAGCCACGGCGCGCTGACCTTGAACCTCGACGGTTCCTTCACCTATGCGCCGCACGCCAACTACTTCGGCTCGGACTCCTTTGCCTACAAGGCCAACGACGGCGCGCTCGAGTCGAACACAGCGACAGTGAACATTACGGTCAACTCCGTCAACGATGCTCCAGTGGCGGCGAACGACAGCTACAGTACGACGCAAGGCGTGACACTGAGCGTGCCGTCAGCAGGAGTGCTCGCCAATGACACCGACGTTGAAGCGAGCGCGCTGGCCGCGGTCTTAGTCAGCGGGCCACAGCATGGCACTCTGACTCTCAACGCTGACGGCTCGTTCAGCTATGTCCCCGGCAGCGGCTTCAACGGCACGGACAACTTCACCTACAGGGCCAATGACGGCTTGGCGCTCAGCAACGTCGCCACGGCGACGATCCTGGTTGCCCCTGTGACGAGTGTCGCCGGCAAGATCACGGGGGCCGGCAGCCTCGACGACGGCTTGCGCAGGTTCGATATCCACGTCGAGTCGAAGGAAAGACGCGGCCAGTTTGAGATTCAGGGCGTCGTCGAGTACTGGGATCACCAGCACGGCATCCACCTGGAAAGTACGTCGATTGCGTCGCTGTCCATATCGGAAAACGGTAGAATCGGCATCATCACGGGCGCGGCGCGCGTCAACGGCCGCAGCGGCTACACGTTTACCGTGATCGTCGGGGATAACGGGGAAGGCTCCCGTAGCAAGGACACGTTCCAGATACTCATCATCGGGCCCGACGATTTCCAATACGACAGCATCGATTGGGCGTCTGCGGCGGGATTGTTGGAAGGCGGCAACATTCAGATTCACAAGCGCCGTTAACACGAGCCCGACGCCCGAGCGAGGGATGTTAGCACGAGCCCGACGCGCGAGCGAGGGACAGTTGACGGCAGTAGTCGCAGGAGGATGCACTTAGCCTGCTGGACGCTCGAAACGGTATGCGCGGTCCACTCGGCAGACGTGCAGTTGAAACCACGCGTACCACTTTTCCTTGCCGAGCCTTTGCGCTTCCTGGTGTTCCGCGACGTTATACCAGGCGCGGATGGCCTGTTCGCTTTCCCAATAGGAGACGGTGACGCCGACACCGTCGTCGCCGCGGGCGCTGTCGAGGCCAAGGAAGCCAGGCTGGCGTCGCGCCAAATCCTCCATGCGCTCTGCCATGGCGGCATACCCCGCGGAATCGACGAGTGTGCGCTTGGAAGTGAATACGACGGCAAAGTAGGGTGGCTTGAATTCCATAGACACATCTTCAATTGGCGGATGTTTATCCTACAAGTCGAATTCAAAGTAGACCCCACGCTCCGCGTGGGGCGGGTTGAAGTCACCCCCACGCGGAGCGTGGGGTCTACTTTGAATTCACTGATTTGCCAAGTACTCGACCAGATCGCGCAATTCGCGCAGCGTCATCTTGTCGCAGAGGTCGGCCGGCATCGCGGAAGGGCCGCGGCTGCGCTCTTCGATCTGTTCCTTGGGAATCGTCAGGGATTGTCCTTCAGCGGTGATAAGGCGCACTTCCTTGGCGTCTTCGCTTTTCAAAATGCCCGACTTCACCTGGCCATTCGTCAGCACGACGACCAGCGTTTCGTAACCCTTGGCGATGTCTTTGTTGGGATGGACGAGGGCTTCCCAGAGGTACTCGCGTTTGTATTTCTTGCTGATGCCGCCAAGGTCCGGGCCGACTTCGCCGCCCTGGCCGCCGAGCTTGTGGCAGCGCACGCAGGAAAGCTCCGCCTTCTCCCAGTAAACCTTGCGGCCGCTGTCGGCGTCGCCGCCCGCCAGCGCGACCTGGAAGCGGGTCTTGGGATCAGCCGGCGCGGCCGCGTCGAAGGCTTTGGTCTTCTCTTGAAGTTTGGTGGTGGGCCGACGCCGCGCCGCTTCCAGTATGTCGAGGTGCAACTCCGCCGGCGCTTGTTTCTGGATCAATCGGTCAAGCCACTGGGCCAAGAGTTCGTCGGCCTTGTCATTCTTGAGGTCGGCGAGCAGGACGAACGCGGCTTGCTTTTCCGCCATTTCGCCCTTTTCCAAAACCTCGCGCATGGCGGCCACAGCCTCTTCAACACCGGCGCGGCGATAGAACAAGTCACGGGCCACGGCACGTATGCGCGCGTTGGCGTCATCGCGCATTTCTTCCAGCACTGCGCCAATCCCTTTATCTTTCATGCTGTCCAGAGCGCGCAAAGCTTCGATACGTGCAGCAACGCCACGGGTTCGATCCAGGGCCAATTGGCGCAGCACCGGGCCCACTTCCTTGATGCCGAGCCGGGCGGCCAGTCGCGCGCCTTCCGCGCGAATCTTGTCCGTGGAGGTCAGGATGCCCGCCAGCGCCGGCCGCAATGCTTGTGCCGCATCGCCTTTGTCGCGCGGCTCGATTGGCCGCCACAGGCCGACGACACGGTCACGGCCCGAAGGTTTCTCCCATTGGCCCAGTATCTCCAGTGCTTCGAGCCGGACTTTCTCCGACCCGCGCCGGCTGGCGGCGAAGGCCGCCAGCGCCTGGGCGTTCTCCTTCTTGCCGAGGCGTGCTTGCGCGTTCAAGACACGCAGCAAAAAGGGATCTTGCAAGTCCGCCGGCATCGCCTGCAAAGTAGCCGTCTGGCCGAGGACATTGGCAAGTTGCGGCATGGCATCTGGAATCGGCGAATCGTAAATCGCACGAGCGGCCTCCAGCACCAGCTTGGGATCGCTGTCGCGCAGGAACTGCGCGACTTCCGGCAAGTACCGGCGGCGCATTGCCAAGAGCGCCGTCAGCCGCACGTTGGCCGATGGATCTTCGCCCGCCCGCATGAGCGCCTCTTTGTCCCTGACGCCGGCCAACCCCATGACCGCGGCATGCCGAAGGAATGGATCATCCGAATTCGCCTTGGCAAATGCCACGAGGGACGGCATCGATTCCGATTGCGGATGCGAACCTAGAGCCAGCGCGGCAAAAAAGCGAACGCGCGGCGACTCATCCTTAAGTGCGTTTTGCAACGGTTTCGGCGCCTTGACGTGCCGGAAGTCGATTAGCACTTTCGCGGCCTGCGCACGCACTTCCGGATCGGCGTCTTGCAATAATTCGAAGACTGACGCAATATCTCCTTCGGCTTTTCGCATCACCTGTCCCATCCCCCTAATGGCGTGCAGCCGAGCCAATTGCCCTCCCGACTTGGCGATTTCCGCTAGCGTTTTCCAGTCCTTGCGTTCCGCGAGCGCGAATTGCGCTTCCTGCCTTACACGCTTGTCGGCGTGTTCCAAAAGTCGAGCCAGCTCCGCGCTCGAATGCTTGGCCATGCCTTCACCCAACAATTGCTTCACTTCTAGAACTTGCGCGTCGTGCGACCGCTTTGGATCCAAGAGCTTATAAATGCGGCCCTTATTCGTGAGGCCCCAACCATCGACCCAATCGGAAATGTAGAAGCCGCCGTCAGGACCGAAGTCGCAGTCGGTGGCCAAGAGCGACCACAGGAATTGCTGCCGCCCAGTGACTTCAAAGGACGCTCCCTTTGGTTTGAGCGTGAAGGCCTGGATGCCGCTGTTGCCGGACGAGCCGCGAAAATCCGCGAGGAAGAAGTGATCTTTCCAGCGTTCCGGCAACAGGCTCACGCCCGGGTGATAGGTCAAGCCGGAAGGGCCGTTGGCGATGTGTGCCAACGGCGGGATAAGATGCGCGGGTTGGTGCTCGTGGGCCAGGTGCCACATCTTCTCGGAGTTCCACGGGCCGAGATTCTTCATGTACTGGAAGCCGATGCGCCAGCCGCTGTCGCCGCCGGGGACGACGTAGACCCAGCGGGCTGAGTCGCCGCCGTCGGCGTTGTTGTCGCCGGTGAACAGGTTGCCGTACTTGTCGAACGCCAGCTCTTGCGGATTGCGCAGACCGGTGGCGAAAATCTCCAGTTCGGAGCCGTCGAGGTTGCAGCGGAAGACGGCGCCGGTGTCCGGCGTCGACAGCACCCGGCGGGCGGTTTCGACATGGGCGCCGCGGTCGCCGATGCTGAAGTAGAGCTTGCCGTCGGGGCCGATCACCAGGCCGTGTAGATCATGGCCAATGAAGGCGACGTGCACGCCATAGCCTTTGTGCAG
>JAKEFD010000021.1 GCA_022616245.1 Gemmataceae bacterium
GTCGGCTCCAGACTGTAGACGCCGGCTTGTGCATTGAGGGCAACGTCCAAAGCCGCCATGCCGCTGTAGACCGCGCGATAGGCGGACTCGTCGCCCATGGTGGCCGAGCCGAAGCGCAGGCCATTCTGGATCATGTAGTCGACCAGGTCTTGCAGCGACTTGCCGCCGCTGGCCCACTGCCGGAACCTAACCTGCGAGCCGGCGTCGCCACGTTCCAGCGCGATGCGGGCGTCCTCGAAATCGTTCAAGAAACGCTTCGCGTCCAAGTACTGGTTCGTCGGCATGTCATTAACCAAGCGGATCAGGTTGTCGCGAATCTTGTCCAGCTCGGCGCGCATTTCCTTGACAATATTGACATCCACACTGCCGCCGCCGGTCGCGTTCTTGACCAAAGTGGCCGCCTGCGCTTCAATTAACTTCCGCTGATCGGCCGGAACCAGCTCCTGTAGCGCTACCGGCCAGTTGAATTTGCCGTCGTTGCGCAACAGGCCCAAACTCGCCGAGTTCTTGCTGACATTCAAATGCAGGAGCATGTCCTCAGTGAGCTGCACCGCGTCGACCGAGGCCTTCTTGCCCGGATACTTGCGCATGTCGTCCAAGAGGAGATTGAGCGCAGTGCCGTTGACAATCTCCGGCTCCGTCGAGTTGTTCTGGATGCGCTTCAGCGTCATCTTGGCGATCTTGGCTTGTTCCTCGGTGAAGGTCGGCGTGTTCGCCTTGATGTAATTCTCCAGGTCGAAGCGGCGCTTCCTGGTGTCGAGCTTGGCTTGCTCGGCCAGTTCGCGCATGATGCGCGCTTGCTCCTGACTGGTGATCACGGTCCCGTAAGCGCGCATCACATCGGCCTGGCCGCGTAGAATACCGCCGAACGGATCGTAGCCGTAGCCGTAATACGGGTTGTTGTACGGGTCGTAGTACGAGCCCATGGGATTGTAGATGTTGCCGCCGTATGGATTGGCCACCGGCGCATACGGATTGATGGCCTGGGCGCCGGCTGTCGAGGCCGTGGCCCACAGTCCCGCGGCCAAGAATGCCGCCATCGCAAGTCGCTTCCGAGTAATCATGGCAATTCCTCTTTGGTTGGTCGTTGTATTTTGTCGTCCGCGAAGAGTACTGGTGTCTTGGAAGCGCTGGTCTTTGATTATCGTAAACGGCTTCATTCCTCAGTGCAACTCAGGCTGCATTTTAGATGAGCACCTGCTCCTTGCGGTTCTGACAAAACGCTTTTTTCCGAAATTCTTTCTCTTGAACCCGCATTCTCGTCGCGAAAACTAAACTTTGACAACTCCTCAAACAATTAGCCAAAACCGTGCCATTCGCTCTCAAATAACTTGTTTTTTTCGCCAATGCGCATGTCAAACTTGACGTGTAAATACTTACTGATTCATAAGTTGTGAATTGTGGTCACTTGCTTCATGGCGTATCCCAGCTCACCCACGGTGAACTGACAACCTCACGAAGTGTTTCAAAATGCAGCGTTTCGCGAGACGCGGAGTGTGCGACTTCGGCTCTCTAGCCAAGAAGCTGATTTCAATTGTTTTTGAAATCTGAGAATTCGCTGCTCGGTGTGTCAGCGCGAGGGCTCTTTCTTAGTTTTGAGACATTGATCGGTTGACTATTCCTGCGTGGGAGGGGGGGGGTGGGTGTGTCGCGCGACCTATTCCGCAACTTCCTTGAAATGAAATGACTTACGGCGAGAAATAGGTCGCGCTAGTCTGTCATGAATCGGATCAATCTCCCTCTAGCATTCCTCCACTACCCGTCTGACCAGCACGCGGAGCTTTTTCTCAGCCGCATTGGCGACGGCGATAATGTCCTCCAGTTTCGCCGGTTCCAGGGCGTCCGGCAAGCACTGGTCGGTAATGACCGAAAGGCCAAGGATGCGCAAATTCGCATGAACTCCCACGATCACTTCGGGCACGGTGGACATGCCGACCACGTCCGCGCCGATGCCGCGCAGAAAGCGGTATTCGGCGCGCGTCTCAAGGTTCGGACCCGAAACCGCCACGAAGACGCCTTTTTGTACGACGATTTTTTCCTCCAAGGCGATGCGCTGCGCCAGGGCGATGAGCTTGGCGTCATAGGGCTGGCACATGTCGGGGAAGCGGATTCCCAAACGCTCGTCGTTCTTGCCGACGAGCGGGTTGTCGCCGAGGAGATTGATGTGGTCCTCGATGATCATGATGTCGCCTTTGGCCCACTGCGGGTTCATGCCGCCGCAGGCGTTGCTGACGATGAGCGTGTCGCAGCTCAAGGCCTTCATGACACGAACTGGAAACGTGATGTGTTGGAGGGAGTAGCCTTCGTAAAAGTGAAAGCGGCCCTCCATGGCGAGCACGCCTTTGCCGCCGAGTAGACCGCATACGAGCCTGCCTGCGTGTCCCGGAGCGGTGGCAGCCGGAAAGTGCGGAATGTCGTCATAGGGGAACGACACCTCGACGCGAATGTCCTCCGCCAGGCCTCCCAAACCAGTGCCGAGAATGATGCCCACGCTTGGCTTGCCCCGCCAGCGGCCTTCGATGAATCGTTTGGCTTCTGTTATCTGATCGTAAAGTTCCATGTCATTGTCACTTTCCCGCTCCCTCACGGTCGCGGCTCGGACGGCAGCGTGGGCAAGTGGGCATTGTTCGGACCGTGAACGTGGCGAAACCGGCAATTTGAGTGGATTGTATGGTTTTTGTCAAACACCGACGGGGTTGATCCCGGGGCTACAATGTTTTCGGTTTGCAATCGCGTTTTCGGGTCTCATGCTCCCTGTAGGCGGACCTCTTGGCCCGACATTCCAGCCTGGCAGGTTCGAAAGCCTGCCTCAACAATTCCGGCGGAAGGACACCTGTCGCATGCGCTGGTTATTTCTCGTCTTGCTGATCTCTTTCGCCGGCTGCCAAAACGTGCGTGCGCCGTGGGGGCCGCAAGCGCCGGTCCGGGTGGATGACCCAATTTTGAGCATGTACGAGCAGAGACGTCTTGGTCGCGACCGCTTGCCCCTGCCCGACGACACGCGCACCGCGGGACCGGACGGGGTCGCGGCGCTGCCCGGGGGATCGTTCGGAAACGGGCGTTGACGCTTTCCCTCGACAGGCAAATGGAGTACAAAGGCAAAGAGCCACACCTCTTTGCCTTTTGTCTTTCCATGAGGCCGGTCATGCGATTTGCCATTGTCGGAAGCGTCCTGATCCTCGCACTGCTGGGCTGCCGATTGCCGCCGGAGCGCGAGCCGCTCAGGCCGTTGCCCGAAGACGGCGCACAATTCACTTACGCCGAACTGTCAGCGCGGGTTCGTCTCCAGGCGACGGCTGCGCTGGAGGCTTTTTACATCGACTCGTGGCTGGAGGTGGAAGACGCCGCCAAAGCCCTGGAGCAGACGGCGCGCTTCTTGCCCAAGACGACCGAACAGCCCGCGGCGCTCAAAGCCACTTTGGCCCAGACCGGCGCTGAATTGGGCAAAGAAGCACAGAAACTAAGCGCGGCGGCCCGTGCCAAGAACGCCTCGGCTGCCAACGAGGCCATGCAGCAAATCACCCTGCTAATTCGCGACCTCAAAGCCAAGGAGTAGAACCGCAAATTGCCGGTGAATTGACCAAGTTCAAACAGAGAATGAGGGTTTCTTGAATTGCGACTCGTAGAATAGTTGATCGAGAGTTTTCCAAACGACGAACGGACAACCGAATCATGAAAAAAACCCTGCTTGCTTTTGCGGTGCTGGCCCTCGCGTGGCCGCTGGTTTCCACCGGACAGGAGAAAAAAGAACCGGAGACGGCGATTTTCCTTGAGTCAAATTATTACCCCCTCAAGGAAGGCGCCGCCTGGCACTATCAGGTGACGCAGGCGAAGGGAGAAACGCAAAAAGTCACAGTTCAGGTCGAGAAGCGCGAGATAATGCGGTTCAAAAAGAAAAAAGAAAAAGACAAAGAAGAATCAGCGGCCGTCGTGTGTTTCAAGCTTCGGGTGACCAGCGGCGACAAGACCCTCACGGAACACGTGGGCATCCTGGAAGACGGCGTCTATCGCTTCACGAGCGCCGGCAAGGAGATCACGCCGCCGCTGCGATTCATGAAACTCGGATTGGAGAAAGGCGAGACCTGGGAATGTGAATCCGTTTCGGAAAGCGCCGTCTTGAAAGGCGTTTTCTCGAGCGACATGGAAACGGTGCGCGTCCCCGCCGGACAGTTCAGCACCATGGTTGTGACAGCCAAGGATTTTCAAATTGGGCAACAAAAGATGAGCTTGACATACTGGTTCGCTAACAAAGTCGGCATCGTCAAACAACGCACCACGGTTGGCGACCTCGACATCTTGCTGGAGCTGGAGAAATACGAGCCCGCCAAGTAGTCGGCTTGTTCGTTCTTGCAAAATCGTCTAGTGTGGCGCTTCTTCTAGAGCTGTCCACTTGTTCCAGGCGCGGACAGAATCGGCTAAGCTTCGTTCCCAACACATGACATGATCGACTCGCGGAGCGAGTCGACTGCTCTCTCGACATGGAAGTTGTTATGCGCGACGACGTCGCTCCGGACAAAAAGCGCCGGTTTTCTCGGTGTACGCAGCTTTGTCTCCTGGTGTTTGGCAGCTGTGTGCTAGCGGCCGCTTGGTTGTACCGGCCGGCCCTGTCCGCGTTTTGGGTGCCGCGCTTGCTCGTCCGCGATGTCGTCGTCGATAAAGACGGCTTGCACCGGAATTCTCAGCTAACATATTCTCGCTCGCGCGTCGGGCTAGCGTTAACCGAAAACGAAGGCGGCCCGGCCCTTTGGAAACTGGGCCCTCCGCCCACTCCCGTCAGTATCCACGTCGCCACAGAAAACTCTGACAAGATTGTCGTTTTTCTCTATGAGCAGTTGGGATCGCTGCGCGTTCTCTTGTTCGACAAGAAGACATTGGATTCACAAGAGATTGTTCTGCGCGGGTCGCGGATCGCGTACCAAACCGTCTGGGACAGGCGCGACCCCAGCATACTTTGGATCGCCGCCAGCATGTCGAGCGCGCTGTATCGCTTGGATTGCCGCACCGCGAAGATTGACACGGTCGCCGCCTGGAACAAGGACGACTTTCTTTTCGGCCTGGATGCCGACGCCGACGGCAACCTCTACGTCGGCACTCATCCGGAACCGCGTTGCTGGAAAGTCAACTCGGCAAGCGCCGTCGTGGAGGAAGTGCCTGTAGACCGCTCTCTCCTCAAAGGCTGCGCGTATGTGCACGGTTTGTTCGTCGCCGGTGAGTCGTTGCTGGTGCACGCCGGCTCGCCTGGCAAACTGCTTCGGCACGATCTGCAATCGGCTGTGACGGAGCTGCTCCTGGAGACGACCATTCCCTTCCTGGTATTCGAGCGCTTTGCGGATTTCTTGCGCGTCCACACCATGAAGGAAGAACTCTATTATGATCGTCGCGGGCGCCAGATCGCTGAACCTCAGAAAAAACCGCAGCCCTCTTTTACGCTGTCCACGACCCTGGACGCAGAAGGGAAAGCAGGCACACGGGAGTGTTTGCCCCACGGGACGCTCACGTACCAAGGGCGCACCGCGTCTTTCTCGCTGGCGCCGCGCGAAGGGGGCATGTCGGTGACCACGCTCGCCGCCGGTCCGCGCGGCCGCATCTATGGCGGCGCCTACTGGAACAACTGGCTATTCGAACTGCGCTGCGACACCGGTGAACTCCGCGGCTTGGGCCGCATTCCCGAGGGGGGTGGTGAGTTCTTCCATCTCGGCCGGTTCCAGCAACAACTTATCGTGCCGCATTACCACGGCTACCTGTTTCTGTTCGACCCCGCCCGACCATTCTCCGCTCTCGCTGGAGGACAAAGCGGCGAAGGGGCGAATCCCGAGAAAATCGCGCACATCGACAAGGCGCATTGGGGGGCCGCCGGCGCCACCGCGCCGGATGGCCGATTCGTTTATGGCACCGCGCCCAACTACCATCAGTACGGCGGTATACTGGTCACGCTCACTACCGACAAAAACTGCCGCATTTGGGACAGCTTCCAACCGGATTGTGCAATACGCGCCTTGGCGTTCTTGGGCGATCGGCTTTATGGAATCGCTGCACCGTCTTGCGGGTTGGGCGTTCAAGCCAAAGTCCAAGATACAGCCGCATGGCTTGTGGTCCTGGACGACGCCAAGCAAAAGGTCGAGGGTAAGTGGCTCTTGTCCGCGGGAGGCGACGCGTACGAGCTCGTCGCGTTGAATGAAAGCAGTTTGTTGGCCGCCGGCAAGAAGAAGCTCTTCGTGGTCGAAGCCGCATGCGGCGTCAGCGCGGTTTCGGAAGTGTCGTCATTCAAGCGCTTTCGCCAACTGCATCGGTGCAGCATCCACAAGTTGCTTAGGTATTCCGACGACTGGATTCTCGTGCTCACCAACAATATGCTGTTCGCCTTCGCGCCGCGCGATCACTCCTTGCATGCCTTGTGTCATTTGCCGGTCGACTGCCGTCACCTGGCCGCCGATGAGAGCGGCAATCTGGCTCTGGCCTCGGAAAACTGTCTCTACTTGCTGCCGGGCCCGACGCTCGCAGCGCTCTTGCCCAATTAGTCATTGCGGCCCGTCTCCACTTCCGGTTAGGATGGACATTAAGAGAGCCTTGCTTGCGTGTGTGCTCGAGCCTGAGTGCCAGCGAAGGGCCGATGTTCCTCCCTGGCGCCTGGACTCGGACAACTCATGAAACGAGACTTAGAGCCTGCTTCCCATCTTTCGCGAGTTGGATCATGACACTGCGCGTCACCTGTCCCTCGTGCCAAGAGAACTTCAACGTTACCGACAATCAGCGCGGCAAAAAAATGACCTGTTGGGCCTGTGGCAAGGACATGGTCGTCCCCGGATCCGTTTCGTCGCCAGGCGGGGCACGGATGGACAATCCAAGCGCCTCAGCCTCGCCCCCAGCCGGCCAGGTGAATCACCCTCCCAGCGATGCTTCCAGCGCGCCGCGCAAGGCCAGGCCATCGGCGACTTTGTCCCCCTCACCCCCGACCCCTCTTTCCCAGGGGGCGAGGGGAGCAATTGAGCCCTCACCACCAACTCCGGTCCCTCAGGGGGAGAGGAAGCAGATGGGTGTGTCCTCCTCGCCTCCTCTTCAGGCCGAAGCCCGGTCGATGTCCGCGCAGACCCCCGCGCCTGTGCCGCACTATTCGTCGGACATTTCGGACATTTCGGACACGCCGGCGCCGACTGGCGTCTCGTCGGTTGGCATCTGGGCGGCCTGTCTTGTGGCGCTCATGCTGGTCGGCGGCGGCGCAGTTTACCTTCTTACGAAGAAGAACAACTCGACGGGCACGGACAAAGTGGCTCAAGTCGTGGTGCCGCAGTTTCCGGCCACGACAAGCGAACAACCGAAGTCGAATCCCGCGCCCATCACGCCGATCGAACCCCTCAAACAGGAACCGCAATCTCCGCCGAAAGAAGAGCCCAAGAAAAGCGATGCCGCCGAAGTCAAGCCGGATCCCGACAACTCCCCTCGCCCTGGAGGGAGAGGGGTCGGGGGTGAGGGAGAGCCGGTTGGATTCAGTGGGGCAATGAAAGGCGAAAAGGTTTACGAGCGCTTATTGCAATCGACAGTGTGGATCGTCGCCGCCCAGAGCCAAGCGGTGGCCGCCGCGCCCACTCCAATGAAGCCCGCCCCGCAGCCCGGTGCACCCCTCACTCCTCCGGGACCGGAGTTGGGCAAGCCGCCAGGAGTGCCAGGTGCGTTCCCCCTGCCTCCCAAGCAGCCGATGGCTTTGGGCGGCGGCAATCCCGCGGTTCCCTCGGGTCCAGGTCAAAGTTTGCCGCCGTTTCCGGGCGGACAAAATCCAATGCCGCCCATGGGAGCACAAGGCCTGCCGCCATTTCCGGCGGGTCAAAATCCAATGCCGCCAATGGGAGCGCAAGGCCTGCCGCCGTTTCCAGGAGGCGGCAAGTCGGATTTGCCTCCTTTCCCCGGCGGCAATACCGAAAAGCCTTCCACGAAGAAGGCGACCGACGCGTATGGTTCGGGCACATTGATCGACAAGAAACATCGCCTGGTCGTCACCAACATGCACGTCGTTGTCGCGGCCTCTGGCATCAAGATTCACTTTCCAGACTTGGACGCGAAAGGCGTGCCGATTCCCCAGCGCGATCACTACAAGGCCCAACCCGGCATCCAGGGCAAAGTCGTCGCCGTCGAGCCGCGCGCCGACCTGGCTCTTGTGCAGTTGGAAAAACTGCCGGCATATGTCAAGCCGCTCCCCTTGGCTAAAACCAAGACCGGACCTGCTCAACAAGTGCACTCGCTCGGCAATCCGGGCGTCAGCGCCGCCCTCTGGAGCTACACGCCCGGCCGCGTCCGCCAGGTCTTCCAAGACAAATGGCGCGTTTTCGACGATATCGGCGGCAAGTTTCACGAATACGACGCCATGAAAATCGAGACCGACTCCGCACTCAACCCGGGCGACAGCGGCGGGCCGCTCGTCAACGACCGCTGCAGCCTGGCCGGCGTGGCCCACGGCGGCAATCTCGCGGCCCAGAACATGAGCGTCTTCATCGACGTCAGCGAAGTCCGCGCCTTGATCGAAAAGTACTTCCGTTCGATAAATGACACGTTTGTCCCCGAGGCGGAAGCCGTTACAAACGAAATCAACCTCTCCGACCTCACGCAGTGGATCAAGAAGCTCCGCAACGAGGACTTCACCGTGCGCGTGCAGGCGGCCAAAGTGCTGGGCAGCATGGGTGACGACGCCAATATCGCCTTCAGCCCGCTCCTGGCGGCGCTCAAAGATAAGGAAGTCGTGGTCCGCCGGGCCGTTTCCGACGCTCTGGAGCGCGTGCCGCCGCACAAGGACGATCTTACTCTGCTCATCAAGACCAGCCGGGACACCACCGAACCCATGGAAGTGCGCGTGCAAGCCGCCAAGTCCATCGGCAGGCTGGGGACAGCGGCGCGCTCCGCGGTGCCCACGCTTTTGGAAATGGCGCGGCGCGGCGCCGACGACTTGCGTTTGGCGGCGCTGGCTTCCCTGGTCGCCGTCGGCCCCGAAGCGCGCGACGTGCCGGCTCTGGCCAAACTGCTGCGCGACGCCACCGACGACGAACGCCGCCTCCTTCTGGAAGCCATCGGTCGCATGGGCGCGGACGGGCAAAAGGCTGTCCCCGAAGTCGCCGCCTTGCTGAAGACCGGCGACCGCAACGCGCGCCTGCAAGCGCTGCGCGCTCTGGAAGCGCTGGGTCCGTCGGCGAAAAACGCCGCCACGGCCTTACACGACGCGCTCAGGGACCCCGATCAAGACATCGGCCTGCAGGCCAGCCGCGCGCTCGTCAAATTAGGTGAAGGGAAAACCGCAGTGGGTTTCTTGGCCGGCGCGATCAAGAATGGGTCCGTCAACCAACGGCTGGAAGCGGTGCGCGTGCTGAGCGACCTGGGCGCCGACGCCAAAAGCGCCGCCCCGCAATTGGCGACCGCGCTCGAAGACGACACGCTTCGTCCCCAAGCCGCCGAAGCGTTGCTCAAGATCGGCGGTCCCGCGCTCCCCGCCGTGTGCGCCAAACTCATGGCTTTGATCAAAAGCGGCGCCAGTCCCAAAGCCCGCCTGGCCTCTATCCAATGCCTGGATCAGATCGGCCTCGCCTCCAAGGAATCCGTCAACGCCCTGAGCGCTGCGTACCATTTCGACACCGTTCCGGAGAATCGCCAAGCGGCGCTTGGCGCTTGGAAGAAGCTCTCCGGCAGTCAATAACGCA
>JAKEFD010000216.1 GCA_022616245.1 Gemmataceae bacterium
CGCAACAGTTGCAACCGCAGCTCAGGGGGTGTGTCGATGAGGATGTTGCCCTGGGGCGTGCCGATAAGGACGGCGCAGCGATAGCGCTGGTTGCGCGGATCAGGCGAAGTGCACACGTGGCAGTCGCAGCCAACGATCGGGATGCCAGTGGAGGTGCCGGTGCCGAGGAAAGTGAACGTATTGAGACCCATGTTCCAGTCATTGTAAACAAACCAATAGGAATCCGGCGCGGCGATTTTGACCAAAAGTCGGCGCGCGCCGTTGACAGTTACCAGAGCGTCGCTTAGTCTTTTCGGTTTGAGGCAAGAGCTTCCGTCCTCTTCCGGAGAATTGTTCCATGTCGTACTCGACTGCCCCGGCTTCGTCGCCGTCGTTCAGTGACAAGATGCTGTTTTGGGCGAGTTTCTTTACGCTGATTGCCGCGGGCATCGGCTTCTCCGTTCGCGGCGCCATTCTGGTGGACTGGGGACAGCAATTTGGCTTTACGCAGAGCGAACTGGGCACGATCACGGGCGGCGGCCTGTTTCTCTTTGGCGTCAGCATCATATTTTGGAGCTTCCTTGCAGACTGGATTGGCTACGGCAAGCTAATGCTAGTGGCCTTTCTCTTGCACACCTCGTCTGCCGTGGTCACATTTGCGGCGACGCCTGTATTCGAAGCCTACGGCAAGGATTCGACATTTTGGTGCCTCAACATTGGCATGTATTTGTTTGCACTGGGTAATGGCACGTGCGAGGCCGTAATCAATCCACTGACGGCGACTCTGTTTCCTCGGAACAGGACACATTGGCTAAATATTCTGCATGCCGGCTGGCCGGGAGGTCTGATACTTGGGGCGCTTATCGTCCTTGGTTTCAATCAGGTTGCGGGCGGCGTCCGTTGGGAATACAAGTTGGGCGTGTTTATGATCCCCGTGTTGCTTTACGGCCTGATGATGGTCGGTCGTCATTTTCCTAGGTCGGAGGCGAGTCTTTCGGGAGTGGACATAGGCACGATGGTCGTGACGCTTTTTGCGCCCATTTTGCTCTTCCTGTTCTTGCTTCATGCCATGGTTGGGTACGTTGAGCTAGGCACGGATAGCTGGATTACCAACATTACCGAAACAGTGCTGGCCAATCAGAATCTAGCACTTTTGGCCTTCATATGGACCAATCTGTTGATGTTTGGACTGCGTTTCTTTGCAGGACCGATCGTGCACCAAATCAATCCGGTCGGCCTGCTGTTCGTCAGTGCCGTGATTGCCACTGTGGGTCTATGGATGCTCGGTCAGCCCTTCACGGGCACCACCTGGGCATGGGTGGGCGCAGTCACTGTGTACGGAATCGGCAAGACGTTTTACTGGCCAACCCTGCTTGGGACGATTTCGGAGCGATTCCCCAAGGGGGGAGCATTGGCGCTGGGCATCAGTGGAGGCGTGGGCATGCTTTCGGCTGGTTTGCTGGGCAGTCCCGGCATCGGCTACAAACAGGATTACTTCGCGGTGCAAAGTCTGAGTTCTTCGGCGCCGTCTACCTATGAGCGCTACTTGTCGCGCGACGAGAGCGGAAAACCGAATCCCACCGGCTTCCCACTGGTTTCCGACCTGATGCCCGAAAAAGTTCCGCCTGTGGCCGGCTTGGACAACAGCAAGCTCAAGGTGTTTGACGACTATGGCAAGGTGCTTGCCGACCAGAAAGAAGGCAAGAGCTCGAAAACAACTCTTGAGAGCGACTTGGACACGTTGCACAAGGTGAAGGCGGCCGGCGGTAAGGTCGAGCCCAAGCTCGAGCAGAATCTGACATCTTTGATGAACTGGTGGCAGAAAGACGGGCAACCAAATTACGACACCGACAAGCCAAAGCTGGGTGAAGCACGCTTATACGGCGGCAAAGAAGCGCTGCTGTACACCGCTGCCGTTCCTGCCGCGATGGCCGTCGGCTTCTTGCTGTTGATCCTGTTCTTTGCCGCAACCGGCGGGTACAAGCAGGTGCACATTGGGGACAAACATTGACCACGTTGCATGGACTAATTACTTTGATCCCTTCAAAATAGTTTTCAGAGGATCAGACAGAGGAGGTTTGATATATGGCGAAGCAAACTGCTGTTCTGCTGAAGGCCGCGCTAAAGTTGTCCAACCGAGAACGAGCGCGCTTGGCGGCCTCATTGCTCGAAAGCCTCGACATTGATTTGGGAGAGGAATACGATCACGAAATCCAGCGCCGAATTGCCGAGATTGATCGAGGAATCGTCAAACCTATTCCGTGGGAGAAAGCTCGCAAAATGATCTTTGGACCGTAAATGTACGCAGAGAGTCTTGATTTCAACCCCAGCGCGGTGCACGAGGCGATCGAGGCTCGGGAGTGGTATCGCCGCCGAAGTGAGAATGCAGCGCTCCGTTTTGAAAAGGAATTCGAAAGGGCATGCCTTGCAATTCAAGGTAATCCTGACGGATGGCCAAAGTACAAGTTTAGAACACGTTACAAGCAACTCAAACGGTTCCCTTATCTCGTCATTTACCGACTACGCGACGATTCGATTGAAGTTGTCGCCGTTTCACACGCCAAACGCAGATCGGCTTATTGGCGAAATCGCATTAATCCGTGACCTTGACCGTACGTTGTTGTCTCCCATCAATACGGTCCGCGCCGTTCCTTCTCCCTCTGAAACAGCTCCAAGAACAATTGCCGGGTCTGCGTGGCGTGCCGCTCCATCTCCTCGTGAAATTTCTGACCCGCAGTTTGCCCCAATGTCCCTTCGCAGCCGACGCGGCGGGCCAGCTTTTCGATGTCTTCTTCACTCTCCGGCAATTCGTCGAGCGAGCGGTTGTGAAAGATGCGGAGGCGGCTTTCCACCAAGCGCAAGAAGTCGTAGCACTCGCGCAGGGTTGTGTGCTCTTTTTCGGAAATGAGTTTCGCATCGCGCATCGATTCTAGCGCTTGCCACGTATTGGCATGGCGGACCGCGGGAAACTCTCCGCCGTACTTCAAGCGGAACATCTGCACGATGAACTCGATGTCGATGATGCCGCCGAAGCCGCGCTTGAGGTCGCGGTCGCTGCCGGACGCTTCGACGCGTTCGCGCATCGACAGGATTTCGTCCGCCAACTCCGGCTGCCATTCGAGGTCGTAGGCGGCATGGTGGACCGCGGCCAATACTTCCTCGGCAAAATCCGGATCGCCAAAGACAACTCGCGCCCGTGTCAGGGCCTGGCGCTCCCAGAGCTGCGCGCCGCCTTCGCCGCTCGCGTCATAATATTTTTGAAACTCGTGCAGCGGAATCACCAGGCTCCCCGACTTGCCCGTGGGCCTCAAGCGCATGTCGACGTGATATAGCCGGCCCATCGGACCCATGTAGCTGGCCACTTTGATGATTTGCATCGTGAATTCGGTGAAGAAATGCAGGTTTGCGGTCAGCTCAAATGTGTCCCAGCGCGACGAGCCCGGCGGCGGCAGCGTGCGCCCGTCCCCTTCGTAGACCACGATGAGGTCGAGGTCACTGTGATAGCTCATTTCCTGACCGCCCAGCTTCCCCAATCCGAGAATGGCGTAGCGGCTGGCTTGTCCCTGACGGGGCCCTTCTTCCAGAAGCGTCGGCAGACCCAAACGCTTCACGAGCGGCGGATACGCGAGTGCTGCGATCTGCACCAGAATCGTCTCGGCGAGGTCGCTCAAAGCCGCCGTGGTTTCGATCGTCGTGTCTTTACCGAGAATGTCGCGCACGCCGATCCGCAGTAATTCCTTGTCCTTGAAACTATGCAGGATGGGATCGGGATCGTCAGCGTTGCGGCACAGCTCGGCCAGCTCCTGGCGCAGGTCCTCAGCTGTTCTGCGTTGATTGAGCACCAGGCTATCCAAGAGCTCGTCGACCATGCCGGGATTGCTGATGAGGATCTCCGACAGGAATTGGCTCCAGGCGCACAGTTCGACATAAAGCCTCAGGCTGGGGTAGTTGAAGCTGAACAATTCCCAAAGGACGGCTTTGCCGCCCAGCGAAGCGGAAACTTTTTCGAGATTCAAGAGTGCCATGTCCGGATCGGGAGTCTCGGCGACTGCGCGCAGGAGACGCGGCGCGATGTTGGCCAGGAATTGCCGGCAGCGGCGCGTGGACAGAAACGGCACGGTCTCGGTGGCGAGCTGCATCAAGTTGTTGTAAGCGGCCTGCGGGTCCTTGAAGGGATACGTGCCCAAGACGGCTTGGATGCGCTCGGGGTCGGGGCTGGGATCGAGGATCAAGTCCGATTCGGGCGTGGCTTGGCCTTCCTGCTCTTGAAACATTTGGTGCAAGAGGTGGTCGAGAATGGTGCGGTTGGCGTCGGTCTTTTCGCGATAGTCGCGCAAAAAGGCCTCCAGCGGATCGGCGGGCGGAAACAGCATGCGCGCCGCAGCGCTTGGCAGCGGCTGACCCAAGCGCGCGGCAGGCGTTTCGTCGTCGCCTTGTGGCCGAGGACCGTAGCCCATGCGCAAGGCCAGTTTCCGCAGTTCTTCCTCGCGCTCGGGGAGCCGGTGGGTTTGCAAGTCGAACATGAGTTGCAAGCGGTGCTCCGCCTTGCGCAAAAAGCGATAGGTGTCGTCCAGGACACGGTATTCCTGATCGGTCAGACAGCCGACGTCTTCCAGAGCGCGAATGGCTTTCAGCGTATTGCGCTGGCGGACGGCAGGCAGGTCGCCGCCGTTCAGGAGTTGCAGGAACTGGATGGTAAACTCCACATCGCGAATGCCGCCATGGCCGGTCTTGACTTCTTTGTCGGTCTCGCCTGCCTTGAACGTTTTGTGCTCGATGCGCCGTTTCAGCGCTTTGATCTCGTTGATCTCCGCGACGCTCAAGTACTTGCGATAAACGAATGGTTCGATGGCCCTTAGGAATTCTTCGCCGAGTTTGGCGTCGCCGGCGACCGGCCTGACCTTGATGAGGGCTTGTCGCTCCCAGGTTCGGCCCAGGGTGTCGTAATAAGCCAAGGTGCTGGCCAGCGACCGCGCCAAGGGTCCGCGATGTCCTTCCGGTCGCAGTCTGAGGTCCACGCGATAAGCTTGGCCGCGGTCAGTATGCGTGGACAAAAGACGCACAACCTCCGTCGTGACGCGGCTGAAAAAATCATTATTGCCGATGAGACTGACGCGCTTTCCTATTGTGGCGCCCTCCTCGTCGTATACGAACATGAGGTCGATGTCGCTGGAATAATTAAGCTCTTTGCCGCCGAGTTTGCCGAACGCGAGGATGACGCAGCGGGCCGGCTCACCCTGGGTTGTCACCGGCTCGCCGAAGCGCTTACCGACATTGCGCAGCGCAGTGACGAGCGCGACTTCGAGCGCGGTGTCGGCCACGCGGGAAATGTCGCGGGTGATTTCCTCAAGCGGGCGATCGCGGATGATGTCGTTGGCGCCGATGCGCAAGAGGTGTTTTTGCCGGAATCGGCGAAACGCTTTGAGCACGGCCGAACCTTCGAAGGCAGCGTCGATTTCGCCTTGAAGCTGTGCCAGCAATTCCGCTCGGCTGGGGCTGGAGCGTAGGGGAATGCGCAACATTTCGAGGAAATCGGGATTGGCGGCCAACAGATCGCTGAAGAACTGGCTGGAGCTGAACAGCTGAACGAGCGTGTCGAGCGTGCGTGCTCGGTTTTCGAGCAGAAAGGGGAGTTGCTGGGCGCCGCGCGGATCGGTAAGAAAACGCTCCAGATTATTTAAGGCCATATCGGGGTCCGGACAACGCGGCAAAGCGCGCGCCAAGGGCACGGCCAGTTCCGCGGCGCCGTCCACTCCGAGTTTTTCTGCCACCGACGCCAGATTGCGTTGGCCGCGCTCGGCGTCGCGCACGCCCCAACTTTGCAAAAGGTCGCGGGCTTCGTCGAGCGATTCCAGTGCGCGGCGGATCGAATCGGGATGCATAGAGCAATTGTAAGAGGCGCCGGGTTGAATGCTAACCACGGATTACGCGGATAACACGGATAAAGGATGTCGATTTCACACACTGCGTGTAAGCTGGGGTCAAAGGAGGACAGACATGCGACGCAGTGTCTTGGCCATGGGGTGTTTCGTGCTGATTGGACTCATCGCCTATCTGCGCATTGCAGGTTCGGCGCAGTCGCCGCCCGAGCGCTGGTCAGCCGTTGCTCCCGGCGTGTTTCGCACGGGCGGATTCCCCGCGGGTTACGCCATCGTGGAAGGCGGCACGGCTCTTTTGATTGACGCACCCAATGCAGCGAAAGACTGGCACAGTCTGGGCGTTCAGAAACTCGACTGGATCGCGCTGACCAGCTATCACCGTGACTCCTGCGCCGTGGCAGATGCATTCGCCCGCGACAGAATTTCCGTGTTCGCGCCCAAAGGCGCCCATGAATGGCTCAGTCCTGACGGCGTGAAAAAATACTGGCAAGAATCACTGCCGCTGCGTAGCTCGCGGACCGCCTATCAAGTGTTGCCCGCCGGCATCGAGGGCGTCGATTACATCCTCGAAAACGGTAAGCGATTTCAGTGGCGCGGCTGGGACATCGAAGTCGTCGAATCGCCCGGCCATGCCCGCGCCCAGGTTTCGCTCTTAGCGCGCAAGGGCAAGGGCGGCCCGCTCCTCGCCTTCGTCGGCGGCGCCTTTGCAGTGACCGGCAAACTCTGGGCCCCCTACACGACCGATTGGGACCACTGGACCGACGCGGGCCTAGGGCCCGCCGCCAAGTCGTTGCGGCTGCTTGCTGACAAAAACCCGGACATCCTGTGTCCTGCGTATGGACCGGTCGTGAGCAAGAATGCCCGCGCTGCGCTCTTTCAAACCGCGGAAGCCGTCGAAGAAGTCGGCTTTCTCAAGAGCTTTGAGCGCTTCACAAAGAATCGGCTCGGCAACGCTCCCCAATACCGTTTTCTCAAAAAAGAGCAGGCCGAGTCCAACGGCTCGAAGCCGTGGTCGCAAGTGAGCGAGCATTTGTATTTGACCGGCAACACGTATGTCCTGGTTTCGCGCGACAATTCGTGCTTGATGTTTGACCCGTGGGACAAACGCAGCGCCGACCAGTTCGCCAAGTTGCAGGCAGAAAAGAAACTCGGTCCGCTCGAAGTGGTGATGTTCAGCCACGCCCATTACGACCATTATGACGGCATCTACCATTTGCCGGACCGCGACAAGCTCGAAGTCTGGGCTCTCGACCTGGTTACGATTCCTGTCGCGCAGCCGTATCTGTTGCGAGCGCCATTCCTCGACGCTCGGCCCGTGCGCTTTGACAAGATGCCCAAAGACGGCGACACGCTGGTCTGGCGCGAGTACCGTTTCCGATTCCATCACTTGCCAGGTCAGACGGAATACACGATGGGTGTGGAAGCCGCAATCGACGGCAAACGCTACTTCTTTACCGCGGACAACTTTTTCCACCAGGACATGTTCTCCGGCTCGGGCGGCTGGATGGGACTGAACCGCAGCTTTCCGCCGCTTTATGCTCACAGCGCGAAGAAGGTGCTGGAAGCCGCGCCGGATTGGGTGTTGGCCGAGCACGGCGGACCGTTCGAGTTTAGCGCCGAGGACTTCCGCCGCCGCGTCGAATGGGGCAAGGCCGCCGCCAAAGCCGCCGACGCACTCTGCATGTCCGGCGATCACCAGCACGATTGGAACCCGCACCGCATTCGCGTCGAACCACTGTTGCAACCAGCAAAGCCGGGGACGACGGTGAAAGCGAAGCTCGTAGTGCAGAATGTGCTGCCCAAGAAGCTCGATTACAAGATGACGCTCGACGGCCGCGGCATTGTGCCGGATCAGAGTTGGGACATCGACGTGGCTGGTAAAGCGACTGCCATGCGAGAGTTCAGCATAAGAGTGCCTGAGAAGTTGTCCGTGGGCCGCCATGCGTTTGTCATCCACTCTCGCAAGGGCGCGGAATTGGATGCCTCGGATGCATTCCTGGTAATAGAGGCCCATGAGTGACGAGTTCTGTCTTTCATTAGCGGAACTTTGGTGGGAAAATCCCTTCTTCAATCAATGCGTGTCTCACTTCGACGGAGCTAGGCGCGTTAATTGACAACAATGTCACCGTTGCGCGGCCGATCGCGGTCTTACCTTTCAAGATCGGACCGTCCCACTTAAAGTTGGCTGCCCACTTGTGCCGCCTTGGATTGAATAGTCGAACCAGTTTCCGGGTGACTGGATCGATACTGGTCAGATTTGGGCCTTTGTGGGAATTACAGCGTGGGCAGGCAAGGCACAGGTTTCCGGCCGTATCCTTGCCGCCGTGTTGCTGTGCAATGATGTGATCGATGGGAAAACGAAACCGATAGGTTGTCTGTGGCAAACGGCAGTATTCGCACGCTTGACGCGCTCGCGCTCTGACAAGGCGTTCCAAGTCGTCATCCATGGTCACCCGGCTTGGCTGGGGCAATTGAGCGATCGCCTTGCCTTGGACTGCAGGACAGCTAAGTGATCGGCGGCTTGCAAGAACTCGTCAAGTTCCGTTTTCTCTTCGTTCGAAAGTGTTCCGTTCTGAGCCTTGGCCAACAACTTCTCTACTCGCCGATGATCGGCATCACGAAAGTCGAGTCGCAGAACGGAACGAGCCATTTCCGGCGTGAGATTGTCGCTGCTTG
This sequence comes from Gemmataceae bacterium, assembly GCA_022616245.1. Taxonomy (GTDB): domain Bacteria; phylum Planctomycetota; class Planctomycetia; order Gemmatales; family Gemmataceae; genus JAKEFD01. Next base: position 8,535 of record JAKEFD010000216.1, read on the forward strand.
GCTTCATGATCCCTCCCACTCGCCAACTCGGCAATTCCTCTTGTTTATTGTATCATGGATTATCGCTTGATGTTCGCAATATGCTCCAGCGCCAGCATCAGGGCATGCGTGCCCTTGCGGCCATAGCCCTGAGCCGCGAGTGCGAGGTAAAGCTGGTTGGCCAGCGCCAGGCCGGGCATGCATAAGCCCATGCGCTTGGATTCATCGAGCGCGATGCCCATGTCTTTGATGAAGTGCTCGACGTAAAAGCCGGGCTCGAAGTTGCGGGCCATGATGCGCGGCCCAAGCACTTCGAGCGCTTTGCTGCCGGCCGCGCCGACCGACACCGACTTAAAGACCGTCTCTAAGTCCAAGCCAGCTTTGAATGCATACAAGAGGCCTTCGCAAAGCGCGATCATGTTCGAGGCAATCAAGATCTGATTCACCATCTTGGTGTGTTGACCGGCGCCGGCGCCGCCCTGGTGGATGATCGTTTTGCCCATGCACTCAAAGAGCGGCCGCACTGACTCGACCGCGTCCGCGTCGCCGCCGATCATGATGGACAGGGCGGCATTTTTAGCGCCGACGTCGCCGCCGGAGACTGGGGCATCCACGCTGTAGACTCCTCGCGCTTTGGCAGCGTCGTAGATTTCACGTGCCAGCGCCGGCTCGCTCGTGGTCATGTCCACCAGCACAGTGCCCGGCTTGCTGCCGGCCAGCGCCCCTTGCGGACCGAGGAATACCTCGCGCACGTCCTTGGGAAAACCGACAATGGCGAAAACTATGTCCGCGTTCTGCGCCACCTGTTTCGGCGTTTCTGCCCAGGCCGCGCCCTGCTCCAGAAGCGGCTGGGCTTTGTCTTTGCTGCGGTTGGAAACCGTCGCCTTGAAGCTTTTGGTCATGGCGTGCTGGCACATCCAGCGGCCCATCACGCCCGTACCGATCCAGCCAATGCGGGTCTTGCCCGGTTCTGCTTTAGCCAACGCCATGTTGTTGCCTCACGCTGTTGTGGGTTATGGGAGGTAACGTAGCGTCCGTTGCCAAGAGGTCAATGATATTCATTGCGCTACGTCCGGAAGCGGTGCCGCTAACACACCTCTGATGGATGGATTGCATTCCAACCCAGGGAGCCGATGTGCAATCCATTTTGGGCTGAACACGAGCTAGTCCTTTCACAATCTCAACTTGCGGCGAAGCACCCAATTCGGCGCGATGTGCAATCCATTTTCGAATCTAAATTCCGAGCCGCGCCCGTGAGGAAGCGGGGCCCGCGCACGGTTTCCCCGCTCCCTTACACGGGCGCGGCTCTGAATTCGCCTGTTTTCGACCGCTTGCCAATCCTGAGCCATTCACTTACTATTTAGTTGTTCTTCATGATGAATTCACGGTTCATCGGTATGATCGTCAAGTTGCGCGCGCCCGTTGTCCTTGTGCACGGCCTGTTCGGCTTTGACCGCATCCGCCTTGCGGGCGTCACCGTCGCGAACTACTTTCCCGGCATCGTCGAAGCTCTCGAGCAGTCCGGAAATCGCGTGCTGGTGCCGTCGCTGACGCCGACTGGAGGTGTCGCCGAGCGCGCTTGCCAGCTCAAGCAATACCTGGATCGGCACAGTCCGACGGAGCCTGTCCACTTGATCGCACACAGCATGGGCGGCCTCGACGCGCGCTATATGATCTCGTGTTTGGGCATGGCGGACCGTGTGCTGTCCTTGACCACGCTGGGAACGCCCCACCGCGGCTCGGCCTTCGCCGACTGGGGCATTCGCCGGCTCGAACGCCTGCTCAAACCCGTTTTCCAATTGTTCGGCGTCGCCACCCAGGGCTTCTATGATGTCACCACTGCAGGCTGCAAATCCTTGAACGACCAGGTCCGCGACGCCGCAAACGTGCGCTATTTTTCCGTCGCCGCCCAGCACGACGGCACCTATTTCAGCCCCGAATGGCTGCTGCCTTACCGCATCGTGCTCGACGCCGAGGGGCCCAACGACGGCGTCGTGTCGGTTTCCTCCGCGACTTGGGGCGAGAGCATCGGCGTCTGGGATGGGGATCATTTCAGCCTGGTCAACTGGTTGAATCCTTTCGCGCGCAACCGCAGTTTTTGGCGCGATCCGACGCCGCGCTACGGCGCGATACTCGGCCGGCTGAAGGATGAAGGGTTTTGACGTCCGTCGTATTCCAGGCGGCTATCTGGGTGCCATGTGCCACCCGGTGCATGCTAGGTAATCAACAAACTGCAATCTGGCAGCGAGGAGTCTGCGAAGTGAATCGCGTCAAATGTCCCAGCTGCGAGCGTAAATTCGATTTACCGGATCGGGAGATGGGACAGAGGATCATGTGTCCCATGTGTGAAATCAACTTCCGTGCGCCCCAGTTGGAATGGGAAGACGTCGAGGATGAGGACGAAGAGGATCGCCCGGTGCGCCGCAAGAAGCGGCGGCGCGTAGCGCCGCCCAAGAGTTTCACCAACGCTCAAATCCGCAGCATGATCCTCGGTGTGATTCTCATCATCGTCGGCGCGGTCGTGTTTGCGTTGGCCTTGCCCGCGCTCAGTGGTCGCGGCGGACGTTTGTCGGCGCGCTTCGTGGCCTACGGCGTAGTCATAATGATCGGCGGCATTGTTTCGTTTTTCTTTGGATTCCTGGGAAGGGAAGATTGATGCGCCCGGTCACCATCCAACCGATCGCTCTGGCGATCACCGTGTATTTCGACCCTTGCTTGTTCATCTTCCAGGCCGACGATAGACTTACGGTTGGTTGCGGAGAATCAAGATGTTGGGGCTCACGCAACAGCCGGTACCCCTCTGCGACGGCCTGACGCGGCGCGAATGGCTGCGCGTCGGCGGCCTCAGCACTATCGGACTTTCGTTGCCGGAAGTGCTTCGTGCCCGAGCTGTGGCCCAATCGCCGCTAGCCACTTTCGGTCGGGCAAAGTCGTGCATCGTCGTCTTTCTCTTTGGCGCTCCGGCGCATCAAGACATCTGGGACCTTAAACCGAACGCCCCCAGTGAATACCGCGGCGAGTTTCAGCCCATCGCCAGCAACGTGCCCGGAATTCAGGTCGGCGAGCATATTCCGCGCCTGGCCCAGCTGGCGAACCGCTACGCCATTGTCCGCTCGGTCAGCCATCCGGACGACACGCACACGGTGGCGATGCACTACATGCTCACCGGCGTGCGCCACGCCCAACCGGCCACCAATCCGCGGAATCAACCGACGGACTTCCCCACCTTCGGAGCAGTGTTAAACTACTTGCGCCGCGACAATGTAGCAGGCACACTCCGTGTGCCGTCCGGCCTCAACGGCACACGGAGTGTGCCTACTACACTGCCAGCTGGCATTAGCCTCAATTCACCGGCGAATCAGATGTCGGCGAACAATCATATCTTTCCAGGCTTCTTTGCGGGGCTGATCGGCGCCGTGCACGATCCGCTCTTCATCCCGCAGGATCCCAATCGCTCCGACTTTCGGCCGTTTCCAACGCTTGTGGAAGAAGTGGGCGGACCTCGAAAGCGGCTGCGCGAGCGCATGGAGCGGCTGTCGCGTCAGGCCACGCAATCCGCGACACAATCCTTCGATTACTTTTATCGGCAAGCATTCGACCTGGTCACGTCGCCGGCCGCGCGTCGCGCCTTTGATTTGACCGGCGAACCCGTAGCGGTGCGCGATCGCTATGGCCGCAACTCCTTCGGGCAGTCGCTACTCTTGGCCCGGCGACTGGTGGAGGGCGGCGTCCCGTTGATCACCGTCAACTGGGCCCGCGACGACGCCTTTTGGGACACGCACGCCCGCAACTTCCAGCAGCTGAAGGAGACGTTGTTGCCGCCGTTCGATCTGGGTTTCTCCGCGTTGTTAATGGATTTGCACGATCGCGGTTTATTGGAGGAAACGCTGGTGGTGTGCCTGGGCGAGTTCGGCCGCACGCCGCGGATCAACCGCGACGCGGGCCGCGATCACTGGGCGGCTTGCAACTCGGTCGTGTTTGCGGGCGGCGGCGTCCGCGGCGGCCAGGTCATCGGGGCATCCGACCGCATTGCCGCCTATCCCGCTTCGACGCCGTTTGGCCCTGCGGACGTGGCGGCGACCATTTACCACGCGCTGGGCATCCCTCTGGACACGGAATTACGCGACGTGCAGGGGCGGCCGCTGACGCTGTGTTCGGGCCGGTCGATTGATGCACTGTTTGCACAGTAAGCTTTTCGGCGTGGAGGTCTCATGGAACCGTCGTATCCCACCTCTTCCGTAGAGCGACCCGAAGGCTCCGAAGCGAAAAGGGATTGGAGGTTGCTATTTCTTAACTTGCTCAAAGTCGGCGTAATAGGCGGGTTCATTGTCTTTTTGCTGTTCATCCTTGCATTGCTGATCACCTTTGGCGGAATCTTGCGACTCTTTTGACGAGCTTAGATGCGACAAATAAATTGCCCATTTCCCGGCATGGACCCTACCTAGAGGACCCTGCCATCTGGCGTGATTTTCATCTTGAATTCATCGAACAATGGCGCCACGCGATCGCTGGCGTGCTCTCAATGCACTACGACGTTCGCTTGGACGAATCATCCCAACTCGAGCCGAAGCGACCAGTGCGGGTCGAGATTCTTCTCAGGCCGAATAGAGTTCTTGTCACCGTTTTGGAACTGCTCTGCCCCGCCACCAAGTCTGAGGCAGGATTGAAAGCATACTGCGCCAAGCGGCAAGCGATCTTGCACCAAAAAGTCCATCTCGTTGAACTCGACTTCCTAGTCGGCGGACAACGAATGCCATTGGCCGAGCCGTTGCCGGAGGGAGACTTCGCGCTGGTGTCGCGCGCCGACGGTCGTCGCTACTGCGAGGTGTTCGCATGGTCCATTCGCCGACCGCTGCCGACAATTCCGATTCCTCTCAAAGCGCCGGATGCGGATGTGCATGTTGATCTTCAAGCCGTCTTTCGTCAAACCTACGAACGTGGCCGTTACTGGCGTTCTTTGAACTACAGTCAAGCACCGTTTGCGCCACTCGCCGATGAAGACAAGACTTGGGCGATGGAGCAAGCCCGCAAGAAATAGCAGTATTTGGAGTGCGGCGACGGGACGCCGCACTTCAAAAACCAAAGCGGCGGAATAGCGCCGCGCTCCAAAGAGCGACCCCCCCAATCGATTTTCCATTTACTCCCGTCTATCCGTATGGTGAAATAGCGTAACCGGACACGCGAATAGCACAGGGGTTCGTATCGCCCCATTTCCGCCCAAGGATGCCCACCCATGTCCAATCCCTTGCAACGACGCTTGGCCTCCTTGCGACGCCGCTTCCGCCTGTTGGTCGGCTGGCGTGGGTTGTGCGCCATCGCCGCCGTCCTCATTGGCGCCGGCGTGGTCGTTGGCCTCGCGGATTGGTTCTTGAATCTACCCAGTCTGTTCCGGGCGCTGCTGCTGGTGGGCATTGTCGCAAGTGCGGGCGTGGTAGCCTTTCGCCTGTTGATTCAGCCGTTGGCCCGGCCCAGCGACGATTTGTCTTTGGCCTTGCAAGTTGAAGGCGTTTATCCGGAGTTGAACGACGCGCTAGCCAGCACGGTGCAGTTCTTGCAACTTCCAGCCGACGATCCCAAGTCCGGCTCGGCTGCCATGCGCCAGGCCGCCATCACGCGTGCCTTGAATCAAACGGAAAGCTACGACTTCGGCAAGATTCTCGATCGCCGCGGCATGCTCTGGCTGACGGCGGCGGCTTTGGTGTCCGTTTTGGCCGCGGGACATTTCCTCTACCACCACACGCAGTTCGCGCAGGTGGCGTTTTGGCGCTTGGCCGATCCGTTCGGCCACCACACTTGGACGCAGATTCAGGTGCAGGACACCCCGCATCGCATCGCGCAAGGTCAGCCGTTTCTGATCAAAGCCAAGCTGGACGGGATCGTGCCCAACCAGGCGCGCGTGGAAATCGACGGAGCGCTGCGGACCGAGAAAACGATCGCCGTCAAGCGTGACGACAAGAAGCGTGGCGGCGCGTTCCTTGCCGCGGTGGACATGACGCAGCAAAAGGGCAAGTTCCGCTTCCGCATTCACGCCAATGACGCCGTCTATCCGCCGGGCCGTGGCCAATGGCACGAAGTCGAAGTGTTGCCGCCGCCGAAATTCGCGATGCTGGACGGCTTGCCCTCGCCGCAGATAGAGTTGCGCTTTCCGGACTACACTGATTTGGAACCCGCCAAGCTCTCCCCCGGGAGCCGGCACATCGAAGCCATTCTCGGCACGCACGTCTCCTTCCGCGCCGCCGTCGACCGGCCGCTTGAATCCGCCGAGTTGGCGTTTCGCTCCGAGAACTCGCTAGTGAACCTGGCGGCGCAACTGTCGCCGGTCATGCACTCGCTTCCGTTCAACACGCTGGGTTCGCTAGGAACGCAGCAAGCCGTTAACGGCAGCGTGAGTGCCCGTTTCGAAAACGACCAGTTATTCAACCTGGATTTCGTGCCGTGGGTGACCGGCCCCTACGTCCTGCGGCTGCGCGACAAACTTGGACTCATAAAGGATTATGAGATCGACACGCGCGTCAACCTTGATCCATTGCCCGCTGTCCAACTCGTTCGTCCAGCGACCAGCCAAAGCGTGCTGCCCGATGCGGAGGTAGCTTTCAAGATGCTGGTTAGCGACGAGACTTTTGCGATTCGATCGGTCTTTGTCGAGTTTCGCCGCAAGAACGCCGAAGGCAAGTGGATCGACGACGAGCCGGTGCGTTTACCGCTGTACGATTACCAGGTGATGGGCCGGGTGATTCCGCAATTGTCGGCGAGCTTGCATCGGCAGATTCCCGGTTTCGTCGAGCTCAAACTGCGACCGAAGGAACTCGACATACTTACGCACTGGGCGCTCAAGAACCGCTTCAAGGAAGGCGAATCCATCATCTTGCAAATCGGTGCTGATGACTTTTGCGACATCTTCCGCGCGCGCCAGCCCGGCCGCAGCCACGAAATCGAATTGCGCATCGTCGGCAAAGCGGAGATCGCCCGCATTCTCGACGATGGCCTGGCCCAGGCGCAGCAAGAGCTGGTGCGCGTGCAGCAAATGCAGGAAGAAGCTCTCAATCTCGTGAAAGACCTCTTGGAGAAAAAGAAAGAGGGCAAGATCACGCAGAAAGAGCTGGACCAGTTGATCGAAGCCGAGCAGATTCAGAAGCAGATTCAAGAGCGCCTGGGGCAGCGGCCGGACGAAGGCCTGCGCAACGAGCTCAACAAACTGCAGCAAATGATCAAGGACAACAAGCTGCCCTCCTCGGAAACACAGGACCTGATCAAGACGCTCAAGAACGAATTAGAGAGATTGGCTCAAGAAGACCTGCAACAGATCGAGCCCAACCTGGCTGAAGCCCGCAAAGAGCTATCCGGCACGACCAAGCCAACGCCGAAAAAGCAAAGCTCGCTTGAAAAGGCCAGCGAGCTTCAGCAACAGTCGAAGAAAACGCTCGACGACCTGGCGAAGTTCCTCGATCCGTGGGCGAGCATGCACATGGTCAAGGGCAAGACCCGCGACCTATTGAACAAGCAAAATGAGCTCAAGAACGAGACGCAGCAAATCCAGAAAAAGCAAGACGAGCTGGCCGGCAAACCGAGCGCCAATGCCAAGGACAGGAAGGATGCCGAAGAAAAGCTTGGCAACGACCTTGGCAAGAAGTCCGACGCGCAAAACAGCCTGGCGCAAAGGGCGGAGGACTTGCTCAAGATGATGAACGAAGCCCAGGCCAAGCGCGCCAAGGACGGCGACAAGGACGGCGCCGACCGCCTAAAGCAAGCCGCCAAGATCGGCGAGCAGAACATGCTGCCCGACCAGATGCGCGAAGCCGGCAAAAGCCTCGGCGACAAGAACAAGCTCAACGACGCCATGAACAAGCAAACCAAGGCCGCCAAGGACCTGGAGAAAATGCTCGCGGCCTTAGAAGGCAAGAAGGAGGACGACCTCGAACGTCTGCAAAAGAAGCAGAAGAACGCGGCGGACGTCCGCAAGGACATCGACCAGCTAGCCAAGGACCAGGACCGGCTGCAGAAGAAGGTCCGTGACGCCCAGAAGATGGAGAATCCGGAGGAGCGCGACCGGGAGCTCAAGCGGCTGGCCAAGGAGCAGCAGGCCTTGGAAGAAAAGGCGCGCGAGAAGGCCCGCGAGCTGGCCCGTTTGCAGGAAGAGCAAGCCAGCCGGGCCATGAATCGCGCCGCCCAGGAAATGGATCGGGCGGCCGATAAACTTAACAATGGCGAAAACCCCGAAGAGAATCAGCAAGAAGCGTTGGACCGGATCGAAGACGCTCAAGCCAAACTGCAAGAATTTGAGGAGGAGTTGGCGCGCGAACAATTGGCCAAGATCGCCGACCGCATCAAAGGCCTCAAAGAGCGCCAGGATGCGTTCTTGGATCGATCCAAGGAACTGCAAGAAAGGGTCATGAAGCACAAGAAATGGAGCTTCGGCCTGCTCGACACGCTGGACGGCGATATCACTTCACAGCAAGGCTTGGCCGGTGAAACCCGTAGCTTGAAGGAAAAAATCAAGGAGGCCAAAGTTTTTGAGCATATCTTTGAAAAAGCGGCCAAAGCAATGGAAGAAGCCGCCAAATCCATGGAAGAACGCAAAGCAGTGGGCAAAGAACGCCGTCTAGACTTCGAAAAAGAGGAGTTGACCGACGAAGTCCGTCGCAGCAACGAAGTCCAGAAACTGCAATCCCAGGCCGCCCAGCGCTTGCAAAGGCTGCTCGACGCGCTCAAGAATGACCCTAATGAAGTCGCGCAAAACGGCGGCCAGAAGAAGGACGACGGGGGCGGCGGGCAGCAAGAAGGGCCGAAGACGCGCCCCGGCGACGGCATTCCGCCCATGGCTCAGCTCAAAGCCCTGCGCTCCGAGCAGGTGGAAGTAAACGAACGGACCAAGGAATTTGCCCAACAGAATCCCGATGTCAATAATCTAACGGAAGCCCAGCGGCGCGAAGCCTCGGAATTGGAAGTCGAGCAACGCCGCATCCACGAGCTGTTCCAACAGATGTTGCAACAGAAAGAGAACAAAGGAGAACCCCAGTGAAACGCCAAATGGGAATCACTTTGTTTGCTTCGGCATTGATGGTCGCTTTTCTCGCGGCCCAGGAGCTGCCCGAGCGCATCCAGAAGAAAGAGGAGCCTGATCCCAAGGCTCAAAAAGAGAAGAAAGAGCTGGTCAAGAAGCTGGAGCCGCTCGACAAAGGCAAGAAGGCACTGCCGGGCGACGAAGGCGGCGGCGAGGACATTCAAGCGGTCATCAAGCGGCTCCACCAGAACATGGATGCCTCGGAGGAACGCCTGGGCAAGAAAGATCCCAAAGAGGAAACGCAAAAGATCCAGGACAAGATCGTCAAGGACCTGGACGAGCTTATCAAGCAAAGGCAAAAGAGCGACCAGAGCTCTTCCAGCAGCAGCTCCAGCAGTTCGAGTTCCAGCAGCAGTTCTTCGAGCAGTTCCAGCGGCAAGAGCGGGCAAAAAAACAGCAAATTGAACGACAACAAGCAGGGAGCCAAGAAACAGGATAGCGCCAACGCCGGCAATAAGAAGGACAAGGGCGACCAAAACGGCAAGGACAAAGGCGGCAAGGACAAGAACGGCAAGGGCGAACAATCCGCCAAGGGTGAGAATGATAAGAAGGGCGAGAAGGGAAACGGCGGACAGGTCGGCAAGGACAAGCGCGACAGCAAGAACACGGTCGCCGACCTTTTCGATAGAGACATCTGGGGGCATTTGCCCAATGCCAAGAAGCAAGAAATGGACACTTATTCCAAAGAACGCTTCTTGCTCAAATACGAAGACATCCTGCGGCAGTATTACCGGACCATTTCGGAGACCAGCCGCGGCAAGGCACGAGATTAGCTTGAAGGAGTACTCCAATGGCCAGCCGGCGCAAGTTTCTGACTCGCGGTTTGGGATCGCTCCTTGGTCTGGCGGGCGGCGGGCTGGTCCTGCGCGGCCTGGCCCAGGACAATCCCGAAAACCAGGCCCGCGGCATGATCACGGCCGCCACACAAGAAACCATCGATTCCGGCCTGGCCTATCTCGAACGCCAGCAACATGAAGACGGCTCCTGGGGCACGAACCAATATACCGGCAATGTCGCCGTCACTGCGCTGTGCGGACTGGCCTTCATGGCGGGCGGCCACCAGCCCGGCCGCGGCCGCTACGGCCGCTGCGTGTCGCGCGCCTTGCAATTCGTGCTGGCCCACGAAGACCGCAACACACCTGGGTTTCTCAACAATCCGCGTGCCTCGTTGCACGGCCCCATGTACGGCCACGGTTTCGCCACGCTGTTCTTGGCCGAGGCGCACGGCATGGTGAACGAGCCGCAGATGCGCGATCAGTTGCGCGGCACGCTCGACCGGGCGGTAAAGCTATTGATCAAGACGCAAAACACCGAGGGCGGTTGGCGCTATCAGCCGCGTCCCAACGACGCGGACATCTCGGTGACGATTTGTCAGATCATGGCGCTGCGGGCAGCGCGGAACGCGGGCTTCGCGGTGCCCAAGAAGGTTGCTGACAACTGCATCAAGTATGTGAAGGAATGCCAGGACTTGCACGGCACAGGCGGCTTTTATTACCAGCGCCGCGTCGGACAAGCGGGTTTCGCTCGCACCGCGGCCGGCGTCGTGGCCCTTTACAGCGCCGGTCTGTACGAAGGCGAAGAGGTCAAGAAGGGGCTCGATTTCCTCATGCGTTTCAAGCCGGGCGACAACCGCGGCGGCGGCCTCTTTGGTGAGCATCAAATCCACTACTACTACGGGCACTATTACGCCGCTCAGGCCATGTGGATCGCCGGGCCGCGCTATTGGCGCGAATGGTATCCCGCCGTGCGCAATGAGCTCTTGAGCATGCGCCAGGGCGGCCAGGGCGAAGCCTGGTGGTTTGACGGACGGTTTTGCCGTCACTATTGCACTTCAATGGCACTAATCATCTTGCAGATTCCCAATAACTATTTGCCCATCTTGCAGCGTTGACTATGCCGATTCCTACACCAGCCCGACGCGTGAGCGAGGGCAACGCGTCGCCCGCGGGCGACACGCCGCCGCCCTCGCTCACGCGTCGGGTTAGTGTTGCGCGTGCGGTTATCGTGGTCTGCATTTTCGTGGCCGCGATCCCGGCGTCCTCCTCCTTCGCTCAAGAATTCATTGCCCGCACAGTGGACGGTCCCCAGCCTGCCGCGCCGATCTTGCATTGGTCACCGGCGTGGGACGTAAGCTTGGGCGGCAAGTCGCCGCGCAAACTGCCAGGCGTCGAGCTGGTGTCCGTGCGTCGCGCGGGCGAACGCTTACCTCCTTTTCCGGCGCGCGACTTCCTGCTCTTGACCAACGGCGATCGCATTCCCTATGCCCCGAAAAAACCTCTCTTACTGGAAGAAGAACGACTGACGTTCACGCCCAAGTGGTCGGACGCGTCTGTCGCCGTACCGTTGGCCTACGTTGCGGCACTGTGCAGGTCTTTACCCGAAGGCGACGAGGACGGCGAGATTCTCCTGCGCCGATTGCTGGTTTCAAAACGGCCAAACGACCAGGTGTTGTTGGCGGGGGGCGATCGTGTCGAAGGTAGGCTGGTTGCGCTTTCCAGCGCCCAAGGCATCCGAGTGAAGCAAGGGGATAGCGAATCGAGCACGCCCTGGGACAAGATGAGTCTGTTCGCGCCACGGCCGGAGTTTCTGGCCAAGCCGCGGCCCAAGGGCTTATTTGCCGGCCTCGTTTTGAGCGATGGCACGCGCATGCAGTGTACGCGCTTTACGCTTGAAACCGGGGCAGCGCACTGGGAAGCAACAACCTCCTTTGGCGCGAAAGTGCGCATTCCGCTGGCCGACCTGCGCGCCGCCCAACTGCGCCAAGGCTGCGCGGCGTATCTGTCCGAGAAGACGCCCAAGGCCTTCGAACACACGCCGTTCCTTGGCGTCAGCTGGCCGCTGGTCGCCGACGCCAGCGTGAGCGGACGGCCATTGCGTTTGACGGGGCAAACCTATGAAAAAGGCCTGGGAATGCACGCCCAAAGCCGCGCGACCTTTGCTCTGGACGGCAAGCAGCGCTGGTTTGAAGCCTGGGTGGGGATTCACGATCAAGCGGGCCCGCGCGGCGCCGCGCGCGTGAGCGTGCTGGCGGACGGACGTCCAGTGGCGGGCTGTTCGCAAGTCGAAATTCGGGCGGGCCGAGCGCCACTGGCCATTCGCGCGGACATTCAGGGGGTCAGAGAACTGACTTTGCTGGCCGAGTTTGGCCCGTTCGGGGACGTTCAAGCACAGGTGGATTGGGTGGACGCGCGCGTGCTTCTGGAAAAGTAGGGCCCGCCTTCAACTTACTTCGATGTCATTGGCCAATATAGGCACATCGCAGAATTCCATGGCGGCGTGTTGGGCCAATTGCTTGGCATGATAGGTTGGCGCACGCCCTGTGAGGACCAGCCCTTCGGGAAGCAATTGGACGCGCAGGTCGCGAATGCGATTTCCCAGACGCCGTTGCAAGAGCATTTCCAGCCGCTCTTCATGGGCCACGTTGACGCGAAGGGAATTGGCATTCATGCGCTCACCTCGTTCCCAGAGAAAGGACAACCCGGACGGCAGTGCGCCGAGCTTCTGCATTGTAGATTTGCGAACTACTGGCGACGTGCGGACGCCACAAAGAAAGGCTTCACCCCGCACTGGGCCTGCCGGAGGGCCGTGGCTCGCCGGGTGCCCATTCGCCCTCCTTGGTCCCTCGATAATGCATTTCCGCGCTGCGATTGCATCTTACGATATGAGTCAAGGGAAAGGATGTCAATCAAAAAATGCGCAATAATGCCAAAAGTACCTAGCCGGCACTAAGTAGTTCACATTAAGTCGATGCACTACTTTTGGGGAATGAGTTCCAGGCACACCAGGCGGTCGTCGCCGCGCACGTAGAGCAATCCATTGGACAGCACCGGCGCAGCCCAGCAGGGATACTCCAGAATTGGCTCGCCAGTTTTGGGATCCCGCACCACTTCAGTCACCGAAACTTCGTCGTATTTCTCTGAGTTCACTTTCAAGAGCCGCAACTTGCCGTCTTCGCCCAAACAGATGAAATGGCCGTCAACCATGAGCAGCGAACAGCGCGACAGGCGCGGCTCGCTCCACATCACTTTGCCGGTGGCCCATTCGACAGAGCGGAGCAGGGCGTGGTTGGTGTGCCGCCCGCTCGAACCGTAGACGTAACCGTTGTGGTGGATCGGCGTCATCCAGTGGCATTGCAGGCTCTTGCGAAACTTCTTAGCGTCGTCCCAAACGACGTCGTAGCCGCCGGGCTTGACTTCCAAGAGTGCGCTGCCGGGGCCGTAACATTCGGTGATGAGGACTTGGTTGCCGACAACGACGGGGTTGGAGGCGTTGACGCTTTCGAAGTCCTCCGCGCGCCAGGGGAAATGGAAGTCGATTTTGCCGGACTTGGGCTCAAAAGCAAGGAGTCCGCCGCGGGCCAGCATGAAGCACCAGCGCCGGCCGTCAATGGTCGCAAGCACGGGACTGGCGTAGCTGGCCAACTCGTCGCTGATTTTGTACTGGACCGTGCCTTTGTACTTGTCGAATGCCACGACCCCGCTGCCGTTGCCCTTCAAGTCGGCGAAATGTTGCAAGCCTTCCTTGCTGCCTGGGGGGCTGCCGCCGACGTTGACGAGGACAAGATCGCCTTCGACCACCGGCGCGCTGCCGACGCCGAAGAAGTTCTTGATCATGCCAAAGTCTTTGCGCGTGTCCACTTTCCAGAGCAGCTTGCCTTCCGTGCTCACGCAGTGCAACAATCCCTCCGCGCCGTAGATATAGACACGATCGCCGTCCACGACCGGGCAAGAGCGCGGCCCGTTGTTGTAGCCGAAGTAATCGCGGAAATCGGTCTGGTACTCGAATTTCCACTGAAGCCGGCCGGTGCGCGCATCCAGGCAGACGAGGCGTGCGGTGTTGGTTTCGAAGTACTGTATCTGGTCCTTGACCGCAATCTGGTCCACGACGCGGTCGAGTTGGAAAAGCTTGCCCTTGCTGATCGACGGAGCGCCGTAACCGGTGCCCAGCTTACGATGCCAAACCACGCGCAAACCCTTTTCCGGCCACGGCGCGATAATGCCTTTCTCCGTGGACACGCTTGTGCCTTTGGGGCCGAGAAACTGCGGCCAATCGCTGCCTTGCGCATGTAGGTTGGAGCCAGTGCAACAGAATACGAGCAACAGAATTCCGGTTCGGCGCATGTCGATTTGGAGTTTGTCTTGTTTGGTCTTTCAGATTTCGAGTTTGTTTCGGATTTCGTATTTTGGAATTCGGTTTTAAGACGCTTGTTCGATCTTGGCGATTTTCTCCACGCGACGCGCGTGCCGGCCGCCTTCAAACTCGGTTTCGAGCCAGATGCGGACCATGCGGTCGATCAGCTCCTCGCCGAGCAAATCGGCGGACAGGCACAACACGTTGGCGTCGTTGTGGCGGCGGCTCATCTCGGCGGTAATGCTGTCATGGCACGGGGCCGCGCGCACGCCTTTCACCTTGTTCGCGGCGATGCACATGCCGATACTGGTGCCGCAGATGAGGATGCCGCGGTCCACTTCGGCCTTGCTGACGCGCTGGGCCACCTGGAAGGCGTAGTCGGGGTAATCCACGCTTTCACTGCCTTCGGTGCCGACATCCACCACCTGGTGACCCATGTTTTGCAACAGGGCCACCAAACGGCGCTTGACTTCAAAGCCGCGATGATCGCTGCCGATCGCAATTTTCATGGCTAACCTTCCAACAACTCCGGCAGTAATTCTATTAAGCACTCCCGTATTTGTTGAGCGCAGGACTGGTACAACTCCATGGGGCCGCCGATGGGGTCGGCTATGTCTTCTCCTGCCGCCGACAACAGGCGCGGCAGCACGCCCGTTCGCAAGCTGTGCAGGATGTAGACATGGTTGTGCGTCATCCCAATGAGGAAATCCGCTTGCGCCAACAGTTCGTGCGTGAGCGGCTGACTGCGGTGTTCGCCCATGTCGGCGCCAAGTGCGCGGACCACTTCCAAGGCCTCAGGTGTCGCGGCGCCCCCTATCATGGCAGCGACGCCGGCCGATTGCACGCGAAATCCGCGCTCGGGCAAGTCCGCGGCCGCGCAGCCCAAACGTTCGGCCAGCAACTGCGCGCACAAGCTCTGCGCCATCGGACTGCGACAGGTATTTCCAGTGCAAACGAATAGGACTTGGCATGCTGCTGCGTCGTCAATCTCAGCTGCCGGAATGGCGCCTGCGCGCACAACTTGACATACTTTGCCGTCGAGGCTCACCAATGTAGTGGACTGGCGAAGCTTCGTGGGGCCGTCGCGCACAAGCACATCGTGATCGCCGAGCGCTGCCAGTGCCTCGTCCGAATCGGTCCACGACGTAGCGGCGGACGCGAGTGGTGCGCCCAAGCGCCGCGCCGCCAGCCGCAGCGCCGCATGATCGGGAAGGCGCAGCGCCAGGCCCTGTTCGTCGAATGCGGATCGTACCCGTGCCGGCAAAAACGCGGCCAGCCCTTGTTTTGCGCCAGCGCAGCCGGTCAGCACTAACGGTCCGGGCCAAAAGCGTCGCGCCAAGCGTACCCCGCGGCCGCGCAGTGATGGAAACCAATCGAAGGCTTCGACGCCTTGCGTCAACACGACGGTGATTGCTGCGGATGGTTCGGCAACACGCCGAAGATCGGACACCGCGTCGGGACAGAGCGCGCAGGCCGCCGCCTCGTACGTCGCCTCGCTGGGGAACACGACGACTTTGCCGTTACGGAGATAATCGACCGCACGGGTTAGCACGTCCGGTGCATCGGCCGGCGGCCAGTCGAGGACTTGCGGCATGGTGTTCTTTGGGGCGTGGACCAGGATTGGCGCACTCTTGGTTTAGTGATTTTGACCGGCGCTGTCTTTTTGCCCTATGGAGGCGACGGCGTCGGCGCGACTCATCCTTTTTTAACGGCAACTTTTGCACGGCGGGAGTGTTTGTATTGGTAGAACACTCATGTGAACGAAGGGAGGAGGAGTCATGTTTCGGCCAACGATTACCGGGGTGGCGGTTCTAATCTGCGCGGCAGCGTTCGCGTTGGACTCAGCGGCGCAAACGCGCGGCAAAGAAGGGCGTGGCGGCCCGGCGGACATCCAGCGACTACAAGACGAGGTGAATCAGCTTCGCGAAAAGATCGACAGTCTGGAGGCGCGAGTCAGTCGGTTGTCGGCGGCGGTCGAGAAGAAGGAACCGTTCGGGTTCGGCAAGGACAAGAAAGGCTTCAAAGCAGAGAAATCGTTCGAGAAGAAGTTTGAGAAAAAAGCACCGTTCCGTTCCTTCGGCGGCGACTCGGGTAGATCCGGCTTTGGCGGACCGGGCATGGGTGCTTTTGGAGGCACCGGCTCGAGTGGCGCGCCGTCTGGGTTGACGCGGGGACCAGGCGCTGGGGGCAGCCAGGAAGCAGGCATTGAGCGGCAATTGGAAGCCATACTCAATGAGCTGAAAGCTCTCCGAACGGAAATGAAAACTCTGCGGCGCTAGCAATCGGAAGCCCGCCTCGGGCCGGCTGTTTTCCACCCCACGGAATTCGGCCGGCCTCATTTCTTGGAATGACGCCGATTTACCAATTCCAACCACGGATTACACGGATTAGCACGGATGTAGAATAAATGACACAACACTACGAATCCGAGATATCCGTGTCATCCGTGGTTAGAAAAACTTCACTTTTTGAGCAACACTCCCAAATGCGCCGCCACCGACTGTGCCAGCGCATCCAGATTGTAGCCGCCTTCCACGCAGCTCACGAGCCGGCCATCCGCATGCGTATCGGCAACGTTGCGCACTGCCTCTGTAAGCGTCGCGAAGTCCTCGGTCTCTAAGCCGAGTGAGCCGATTGGATCTTGGGCGTGCGCGTCGAAGCCGGCGCTTAAGAGAACCAATTCCGGCTTGATCTTGTCCGCCGCTTTCTCGAGGCAGCTTGTGAACAGGGCGTGATACTCTTTGCGCGGCGTGCCGTAGCGGACCGGCGCGTTGAGCGTGCATCCCAGGCCCGGACCTGTCCCGGTTTCGTCGGCAGCGCCGGTGCCGGGATAAAAGCCGTGGCCATAGCGATGAATGCTATAGAAGAACACGCGCGGCTCGGCATAGAAGATATCCTGCGTGCCGTTGCCGTGATGCACGTCCCAATCGACGATCAAGATTCGAGATAAGCCGAAAGCGTCGAGCGCGTGCGCCGTCGCCAATGCAATGCTGTTGAACACACAGAAGCCCATGCTGTGCGTTGGCGTCGCGTGGTGGCCCGGCGGCCGCACGAGACACAGCGCGGTCTTGTCGTCTCCCTTGAGCACGGCATCGACTGCCGAAACGCACGTGCCCGCCGCGGCCAGCGCGACCTGGAACGACTCTGGGCACACGATCGTGTCCGCGTCGAGAAAACCGCCGCCGGCCTGGCACACTTGGCGCGCGCGTTCGATGACGGCGCGATCGTGCACGCGCGCGGCTTGCTCCGCCGACAAAGGAGTATACTCTTTCGGCTTGCACTGCGCCGCCAGCCCGGATTCCTGCAGTCGTTTTGTGATGGACAGCAATCGGCCGGGGACCTCGACATGCCGCCCGGTTTCATGGCGTAAAAACAAGGGATCGGAATAGAGCAAGGTCACGGAAGCATTCCCTGTCCAAGTTGGAGGATAGCTTGTACAGTTGGAATTATACAAAACCTAGCTGAACGCTCGCCTGCGGGCTTGAGACCTCACATGACGCTCGCCACGAATCCGCGCTCACTCGTCTTCTACATGGCCTATCCGGGTCCCGGCAATCTCGACGGCGCTTCGCGCAGCCTGATCGATTCGCAATACGTCCTTAGCGCATTGGACCGCGTCCTTGCTGACAAGGGTTTCGGCGCGGTCGAACTGACTTCGTTCAAGTCCGCGAAGCTGCAAAAAGAAGTCGCCAAGCGACTCAAGAACTCCAACAAGAAAGTCGCCTTCCATTGCGAGCCGGTGCAGTGGACCAACGAAGAAAACCTCATCGACCCAGCCGATCTATGCTGTCCGAACGAGGTGCAGCGCCGGCGGGGGGTGGAACGCATCGTACGCCTCATGGACGAAGCCGGCAGCTATGGCGCGGAGCAGGTGTTCGTCGCCAGCGGCCGCAATCCCGCTTCGGGCATGCCGTATGACCAGAATAGCGAAAAAGTGCAGACCCAGGCGTTTCATGCGCTGTGCCAGTCGCTGCGCACTTTGGCCGGCGAGGCGAAGAAGCGCAAGATGAAACTCGGCGTCAGCGTTTGCGACGCCGGCTCGCCCGACAAAGGCGTGTTTCGCCAAGCCTTGATCGGCCCGAGCGACCGTGCCCTGGCCCTCATGGAAACCCTGCGCGGCGAGGGCTTGGACAACATCGGCCTGGGCGTCGGCATCGGCCGCACCACTCTCAACGGCGAAGGGCCGGAAATCCTGGGGCGGCTCGCGCCCTACCTCCACTGGTTCTACGTCAGCAACTGCGTGATTGGCCGGGGCGACGTGCAGCCGCGCTTCGGCGCCGAGGGCAGCGCCATCGGGCCCGCGCAAATCGCCGACTACATGCGCGCCCTGGCGGAAATTGACTATGCCGGGCCCATCGCCGTGGCCGTGCGCCCGGTCGGCAGCGAGGTGCCGGACAACGTCTTGCACGTTGCGCTGGGCATGGTCAACGAGGCGGCCAACACCGTCGATGTCGCCTTCGCGTTGCCGCTGGGTTTCTCTTTTCGCAGTCGCGACTTCTTCACGGAAGAGACCTTCGCCGAATTGACCGAGCTGCGCGTACAAAAGCCGAACCTCGCCAAAGAAGAACTCGCCAAGCGCAAGCGCCGCGACGTGCTCGCTCCCGACGGCAAGCTGGTCATCCTCGCCGCCGACCACCCCGCGCGCAGCGTCACCCGCGTCGGCAGCCACCCGACCGCGATGGGGCACCGGCTCGATTACCTGGGCCGTATCCTGCGCGTGCTTGCCGCCAGCAATGTCGACGGCCTGATGGCGACGAGCGACCTCATCGACGAAGTGGCCCTGGCGAATTTCCTGGTGAAAAAGCGCGGCGGCAAAGGTTTTCTTGACGACAAGGTGCTCATCGGCAGCATGAACCGCACCGGCCTGGCCGGCGCCGAGCACGAGATGATGGACCGGCCGTCGAGCTACATGACCGGCAAGCGCATCAAGCAGATGAACCTCGACGGCGCCAAGCTGCTGTGGCGCTGGGTGCCTGGCGGTGAGAAGAACGACCGCTACGCGCTGGAAACGCTGGAACGCGTCGCCAAGGCGGTGGAAGAATTGGCGGACGAAGGCTTGCCTGCGTTCGTCGAACCGTTGGCAGTGCAGAAAACCGAGACCGGCTATAAGACCGACCACAGCACGGACAATGTGATCAAAGCGGTCGGCGTTGCCAGCGGACTCGGCTACTACACGGGCAACGTCTGGCTCAAGATCCCGTACTGCGACGACTTCGCCCGCGTGGCCAAGTCGACGTCGTTTCCGATTCTCCTTCTGGGCGGCGAATCGACCGGCAAGCCCAGCGGCACCATCGAGGATTTTGTGCGCGGCCTGGGCGCGGGCCCCAATGTCCGTGGCGCACTGGTCGGCCGCAACGTTCTCTTCTGCGGCGAAGACGACCCCGCCGCCATCGCCGAAGCCATCAGTCTCGTCGTGCATCAGCGGGCCAGTTCCATCGAGGCGATGGAGGAAGCTCGCAAGATTCGCGGCACCATGAAAACGCTTTTGGAGTAAGTTGTTCCAAATCCGAAAACCGAATTTCGAAATCCAAAACAAATCCGAAAATCAAAATACCAAACAGAAACTTCAACAACGATGATTGGGTTTTCTGCTTTAAGATTGGAATTTGTTTCGGATTTGGATTTTGGGATTTCGAATTTGGTTTGGATGTAAACGAGCGGACCGAAAATGAGAATTCTTGTGACCGGCGGCGCGGGCTATATCGGCAGCCACGCCGTCAAACTGTTTCTCTCCCGCGGCCACGATGTCTGCGTGCTCGACAGCCTGGTCTACGGCCATCGCGCGGCCGTGCCGTCGGACCGGCTCATCGTGTTGGACCTCGAAGAGACGCACCGGCTGGATCAGCTACTTTTGGAAAAGCGCATCGAAGCCGTCGTGCACTTCGCGGCTTTCTGTTACGTCGGCGAATCCGTACATGACCCGGCGAAGTATTATCAAAACAACCTCGTCAACACGCTCAACTTCATGGAATGCCTGCGCCGCCATGGGATCGGCCGGTTTGTCTTTTCGAGCACCTGCGCCACTTACGGTGTACCGGAAAAAGTCCCGATAACCGAGGACACGCCACAGAACCCGATCAATCCGTATGGGCAAACGAAGTTGGCGATGGAGCGTGCGCTCAGCGATTACGCGCGCGCCTATGACTGGGGCTACGCGGCGCTGCGTTACTTCAACGCCTCCGGCGCAAGTCATGACGGCAGCATCGGCGAGGACCACGAGCCGGAAACTCACCTCATTCCGCTCGCCATCTACGCCGCCATGGGCAAACGGCCGCATCTGGAAGTTTTTGGCACCGACTATCCCACGCCGGACGGTACGTGTGTGCGCGACTACATCCACGTCGAGGACCTGGCCGAAGCGCATTTGTTGGCGTTGGAGAATCTCAAGCCGGGCCAGGAAATGAAATACAATCTGGGAACGGGCCGCGGCAACTCGGTGCGTGAAGTTATCCAGGCCGTCGAGGAAGTCAGTGGCAAGAAAGTACCGGTGAAAGAGGGCCCGCGCCGCGCAGGCGATCCGCCAGCGCTGGTAGCATCATCCGACAAGGTGCAAAAGGAACTGGGTTGGCGGCCCAAATACACCGACATCAAAGCGATCGTGCAATCCGCGTGGAACTGGCACAGCAAACGACCCAAAGGGTATGGCGACCGCTGACACATTCCAAACATGCAAATCAGTCTCGAAAGCCGTGTCGCCCTGGTCACCGGAGCAGGCGTCGGCATCGGACGGGCAGCAGCGCTGGCATTGGCGCGCGCCGGGGCCGCAGTCGGCGTGCACTACCATTCGAGCGCCGACGGAGCGAAGCAAGCCGTGCTCGAAATCGAGCGCCTCGGCGGGAAGGCGTTTCTCTTTCAAGGCGACTTGATTGACGAGGTCCAGGCGAATGCCGTCGTCGATCGATTGGTGGAGCAAGCCGGCCGGCTCGACATATTGTTCAACAACGCCGGTTCGCCCATTCGGATGGTGAAGATCGAGGAGTGCCCGACGGATTTGTGGAGGCAGGTTTTTGATGTCAACGTGACGTCGGCGTTTTTCGTGACACGTCGCGCCATTCCGCACTTGCGCAAATCGGGCCGGGGCGCTATCGTCAATAATCTCACGCTGTCGATTCAAACCGGTGGTTCGGGCGGCGGCGGGCCTTACGCGGCGGCCAAGGGCGCGCTTCAAGTAATGACGCGCACCTTGGCGCGGGAACTCGCTCCCCAGGTCCGCGTCAACGCGATAATGCCCGGCGTCATCGAGACGCCGCACCACGATGTATTCAGCACGCCGGATAAGATGGCGGACTATCGCAGGCAAACTCCACTCGGCCGCAATGGCCAGGCGGACGAAGTCGCCAAAGCGGTGGTCTTTCTTGCTTCGGACGCGGCGAGCTTTATTAACGGCGCGATCCTGGATATCAACGGCGGCCGATTCTTGCGATAATCGTTTGGCGTTCGTGGGGAGAAGCGAACGCTAAACGGTCTTATCATGTTCGAACTCACTGCAGAAAACGCTGTCGATTACCTGCGGGGCACGGGTCGATTGAGAGACAACGATGCCCATGTTGAAGTGTTGTCGGGCGGCGTGTCCAATATGGTGCTGCGTGTCTCCACCGTAGGACAGGGTTCCGTTCCTGTCCGTTTTGTCCTTAAACAGTCTCGTCCGAAGCTGCGCACGCGCGACGACTGGTTCAGCGACCTCGAGCGCGTCTACCGCGAACAAGAAGTCATGGAAGCGCTCGGGCCGCACTTGCCGTCAGGGGTGGTGCCCGAAGTGCTCTTCGCCGATCGCCCCAACTTTGTTTTCGCGATGGGCCACGCGCCGGACGATGCGCGGGTTTGGAAATCCTTGCTGTTGGATGGCCAAAGCGCTCTTTTGTTCGGAGAAAGCGTCGGCAAGACGCTTGGGCTGATGCATGAGGTTTCCGCGAACAACGCGGCGACATTCGCGCGCTTCAAAGATCCAAATGTCTTTGTCCAATTGCGCGTCGATCCGTTCTATCGTTGCGTGCAGAAACGGATTCCAGAAGTCATGCGTCCCGTGCAAGACCTCGTCGACGAGATGCTGTCACGGCAGGAAGCTCTCTGTCACGGCGACTTCACGCCGAAAAACTTGCTGGTACATCGTCTCGGCTTCATGCTCGTCGATTACGAGACGGCTTATTTCGGCAATCCGGCGATGGATTTGGGTTTGTTTCTCGCGCATCTTTTTCTGAAATGGGTGCGACGGCCGAAGCAACAATTTGGAGACTTGATTCGGTCATTCTGGCGCGGCTACGAAAGCCAGATCACGTTTCGGTCAGCGGCGGAATTGGAAACGCGCGGCGTGCGGCACCTGGGCGCTTGCTTATTGGCCCGCATCGACGGCACCAGTCCAGTGGACTACTTGCCTGAGGAGTCCAAGCGTGAGCGCGTTCGACTACTTGGAAAACTCATTCTGCTTGACCAATGGAGTCGATTGGACGAGGTGATTTCATTCTTGGACAATGAACAAAACGATTCATCCCGAAAGAATCTTCAATGACTCATCAAGAATCACTTTCACTGTCCACCACCGGCCACGGCGCCATGAACGACTTGACCGCGCTCGTGCAGCAGGCAGTCGGCCGCTCCAAGATCAATGCCGGGATCGCCCACGTTTTCGCGGTCGGCAGCACCGCGGCCATCGGCGTCATCGAATTCGAACCGGGCCTGCGCAAAGACCTTCCCGAGACGCTCGACCGCTTGATGCCGCCCAGCCGCGCCTATGGCCATGAGCAAACCTGGCACGACGGCAACGGCCATTCCCATTTACAGGCCACAATGCTGGGCCCGAGTTTGAGCGTGCCAGTTACCGGGGGCAAACTGGTGCTCGGCACTTGGCAGCAAATCTTTCACTTGGAGTGTGACATTCACCCGCGCGATCGTACGATAGTCATAACTATCCACGGTGATTGAAAGGATTTCGCGCCATGGGTTGTCTGGATCATTGGCAGCCGGTCTTGCTTGCCAGGAATCTTGGGAAAAAACCGGTTGCCGTTCGCCTGTGCGGCAAGGACGTCGTTCTTTTTCGAACGCGCTCGGGGAAGGTCGCCGCCCTCGAAGACATCTGCCCGCACCGCCGCATGCGTCTCAGTCTGGGATCCGTTGTGGGCGAGCGCTTGCGCTGCATGTACCACGGCTGGACGTTTGACTGCGAAGGCGCGGGCGAGAGTCCAGCATCTCCGAAGCTTTATACCTGCGCCCAAAAGTACGACGTTCTCGAAAAGCACCACGCGATCTGGGTCAAATCCGTCGGATCCACTCCGGAGTTTCCCGCTTTCGAAATCGACGGCTACCACAATGTCTGCAACCTCCAGCATCGGGCTCAAGCGCCGCTCGAGCTGGTGGTCGATAATTTTTGCGAGATCGAGCACACGCCGACCACGCACGCTTTCTTCGGTTATCCGCTGGAGCGCATGCACGAGGTCGAGGTAGGCTTTTATCCGACGGACCGGACTGTTCGTGTGGTGAATCGCGGACCGCGCAAGCACGTCTCATGGTTCTTACGCGCCGTGCTCGGCATCGGCGGCAACCACCAATTCAGGGACGAATGGACGACGCATTTCTCCCCTGTTTATTCCGTTTACGATCACTGGTGGCAAGATCCCGATAGCGGCGCCGAAAGCCGCGTGCGCTTTCGCCTTTACATTTTCTTCGTACCGCGTGACGACGAGGAAACAACGATATTCACATTCGCCTACACCAAATCGCGCTACTGGGGCCCCGCGGGCGGCGCGCGTCTATTGGGTTGGCTCATGCGCCGCAAGCTCGATTACGAAATCCGCTTGGATGTTGGCATTCTGAATGGACTCGCGGACAAGAACCCGCATGTCGAAGGCATGAAGTTGAGCCGGTTCGATCGAGTGCTCGGCCTGAACCGCGACCGCATCAATCGCATCTATCGGGGTTTTGCTTCCATGGGCGTAACTGGCGATATCAGCGAGGTGGATGCCGGCATGCCTCGCCCTAAGATTTCTTAGGGCGCATTGCAGATTCCTGTAGCGGAATTCGCCAGAATTCCGGCGGTTCCGCGTCGGAACTCTGGCGAGTTCCGCTACACCAGTGAGAAACGCGCTCAAGTGCTACTGCTTTGCTGTGTAAGTCAAGTCATCGAAGTAAATGGTCTGGCTGTTCCCGTCGACCCAGGTCGTGATGAGGCCGAAGCGGTTGAAGCGCGCGCCGGCCAACTTATGGCCCGCGCCTAGCGCAAGCTTGGTTGTGTGTTTACCCAGTGTGACCGTGATCTGTCCGCGGCCGCCAGCCTCGTCAGGCGAATACGTCAGCGTCCAGTCCTGCGCTTTGCCGTCCGGGTAGAGATGCGGTACCTTGTCGACGCCGTGGCCGCGCTCGCCCGCTTTGTTGCGATACGTTGGGGCGAACAGGAAGCCTTCGCGGCTGGGGCCGTCGGTGGAGATGCCGAGAAAACACTTGGGCAGGCCATTTTCTTGCGAAGGATTCATCGCCATGCTGTCTTCGGCATGAAAGAAGCCGATGAGTACGGAGCTATCGGTCACGCCGCGCGTAAGACTTACCTTGCCTGAAGCCTTGAGCGGTTTCTCCAGGGTCAAATCGCCAAGCCGGTCTGCGTAGGATGCCATCTTCTTCGGATAGCGGCAATCGCCGCGGAAAACCAGTCCGCCCATCTCGCCGGCGTTCTTGCCCCCGGCAAAACGGCTCTGGCTGTATCCAAAATCGAAGCGCGGCCGAATCATCTCGGTGTCATACGTGCGCCGATTGTGTAATTGGTCCCAGCCCGGATCGCGGCTAAAATCCTCCGTTTCACCGTTGACGGCAATGTCGTCCATCCAGATTTCACCGCCGCCGTCGGCCGACTTCATGAGATTCAAGAGGCCAAAGCGATTGAAGGTCGCGCCGTCCGCTTTGTGGCCCTCTGTCAGGTGGCAGACCGCTTGCACGCCGTCGATAGAGGCGGTGACGCTGCCGCGCCCGTTGTTGGCTTTGGGATCGTAATGCAACGACCAACGATGGACACCCTTGGAGGTGAAGCCTTTGAGTTGCTCGCGGCCCGTTTCGGGATCGCGCTGGGTGGGAAAGCCCTTGGGATCGTCGCCGCCCGCGCGCCAGCGCTGGGTGCAATATTCGAGCCAGGCATAGAAGACGTCACCCCGGCCGGAAATGCGCAACGCAATCGTGTTGGGAGTCCGCCATTCATTGAGAGTGCCGGCGTTGAAGAAACCGATCAAGGCATGAAACGCTTTGCCGTTGCAGGCGAGGGTTCCCGAGGCGCTGAGCGGATTGTCGAAGCTCTGCGGCGTGATTTTTTTCGCGTAATAGGCAGGCTCGCCGGCGGGAGTTATGAAGCCGCCCATCTCACCCGGCTTTCCACCCGCGTGCGCGGTCTTGCTGTAGCCGAAGTCTTGCCGGATTTTGCGAGGCGGATCCCAAGGGCGGTTGTTGTGCGCCTCCCAACCCGGGTCTTTGTCAAAGCTCTGTTTGCGCTCTTCGGCCCTTGCTGCACCTCTCATGCAAGCGACGACAAGAACGGCCTTAATCGTGAACTGTTTTGGCATGATTTCCATTTTGAGTTTACCTCGCTCGCGCGTCGGGCTCGTTAAGAGCACCTGCGAACGCGTCCTGATTGCCAGAAAAGCTTGCACGGATGCCTTGGCTGCAAGCACAGACACCAATGTGCGATTGAACCTCGACTAACTGATCCTATTTTGCAACATGGTCCAGTTCAATAGGTTAGGTCACAAGGATCTCTGAATTACCCGCTTTGGCACTTTGATTGCTTTTGCAACTCACAACACCAACGCGGCTATCTCTCTTGGGTCATGGTGCGCGCAGCCAACGGATGCCGCGCAATCGTGTCACGATTTTTTCGGAGGTGACTTCGAATTGGTGCCCGGCATCAATGGGCCATTCCGCGACTTCGATGCCTTCCCTCTCCCCGATTGGTGCACGCAATCGGCAAGGTGTTGAAGGAGGTCTGCTTTGAAAACTCGA
Organism: Gemmataceae bacterium; assembly: GCA_022616245.1. GTDB lineage: Bacteria > Planctomycetota > Planctomycetia > Gemmatales > Gemmataceae > JAKEFD01. The sequence goes on from JAKEFD010000216.1 coordinate 34,675, forward strand.
CTGTTCACTTGGCTGCTGGCTGGCGTTGTTGCGTTGGCCGGCTCGTCCCTATTCGCCCAGGAAAAACTCCAACTACCGGAGGAACTTCAACCCCCGGAAAAACTCAAACCCGCAGAAGGCGAAAAGCAAGAATCGAAAAAAGATGATGAACCTTCCCCGGTTGGGCGCGAAGTGCAAGCGCTCAATGAGGCGCAGGAGGCGAAGAAAGCCGCCGGCGAGGCGACGGTCAAGGCCGACACGGCCTGGATGCTAACATCCTCGGCCTTGGTCATGCTCATGGTCCCTGGACTCGCGCTTTTTTACGCCGGCATGGTGCGGCGCAAGAACGTACTCGCCACCATGATGCAAAGCATGATCGCGCTCGCGGTGGTCGGCGTCTTTTGGATTGCTATCGGATATAACTTGGCGTTCGGGCAAAGCTGGAGGGGCCTTGGAATCATCGGCTGGAGCGAAGAGTTGATCTTTCTGGGCGGCGTCATGCCCGAAGACATACTACCGAAACTAAACATCCCGGTTTATGCTCACGTGCTCTTCCAAGGAATGTTCGCCATCATCACGCCTGCCCTGATCAGCGGGGCATTTGCCGAACGCATTCGCTTCGGCCCCTATCTCCTCTTCATCTTGCTCTGGGTCACGCTGGTTTATTGTCCGCTGGCTCACATGGTGTGGGCGATGAACTGGTTTCCCATGAACGGGACCGATGCGGGTTCGAAAATGATCGGACTCTTGGGCATGCCCGTGGCCGACGGCGGCATTGGCGCCATCGACTTCGCGGGCGGCACGGTCGTGCATATCGCCGCCGGCTTCTCCGCCCTCGGCGGCATTCTCGTACTACGCAAGCGGCGCGGTTATCCCGAACTGGCGGTGCATCCCAACAGCATGGTGCTGTGTTTGACCGGCGCCGGCTTGCTGTGGTTCGGCTGGTTCGGGTTCAACGGCGGCAGCGCGGGCGGCAGCGGTTCGCTGGCGACGTCCGCTTTTGCGGCCACACAAGCCGCCGCCGCCGCCGCAGGGCTGAGCTGGGTCCTCGCCGAATGGCTGCACAAAGGCAAACCCACTGCGCTGGGATTGGCGTCGGGCATTGTCGCCGGCCTGGTGGCGGTAACGCCGGCTTCCGGTTACATCCTGATCTGGGGCGGTCTGGTCATTGGCCTCATTGCCGGTGTGGTATGCTATGCCGCCGTGTGCCTGAAGCCGCTGTGTAAATATGACGACTCGCTCGACGTCTTTGGAGTCCACGGCGTCGGTGGTTTTCTGGGCGCCGTCCTGACCGGCGTATTCTGTTTCCAGTTTGTCAATCCTGCGGGCGCCGATGGGCTGTTGTCGCACAGCGGCGGGGCAGGGCAGCTCGTGAATCAGTTGAAGGCCGCCGCCATCTCGGCTCTCTTCGCTTTTGCCGGCGGCGTGATCCTGACCAAACTCGTGGACCTGCTGTTTGGATTCGCGACCGACAGCGAATCGGAAACCGCCGGCTTGGACCGCACCGAGCACGGTGAATCCGGCTTCGACTTTGGCATGGCGATGGAAGCGACTTCCATGGCTTTTGCCGCCGAGCCGAAATCCGCGGCAATTCCGCCCAACGGTCACACGCGCTTTCAAGTGATCGTCGAGGGAGTCGCGCCGCAAGACCTGGCCCAAGCGTGGTCCGATATGTGGACGCCGGGAAAGGCGGTGCCGCCGGAATTCAAAACGGTGTACCCGCACGTCACCACCGTGCAGGGTAACCGTTTCAGTTTCCGCGACGGCGAACAGAATCAGATGCGCGACGCCTTGCAGAACCTCTTTCAAAAGCGCTTTGGCGCCGCAGTGAAAGCCCGAGTGGAAGGTTGACTCGCTGTCCTGTTTCCTGATTCATCGTTTCGCGTTCGCGCCTCAAACGCGAATCGATGCATCAGAAGGCCGACTTTTGCTTATACACCTTAAGGGAATCCAATCATGAAGATGATCGTGGCCATTATTCGACCGGAAAAGCTCGAAGCCGTGCAACGCGCCCTCAATGAGCGCGACGTCTATCTCATGACCGTGACCGACGTGCGCGGCTGCGGCCGGCAGCGCGGCTTCACCGAAGTCTACCGCGGCACGGAATTCCAAGTGCGCCTCTTGCCCAAACTCAAACTCGAAATCGGCGTCAATGACGCATTTGTCGAAGCCACCATCGAAGCCATCGTCCACGCTGCACGCTCCGGCGACACCGGCCAGATCGGCGACGGCAAGATCTTCGTCCTGGCCATGGACGACTGCGTCCGCATCCGCACCGGCGAGCGCGGCGGCCAAGCCATTGGGCCGTGATTATCAAAGACCCTCGCTCGCGCGTCGGGCTGGTATTAACAGACCCTTGCTCGCGCGTCGGGCTCGTAATATTTAACTTGTAAAGGAATTCCTCTCCCACACACACAGGAGTCTCTTGAATGACACCCAAAGAAGTTCTCTCGCTGATTCGTGAGAAGGAAGTCAAGGCAGTGGACCTGCGCTTCGTCGACTTCCCCGGCACCTGGCAACACTTCACGGTTCCGATTGACCAAATAGAAGAATCCACTTTCGAAGACGGTCTCGGCTTCGACGGCTCCTCCATCCGCGGCTGGCAGGCGATCAACGAGTCCGACATGCTCGTGATTCCCCAGGCCGAAACGGCTTTCCTCGATCCGTTCCTCAAAGACCAGACCCTGGCGATGATCTGCTCGATTCAAGATCCCTTGACGCGCCAGGATTATACGCGCGATCCGCGCAACGTGGCCAAGAAAGCCATCAATTACATGAAGGCCTCCGGCATTGCCGATACCGCTTATTTCGGCCCGGAGCTGGAGTTTTTCATCTTTGACAGCGTCCGCTTCGATGCCAGCCCCTATGCCAGCTACTACTACCTCGACAGCAACGAGGGCATCTGGAACTCCGGTCGTGAGGAAAACGGCAATAACCTCGGCTACAAGATTCGCTACAAGGAGGGATATTTCCCGGTGCCGCCGGCGGACACGTTGCAAGACATGCGCACCGAGATGATGCTCAAGCTCAAGGAGGCCGGCGTCACGGTCGAGGCGCAGCACCACGAAGTCGCCACTGCCGGTCAGGGCGAGATCGACATGAAATTCGCCCCGCTGGTGACCATGGCCGACAACGTGATGAAGTACAAGTACATCCTCAAGAATGTCGCCCACCAGCACGGCAAGACGGTGACGTTCATGCCCAAGCCGGTCTTCGCCGACAACGGCAGCGGCATGCACGTGCACTCCTCCTTGTGGAAAAACGGCGTCAATCTTTACGCCGGCTCGGGCTATGCCGGCCTTTCCGAAATGGGCTTGTACGCCATCGGCGGTCTGATCAAGCACGCGCCGGCGCTGTGCGCGTTCTCCAATCCCACGACCAACAGTTACAAACGCCTGGTGCCGGGTTTCGAGGCCCCCGTCAACCTCGCCTATAGCCGTCGTAACCGCTCCGCCGCGATTCGCATCCCAATGTATTCCGCCAACCCCAAGGCCAAGCGCATCGAGTTCCGCTGCCCCGACCCTTCGAGCAACCCGTACTTCACCTTCGCGGTCATGCTCATGGCCATGCTCGACGGCATCAAGAACAAGATGAAGCCCGGCGAGCCCCTGGACAAGGACATCTACGATCTGGAACCCGAGGAATTGGCGAAAGTGCCAAAAACGCCCGGTTCCTTGGAAGAAGCCGTCCACAACCTGGAGCGAGATCACGAATTCTTGTTGCAGGGCGACGTCTTCACTCAAGATGTGATCCGCACTTGGATCGATTACAAGCGGTCCAAGGAAATCGATCCGATGCGCTTGCGGCCGCATCCGTATGAGTTCTTCCTGTATTACGACGTCTAAAAGCTAGGAGCTGACAACAGAGCAACGGAGAATGAGGAACTGAGAATGAAGAATGTACCGAACCTTCTTCATTCTCGGTTCCTCATTCTCCGTTGTTCTGTTAACATGCGAACGCTGTGGCCGTTCCGGAAGGTTTGTCCGGTGTCGATTTGCATCCGAGGACACTGACTTGTCCGCCGCCATTTCCTGCCGCAATCTGCGCAAAACTTATCCCGGCCGACCGCCCGTCGAGGCCGTCGCCGGACTCGACCTCGAAGTAGAACGCGGCGAGTGTTTCGGCCTGCTCGGCCCCAACGGCGCGGGCAAGACCACCACCGTTGAAATCCTCGAAGGCCTTCTGCCCGAATCCTCCGGCGACGTGGAGATCCTGGGCCAACGCTGGGGCCACAACGACCTGGAGCTTCGGCAACACATCGGCGTCTCGCTGCAAGAAACACGCCTCGCGGAAAAGCTCACCGTCCGCGAGACCCTCGTCCTGTTTCGCTCCTTCTACAAGAAAGGGCTCGAGGCCGACCAGGCCCTCTCCCAGGTGGAGTTGACTGAAAAGCAATACGCGCAAGTCGGCAAGCTATCCGGCGGACAAAAGCAGCGCCTGGCCGTTGCCTGCGCCTTGGTCGGCGATTCGGAACTTTTGTTTCTGGACGAGCCGACCACTGGCCTGGACCCGCAATCGCGCCGCTCGCTCTGGGACATTCTGCGCGGGCTCAAAGCTCAGGGCCGAACCATTCTCATTACGACGCACTACATGGACGAAGCCGAGCGTCTGTGCGACCGCGTGGCGGTCATCGATCACGGCAAAGTGATTGCACTGGGCACGCCGGCGCAGCTCATCGCCCAGCTAGGCGGCGAGCACATCATCGAATTCGGACTGGACGGCGATGGGGAACTACCGCAGACGTTTTGGCAAGACCTGCCGGCCTTGGTGCACTGGCGGCGCGAGCAAGAATGTTACCAGCTCGCAGTGACGGCGCCTCACTTGATTCTTCCTGCCCTCCTGGAGCGCTTGCAAAACGGCGGCCATCAGCTGGCCCGGCTGACCACGCGCCACGCCAGTCTCGAGGACGTGTTCGTGACGCTCACTGGCCGGCATCTGCGCGACGATAGTTGAATGATGGATTCATGAACCACTCCGACAATCATAGCCCGCCGCCTTGGACCATCGGGCTAGGCTTTGCCCTTTTGTACGTGTCCTGGGGCACAACCTATCTGCCCATTCGCATCGGCGTTTACGATGAGGGCATACCGCCGTTGTTATTCGGTGGCACGCGCGTTTTCCTGGCCGGCGTTTGTCTATTGGTGTTTCAGGCGTTTTCTGGCGGCTCGCTGCGCATCTCGTGGCGCGATCTATGCATTTGTTTCGGTGTGTGCTGGCTCCTCTTCGTCGGCGGCAACGGTCTCATGAACACCGCCGGCCAAACCGTCGAAAGCGGCCTCTGTGCCGTGCTCGCCGCCACCACGCCGCTCTGGTTAGGCGTCTTGGCCATGCTCTGGCCCAAGGGCGAACGCTTGAACGCACGCGGTTGGCTGGGCCTTTGGATTGGCCTGGGCGGCGTGCTCATCCTTCTGGGCCCGCAACTTTCCAGTCCGGCCGCGCTGTTCCGCGATTACGGCCCTATGCTCGTGTTGGCCTCGGCGATCGCCTGGGCGCTCGGCTCGCTCGTGCTGCGACAAGTGCGCTTGCAAACGCCGCACCTCACGGCTGCCGGCTATCAATTGCTCCTGGGCGGTGCAATCCTCACCTGTCTCGCCCTGGCGCTGGGCGAGCACCAGCGTCTGCCCGATCGCATCACTCCACGCGCGGCTTTTGCCTTTTTCTACCTTTTGATCTTTGGCTCACTCGTAGGTTACGTTGCCTTCAACTGGCTCATGGGGCATGTCTCGGCGGCCAGGGTCGGCACCTACGCCTATGTCAATCCGGTCATCGCAGTCGTGGTCGGCTGGCAAGCGGGCGAGAGCATCACGGTCGCGCTGGTGGCCGGCATCAGCGTTATTCTGTTCGGCGTTTTCCTGGTTCGCGGCGGCGAACTGCCTGCCCAGATTGCCCCTGTTGCCGAGCCTGCGCCTGTAGTGCTTGCGAAGGACGATGAGCCGGCCGCGCAATCGAGCGAAGTCTCTTGACGCTTTGGCTTTACTCGTCTATATCTCTCGCCCACTATGCGAGCATTATTCTCGGGACGATCCTCGCTGGCGCGTCGAGCCGGCGTGGTGTTTTGCGTGGCGCTGGCCGGTTTGGCCGGCGCGGGAGTCACGCTTCTTGCGCAACAAGCCGCGCCGGAATCCGCCAAGGCGCCGGACTTGCCGCGCCACGATGGACCGGAGGCGAAGGACGCATCCGGAAAGGTGCTGCTCCTTTCGAGTGAGCGCACCATGGAAGGCGACATCCTGCGCGTCGGCGAGCAATTCCGGATTCGCCGCGGCCAGAGCGAAGTCTGGCTGCCTGCCGACAAAGCGTTGCGCCTGTGCGCCGACTGGAACGAAGCGTACATGGTCATGCGGACGCGCGCCAATCTCGGCGATCCCGATGAACGATTGCGACTCGCGCGTTGGTGCCAGGTGAACAGCTTGCGCGAACAGGCGCTGGTCGAAGCCAAGGTGGCGCTCGAAATGCGTCCGGAGCACCAGGAAACGCGGAAACTGGTCACAATTCTGGAACGGGCCGTCAACAGCTCCCCTCGCCCCTCGGGAGTGGGAACGGGGTTGAGGGGGCATCAGGACAAGCCGGCGGGACCGACGCCGCACGTCGATCTATCGAATGAATCGTATGCCGTGTTCATGAACAAGGTGCAGCCGATCCTGATGAACACCTGCGTCAACTGCCATAGCGGCGGTGAGGGCGGCGCGTTTCAATTACTGCGGACCGCACAAGGGGGCCAACGCGGCGCCACCATGCGCAACCTGGCTGCCGTCATCGCGCAGGTGAATCTCGAGAATCCCTCGCTTAGCCCTTTGCTCGTCAAGTCGGTCAGTCCGCACGGTCCCACTGGTAAGTCGCCGATCATCAGCCGCAAGGACTTGCCCTATCGCTCGCTGCAGCATTGGGTGGAGCAGCTTGTCGCCACGCATCCGCACCTCAGAGAAAGCGCGAAGACCGCGAAATCTTCCGGCGTGATCCAGGCGGAATTCGGCGTCAATGCACGACCTCTGCCGCCGCCGCCGGTCGTGCCGCTTGTTCCAACTCCGGCGCCGGAAGCAAAGAAAGACAGCGCCAAGAAACCAGCGGCCGGCGTATTGCCCGGTGAGACCGTAATCAATAACCGCAACTCCATCGTACCGGCGCAGAAGACCAACGCCGCGCCCGCGCCGGCGCCGATGAACCAGAACCAGCTCGACGTGGTCGATCCGAATGCCTTCAACCAAGCGGTGCACGGCGGAAAGAAATAGACTGCGTGGCTTACGGCCCGGAATCAGGCCGCGCGCCCAGGTCCCAGACGAGCGCCGTGCTGTCCTCGCTTGCCGACGCCAGTCGCCGGCCATCCGGACTGAATGCCAATCCCTTCACCATACCGCGGTGTCCTTCGAAGGTATGCAGGGCGTTGCCGGTTGCGATATCCCAAACCCGCACGGTCCACCATCCGCCGCCGGCCAACAGCTTGCCATCGGGGCTGATGGCTAAACACCGCATGCTCTCGCCCTCCATGTCGACCTCGTGAAGTAGCTTGCCGGTCGCGGTTTCGACCCACATGACTCGGCCAAACCATTCGTGCTGCTTGCCCGGTTTGTCTTTCAACAATCCTAGCGCGAGCACTTTGCCGTCCGGCGAAAGCGCAGTCGATTCCACTCGCTCCCAGGAAGAACCTCGTTTCCTTTCCTCGTCAGTGGGCTTTGTGAGTACTTTCTTCTCCGCCAGGCTCCATTGCGAATGTCGCTTGCCGCTCTGCAAGTCCCACGTCGAGACTATGCCGCCTTGCACGACTAGCATCGCGCCGTCCGCGGAGAAATGGCGCGGAATCGGACAGTGCGGCCAATCGGACTTCCACTCCGCTTGGTCCAACTCCAATTTGCAATGCAGTTTTCCGCTGGGCAGCTCGAAGATCTTGATGCCATCGTCGGCACGCATAGCGTAGCGACGACCATTCGGGCTGAACAGCCTGCCGTAGCCTTTCGCTTCCAATACTACCTTTCCCGACGGCCAGTCGTGTAACCGGATGTGTTGCGCCTCGTCCTTCGTGAAATGACTGAGGAGCATTTTCCCGTTGGTTGACAAGTGCAAGCCATAGCCGTCGATTTTGGTTGGAGTCGATTGCAGAAGTTTCCCGGATATTGTCTCCCATGTGCGCATGACCTCGTCGGCGCCCAGCGTCAGTATGGTCTTGCCGTCGGAAACAAAGGCGATGTCCTCAAGCGCGCAAGGGCTCGCATGGGCCGCTCGCTGTTCCGCGCCGGTGACGAGGTCCCAGAGACGAATAACGCCTTGTTCGTTCATCGTTGCAAGGGTCTTAGCATTCGGACTGATGGCGAAACTAAGTCCGATACTGCCGTCGTCCGTCCACGCGCGGCCTGGTTTACCCGTGGCCACGTCCCAGCTTCGAATCACCGCGCGGCTCGTGACTTTGTAATCCATTACTCCTGCAAGCACGGACTTGCTGTCGGGTGTGAACACCAGCGAGCGCACTCCCGCATTCTGGGGAAACTCCAGCTTTCTCGATTCCGTTCCATCCTTCAGGTTCCAAACTCGCAAGAAACGCTCGTCTGCCCAGTTGATCAGCCCGGGACGGAGTTGTCCACAGACGGTCACGAGCCACTTGCCGTCAGAAGACACTGCCATGTGCCCGACGGCATTGCCTCCAAGAATTCCGAATGAGCGGAGTTCTTTGGCAGACGCGATATCAAAGACGCGAAAGTTATGGGTATCATCGCCGACAATTATGGTTTTGCAGTCCGGCGCGAAGGCGAAGGCAGTGAAACTGATCCCCTCCAGCTTTACATAGTGCATGAACTTTCCATCCGCGCCGTTCCAGAGGACAAGGCCGCCGCCTTTGGGCATTCCGGCGTCTGTTAATTGGGCGTATGTTTTGCCATCGTTTGACAGGTGATGCGGCAGACCATGGGCAGTGTTGGTGTTGCGTGGAAACTCAATTCGAAACGGGCGCTCGAAACCGTCTTCGAGATCGTACTCTACACCGCCTTCGTCAAAGTCGATATGTAGGCGAGCAAATCGTCCATCTGCCGTGACCAGATCGGTTCCGTAACCGGACTTTCGCCAGCCATCGCCGAGGTTGATGTCGGCCAGGCCGGTCGCGACGTCCCAGCGACGAATCCAGCCGCCGCCCGTTGAAATGAGGTGTTTGCCGTCTTTGGTGAATGTGAGCGCTCCGCCTCCGCGCCCGTGGCGAAACGCTAGCGTCCCAAGCCGGGCCGCGGCGCCCCTGGGCGGCGGCTCGTCCACAACGGTTTGCGGCGCTTCTTGCAAACGAGCTTGCACAACTTTCGTCGCTTCGGTCGGCGACTCCAAGAAACGGGATGCACCCCACGCCGCCGCGCAAAGCGCCAACGCCAGGGTCGACCAAAATACTAGCTTTGTGCCAGTCCCAATGCCGAGTGCTCTTTCCGCCAAGATCGAAATCGCAAGTGAAACCGGCGACATTTGAGCATTGGAAAGGGCCACAGACAGGATAGCGCGACGCAGCTCGGCCGAAAGCGCGGCGTTCGTCGATGTCGCCAACGACCCCGCCAAAAGTCCGGCTCCGAGCGTGGCTCCGCGCCGGGTCATACGTGCCCGCAGCTTCTCGCGGCCGGCTTCGAGCAGTCGGCGCAGGGTGCGCACGCTCCAGCCCAGTTGCCGGGCCGCTTCGTCCTGAGTGCGCCCTTCCAAGTAGCAGAGCAAGAGCGGTTCGCGGTAGCGCTCGGGCAGACGCTGCAGTTCCTCGTCGAGCACACGTAAGAGTTCGCTCCACGCGTGTCCTTCCCCGGCACTATTCGCGACATTGGCGGCTTGGCGCTCCCGGCGCGTCCGCGCCGCTTCGGCCAGCCGCGCTTGCCGGGCGATCCTGCGGGCCACGCCGAAGAGCCAGCTCGCCAGGCTGTCGCGCCGCCGGATCGACATTGCCTTGCGGGCCAGCACCAGAAACGTCGCCTGCAACACATCATCGGCGTCGTGTGGATCGTTCACAAGCCGCCGGCACAATCCGCGCAGCATGGGGCCATGCCGATCGACGAGCGCCGCTAACGCGCTTTCCTCGCGGGTCGCCGTGTAGCGTTCGAGCAATTCGCGATCGCTTGCTTTGGCGCCGGATTCCGATAGCACGCGACTCAAGAGACGCGGCAATGGCGAAGTAGCGGCGTTCATGGCCCACCGTTTTGAGAGTGACTGCAAGTATAGTGGGCGCGAAAGAGAAAAGCGGCCGCAATTCCGGTTAATGAATGCAAAGCGCCCCATTGCAGTGGCGCTCGCGCTAATTCGTTGGGTGGCATGCATACCACCCACATCACACTTGTCAAGTCTCTAGTTTGCATGCAAGCAGCCTACTTCCAAAACCGCCACCACGACCGACGCGGCGCTTCCACACCGGGTTCATCTTCGTCGTCAGCCAGATCGTAGCGCGCGCTGTCCACCAGGCCGCGGGCAAACGTCTCGAAGTCGGGCGCGATGACGACTGGCGCCGACACACCCCCTTCCGTCTCGACATGAGCGACCTTTGGCTCCCCGTGCGGGCCGCACGCACGATAATCCAGGAGAATGAAGTCGTGCCCTCCGGACGGCGTATCGGCGATGACGATGCCAAGATCGGGACAGCCGCGGTCACGCAACTTGAACCCGCGTGGGCCGTCGATGCCCAGGTCAAATCCTACGCCAAAAACGGTTTGGATTTGGATGTGGTCCTCGGCCCACGAGTTCGGCTGCGAAGTCGGGAAGCAGTCGCGGCGTGGATAGCCGCCGTTGCGGATGCGCAGCAGCCTTAGATACGACTCGGGCAACTTGCGACCAATTATCTTTTCCGCGACGCGGACCATGTCGTCGGTCAAGGGCGGGCCGGTGTATTCATCGACAACATCGTGCCAGAAGTCGTCCACGGCGTGCCCTTTGCTAGACACCCTCGGAAGATTGCGGACAGAGCGCAAATCGCGCTTGTTGACATCGAACGCTGCATTCAAAACGCAGAGAGCGCCGGGGACGCGGAGGGATCGCAGTCATCGAGTCATTACTTTGTCTCTCTGCGTTCTTTGCGTCCTCTGCGTTTCATAGAAGAATTTCACGCACCACATTGCCGTGCACGTCCGTGAGACGGTAGTCGCGGCCCTGGAAGCGGAAGATGAGCCGCGTGTGCTCCAGGCCGAGCTGGTGCAGGATGGTGGCCTGCAGGTCGTGGACGTGGACCTGGCCTTCGGCGACGTAGTAGCCGATCTCGTCGGTTTGGCCGTGGATGTAGCCGGGTTTGACGCCGCCGCCGGCCAGCCACATGGTGTAGGCGTCGATGTGATGGTCGCGGCCCAGGCTTTCACGCGGCTCGCCCATCGGCGTTCGGCCAAACTCGCCGCCCCAGATGACGAGCGTGTCGTCCAACAGGCCGCGGCGCTTGAGGTCTTTGACGAGGCCGGCGCAGGGTTGATCGACTTCGCGCGTGATCTGCTCGATGGAGCGTTCGAGGTTCAAGGGGCCGCCGTGATGGTCCCAGTCGGTGTGGATGAGCTGGACGTAGCGGACGCCGCGCTCGACGAGGCGGCGGGCCAGAAGACAGTTCATGGCGAAGGAAGTCTGGCCGGGCTGGGCCCCGTAAAGGCGCATGGTTTCCGCGGTTTCGCCGTGCACGTCCATGACTTCGGGGGCGGCGGTCTGCATCCGGAAAGCGGTTTCGTAGGCGGCGATGCGCGTTTCGATTTCCGGATCGCCGACCGTGCCCAGGCGCAGGCGGTTGAGGTCGCGGACGGCATCCATGAATTGCCCTTGCTGCTCAGGGCGGACGCCGGCGGGCGTTTGCAGGTTGAGGATGGGCTGCGGGCCGCGCAAAAACGGCACGCCTTGATACAGCGTGGGCAGAAAGCCGCTCGACCAGATCGCCGCGCCGCCGCGCGGTCCGCGCGGCCCGGATTGCAGCACGACAAATGCCGGCAGGCTTTGTGATTCGCTGCCCAGGCCATAGACAACCCACGAGCCCATGCTCGGCCGGCCAAACTGCGGCGAGCCGGTGTTGAGAAAAACCTTGGCCGGGCCGTGGTTGAAGACGTCGGTCTTCATGCCTTTTAGCAGGCAAATGTCATCAACGATTTCGCGGTGGTAAGGCAACAGCTCGCTGATCCAAGCGCCATTGCGGCCGGCGCGAGCAAAACGCCGCCGGCTGCCGAGCAGTTTCGCGTCCGGCCGGATGAAAGCGAAGCGCCGGCCACGGGTGTATGATTCGGGCACGACCTGGCCGTCGAGACGATTGAGCACCGGCTTGGGGTCGAACAATTCCAGGTGGCTCGGACCGCCGGCCATGAAGAGGAAGATCACCGACTTCGCCTTGGGAGTGAAGTGGCCGGGGCGCGCGCGCAAAGGATTGACGTGATCTTGCGACGGGCCGGCCTGCGCGTCGGCGTTTACGAGCGAGGCGAGGGCCATGCCGCCGAGGCCGATGGTGCAGTCGCGGAGGAAATGGCGTCGGGTGAGGGCGAGGTCAAACTCTGAACGTTGAACGCTGAACGTTGAACTGTGAATGTTGAACTGTGAACGTTGAACGGCTGGCATGACTGTTAACCTCAGATGTCTTTCTGTAACCGCTTCTTCGCGGTTTGTATGCTGGCGTTGAAGATCCGCGTCAATTGATCGGTCTCGTTCAATACTCTTCTTACGAAGTCCTGATCCTGATTCAGGTCAGACAGGATGGTCAATTTGAGCCAACGCGAGGACTCACGCAATTCCTTCAGACCGACACGAAACTTGTGAATAAAGTCCCTGACCGATTCAGCGCCTTGTGCTTCGGCGTGGCTGGACATTGGATTCGTACCGCAACCAAGCAGTTGGCCACCGACATGCCGTCCAGCGGGAGTGCGACGCATTCCATCCACAACGCGAATGATCATCGCAGCGAACTTGAGCAGCCGCTCTTCCAGATCAAACTTCCGCTCGGTCTGTTGCAGCGCCGGTTCGTCCATCGTGATTTCCAAGTGACAGGCCATTGGCGGTTCACAGTTCAACGTTCAGAGTTCAACGTTCACAGTTCAAAGTTTTGGGTTCTGGCGTCATTCCCGCGTGATGAACTCATCCAAATTCAGCAGTACCCGCGCGACCATTGTCCATGCCTGTTCCACGTTCTTGCCGCGCTGTTGTTCAAGGTATTGCAGCAGCCGGCTTTGTTCCGCGTCGTTCGGTTCACGGCAATAACACAGCTTGAACCCGTAGCCAATGCGCCCGGCGTTGTCCTTCGGTCCTTCCTTGCCAATGCGGTCGGCCAGTCCTTTCGCGATCTCCACAAAGGTCGGATCGTTGGCCAGGTGCAGCGCTTGCAATGGCGTGTTCGAGCGGTTGCGGCGCGTGCAGGCGGTTTGGGCGTCGGGAGCGTCGAAGGTCGTCAGCAAGGGATGTTGGCTCTGCCGCCAGATGAACGTGTACATGCCGCGGCGATAGCGGTCCGGGCCTTTGCTTTCCGGCCAGGGCTGGTTGTTCTGCGTGAAGGCGAAAATCTCGGGCGGTTGCGGCGGATAGACTCCGGGCCCGCCGATCTTGCGGTTGAAAAGGCCGCTCGCGGACAACGCGGCGTCGCGGATGATCTCGGCGTCCAACCGCAGGCGGTGCTGGCGGGCCAAGAGCTTGTTCTGCGGATCTTTCTCCTTGAGGTCGGAGCGAATCTTCGACGATTGCCGATACGTCGCGCTGGTCACGATGAGCTTGTGCATGCGCTTCATGCTCCACCCCTCACCCCCAAACCCTCTCCCCCAAAGGGCGAGGGGAGATGATGTCGGATGCATGAACTCGACCGCGAGCCAGTCGAGCAGCTCAGGATGTGTGGGCAGCGTACCCTGGAAGCCGAAGTCGTTTTCGGTTTCGACGATGCCTTTGCCGAAATACTGCTGCCACATTCGATTCATGAAAACGCGCGGCGTCAACGGATTGTCAGTCGAGATCAGCCAATGCGCCAGATCGAGGCGATTGAGTCCCTCGGTTTTCTTCAATGGGTGAAGTGCCGCCAACGTACCGGGGAGGACGGCTTCGCCCAGATCGAGGAAGTCGCCGCGTTTTTGGATGTGCGTGCGCCGCGATTTGGCGGTTTGCTTCAGTGTCAACGTGGTGTCTATCCGCGCCTCGATGGACTTGATCTGTTTCTGCAGGTCCGCGACGCGGGCCGGAATCGCCGGTGTTTTGGTCAAGCTTTCTTGCAAAGCGGTCATGTCTCTGGGGCTGCGTTTTTCCCGATCCATGAAGACGATCTGTTGGACGGCCAATGGTAATTCCAGCACGCGCTCCGAGGCAAAGGTGACGGCGAGGCGAAATCGGCCCAAGGGATAGCCCTTCGGCATCTCGCTGAACTTCAGGGTGAAGACGAACGCCTGGCCTTCGCGCACCTGATACGGCTTGTCTAAGAAAAACAGGGCCTGACGGTCGACGTTGCGCTCTTTGGGATTGGGCGAGTTCACCGCCCAGCCTTTTGCCAAGTCGCCCTTGATCGCGTCGTTGGCGTCGTATTTGGGCTGCGAATGGTCCGCGACTGCTTTGCGGAACTTGTGCGGCACGCCGTCGGTCTCGAAGACAAGCTGGCTCAGGACGAAATTGCCGTTGCTGGCCCGGCCCGGCCCTTTGCTCGGCAGGCTGGGATGCGTCAACGCTTCGAGGCGGACGGCGGTGACGATGCCGGTCTCGGGCGCGACCGAATGCACGACGTACGTGTCGGAAGGGCCGACTGTTCCCGAGGCGAGCACCGAGCGATCTTCCAAGCCGCCCAGCATCGCCCCTTCCTCGGACGTCATCATCTTTGGGTAACAGACTCGCCAGCCGCCGTTAGTCTCTTTCTCCAAATCGGCAAGCAGTTGCTCCAAGTCGTCGTTCGATTTCGGCTTGGGCGGCGGCTGGCTCTTGGCCTTGGCGATTGCCGCGTTCAGCTCGCGTAGCCGCGCTTCTTGCTCCGGCGTCGGCAGCGGCAGCTTGGGCTCATCGCAGGAATTGAGAAACGCGTAAAACTGGTAATACTCCTTGTGCGTTATCGGGTCATATTTGTGTGTGTGGCATTGGGCGCAGCCGATGGTCAGGCCGAGCCAAACCGCGCCAGTGGTGTTGGTGCGGTCCACGACGCGCTCGACGCGAAATTGCTCGGGGTTGGTGCCGCCTTCTTCGTTAAAGGAAGTATTGCGGTGGAAACCGGTCGCCACCATCTGGTCGCGCGTCGCATTGGGCAACATGTCGCCGGCGATTTGCTCGATGGTGAACCGGTCGAACGGCAGGTCTTTGTTGAAAGCTGCAATCACCCAATCGCGCCAGGGCCAGATCGAGCGCTTGCCGTCGATGGTGTAGCCGTTGGAGTCGGCGTAGCGCGCGAGGTCAAGCCAGTGCCGGGCCTGGCGTTCGCCATAGTGCGGCGACGCCAAGAGGCGATCCACCAGCTTTTCGTATGCGTCCGGGCTCTTGTCGTTGACAAAATCCTCGACTTCTTTCGGGGACGGCAACAGCCCAATCAAATCGAGCGACACGCGGCGGATGAGCGTGGCGCGATCCGCTTCCGGCGACGGGGACAATCCCTCTTTTTCCAGGCGTGCGAGAATGAAGGAATCGATGGGATTACGCGCCCAGCCGGCGGCCTTAACTTTGGGCGGCGTGGCTCGGACCGGTTTTTGAAAAGCCCAATGCGGCGCGTACTTCGCCCCTTGCGCGATCCATTTCTTGAATGCTTCCACTTGCTGAGGCGTGAGCGGGTCGCCGGTTTCGGCCGGCGGCATGCGCTCGTCCTCGTCCTTTGAAGTGATACGTTTCACCAGGCGGCTGGCTTCGAGGTTGCCGGGAATAATCGCCCGGCGATAGGCGCTAATGGCTTCGTGCAGTTGCAAGCCGCCTTCCTTCGCGCCGGGGCCATGGCACTTGAAGCAGCGATTGGACAAGATTGGGCGAATGTCGCGCTGGAAATCGACGTCCTGAGCGCGTACCGAGCTTGCCGTGGCGGATAGGAACAAGCAAACCGCGAGGAGCAGGCTACGTCGCATAAGTCCCCTGAAGGTGGGATGGGGCTGGAATCAATTCGGCATGGAATGTAACTGTTATCTTGGCAAAGTGGACGGGCGTTCGCAAGGGTCTTGATCCCATC
>JAKEFD010000022.1 GCA_022616245.1 Gemmataceae bacterium
AGCATTTGGCGTCAAGCCCAGATAGAGGAATCATAATGCGTTATGCGGTTGTGTTCGAGAAAGAAGGCAAGAGTTACGGCGCCTACGTGCCGGATCTTCCAGGTTGCGTCGCGGTCGCCAAGTCCCGGCCAGAAGTCAAACGGCTCATTAGGGAAGCGATCCAACTTCACTTGGACGCCATGCGTAAAGAACGTCTTCCCATTCCAAAACCTTCTAGCGCCTGCGAGTACGTCGAGGCCTAACCGCGTTATCTCTCTGCTTGCAAGTACGCTTGCCAGGAGCGCGCGGCTTGCGGCGGCACCAGGTCGGCGGGCCGATCGCCGCGCGACAATTCCATGGCGATTCCCAACGGCGCGCGGCCCGGCCGGGACTTGCGCGTGAACGTGCCGCTGCCCCAGTGGTCGCCGACTGCCACCACGTCGAAGCGGTCGATGACTTTTTTCGCCGCGTCGTAATGCAACATGCCGCGTAGCGCCAAATCGAAGCCGCGTTGCGCCTTTTCGGTGTTCGCGTCCGTCGCCAACACGATAGCGCCTTCCAAACGCAGTGTCACGCCGTTTTCACTGGATTCCTCGACGATAAGATCCAGTTTCGCCGAGCGGATTTCCTGGCGCGACCAGTGCGGCGGCTCGCCGCGCGTGTTGTCCATCAGGTGGAACCGGGCCAGCCGATAGAGCAAGCGCTCGGGCATGGGCCGGCGCTCGCCCTTTTTGGGATTGGCCGGCACGAGCGACTGCCATTCGGCTGGCGTGAGCCACAAATGATCCTGGGCAGCGCGGTCGCCTCCGGTAAACTCGCATTTGCCGTGGCAAAAGTCGCCGTCTTCCTTTTTATCGAGAATGCGCGTGTAGACGTTGAGAATCAAACCTCCCTTGGGCGGCGGGCGGTGATACGCCGGGTCGGCTTGTGGAGCGTCTGCGACCTTGACCGCTGCCGGCGCACGCTCCGAGTTTGGAAGCGCCTGGAACGCCTTGAGTCCCTTGCGCAGTTCCGATTTCATCACCTCGGGATCGCGGTGGTTACGGAAGGTCAAAAGCTTCCCCGACGCCGTGAAGATGTAGATGCCCTGGCGCGTGCTGGAGCCGGCGTTCTTGCGTGGGCCCTGGTTCGACACATGCAGGAAGAACTTGCCTTCTTCGTCCTGACGGCGGCGCTGATACCAATCGTCCGCCGCCACCGCCACGAATTCCTTCTGCGCCAGCGCGATTACCTCCGGATCGGCAAAGGTGAGCACACGGCCCACCACGCCGTTGTTTCAGACACAACCCAAAGGATGACCGTCCATCTCCCAGAGCAAAATCGGCTTGCCCTCGGCGGCGGCTTTCTTACGCGCCTCCCACAAACTCGTCAACCACGGTATCTCAGCCCATTTGTTCTCACCGGCCGCAGGCTTGATCAAGGAATGCAGCTTGGCGAATTGACCGCTCGAAATAGGGTCGGCTGCCCAACACGGTATGACTGAAGAACCAAGAATTAGTAGGCAAAGCATAGGAATTCGCATGGCGGCCTTTCGAAGCGATCAGGCGGAATGCAGTTTAGGCGGGTGTGTTTATCCTAGCCGCGCTTGTCTGGAAGGGGCAAGCAAAAACTTGACGTTCGGCCGGCCACCGGCGAAACAAGGCCCAGAGTAGCAATTCTTTGATCCGCCATGCACCCTCCGCACTGGTAACGTTGCCGACCATCGAGTAAACTCGCAATATGGCGGCGCGCGAATTCCTTCAAGTTGATCCAGCGACGCTTCATTTGCCCAGTTCACGACGCGATGGCGCAGATCCCATGAAACTGCATCGACAAATAGCGCGTCACGGTGCCTCTTTGGCAGGAATGCCGCCCGTTGAGGTCAAGCGCGGCAGCGACGGCGAACTTGTGATCTTCGACGGCGTGACACGGGCCACGCGCGCGGCCAAGTATGTCCCTGGTGCCTTGGTCCCCGTTGAAGTGACTGGAACGCTAAAAAGTGCGGTCGGCTAGCTGCCCACAGTTGGAGAAAAACTATGACAACCAATGAACAGACGAGAGCGGACTTGTTGGCCGCCTTGGCGGAGCTGGGGCGCGTCCGGCCCAATTGGCGGCTTGGACAAACTATGGCGAATGTGGCCATGACCGCCGGACGCATGGACCCAGGCGGGGTTTGGGACTTGGAGGATGAAGAAGCGCTGGCGGCAGTGCGCTTGCTTTTGAGCCAGTATACCGAGCCCGAACGAGTCGGCGCTTGAACCAACGATGTTATGCGGATTCATCGACCGCATTTCGACCACGTGGAATTCGGGCGATTTCCGCCACCATGCACAGGAGACCCACCATGAAACGCATTCTGCTTATCGTCCTCGGCGTCGCGCTGGCATTTGTGCTCGGCCAAAACCTCCCAACCGTCCACGGCGGCAAGAAAACCGACACGCGCGTCTTCGAGATGCGGGTTTACTACGCCGAGCCGGGCAAGATGGACGCCCTGCACGCCCGCTTCCGCAACCACACCAACAAGCTTTTCGAGAAACACGGCATGACGCTCATCGGCTATTGGAGCCCCATCGACGCCAAGCAAGCCCAGGAGAAACTGATCTATATCCTCGCATATCCGAGCGAAGCGGCCGCCAAGAAAAGTTGGAAAGACTTCGGCAGCGACCCGGAATGGAAAAAGGTCAAAGCCGAAACCGAAAAGAACGGCAAACTGGTGACCAAGGCCGAGTCGGTGTACATGAATCCGACCGATTATTCGCCGATCAAGTAATGCGGGGTGGGGCCAGAGTTCAGCGCCGCGTCAAGTTGTCCGCGTACAATTGTCGCTGGCCGCGGCGACAGTGCGAGCCCGGACGTCGGGCTGGTTGCCGCGGCATCGTTTTATGACAGCCGTGGAGGTTCCCATGTTCGTACGTCGTCTGAGATTAATGGCGGGCGGAGTGGCGACTGGCGTGCTGGCCGGGTTGATCCTGGCAATGTCCGTCGCGCATGCCCAGGAGAAAGGAAAGCTCGATCTGGACAAGATTCCGGCGAAGGTCATGGACGCTTTGAAGGCCCGCTTCCCCAAGCCCGAAATCCACAAGTGGACCAAAGAGACTATGGACGGCAAAGACTTCTACGACATTGAATTCAAAGTGAAAGGCCAGAAGCATGAGGCGGACATCAGGGAGGACGGCACATTCATCAACTACGAGAAAGAGATCAAGGCCAAGGACCTTCCCAAAGCCGTTGCCAAGGCGGTGGAATCGAAATTCCCCAAGGCCACCCTCAAGGAGATAATGGAGATCACGGAGGTAAAGGGCAAACAAGAGAAACTCGAAGGATATGAGGTGGTCCTCCAGACAGCCGACAACAGGATGGTGGAACTCACGCTAGCGCCCGACGGGAAGATTGTCGCGGAAGAGGTGCTCAAGGAGAAGCAAAAGAAGTGATCAGCGGGCCCCGGATTTCTTCTTCGGCGTCTTTTTCTTCGCGGTCTTCGATGAGCCCGCAATCTGCACCTCTCCCCGGGGGCGGACGCCATGGTGCTCCTTTCCCCCAGAGAGAGGACCGCACTGGGGCAGCAGGGCCACCAGTTGCTTCGGCACAAGCAACCGATAGCTCTCGTCGATCCACCGCTCCAATACGTCAATCGGTGTGGATTTGTCGCTTCCGAAGACGACAGCGACCCACCCATGCGCCCCGACCTTGTAACGGTTGGGCTCCTTGGCTTGGAGCTTGACCGCTTCTGACAGCGATTCGCTAAGCTTGACCCTTAAATCGGCGGCGCCCAGGAACAAGAAAGTTTTGTTCCGCGCCTTGAAGGTGGCGCATTCCAGAGCAGTGCCTTTGCAAGCAATGCCTTCTTCGGCTTCCGGATAAGCTAATGCGATTTTTCGCAATGCTTGCATGGGCTCCCTCTTTGTTTATGTTGTCCTCGAATAGCGTTCCGAGAGCGTTCATATCTCGCGCCAGCCGGAACCAACCCACGGTATGTCCGTTTGCCTGTCAAGTCTTAGCCGCAGGCTGAGCTGCGCGGCGTGGTGCTGAATGTGGCGCATGTTGTAGATATGAAGCTCAGCGCGCGAAATCGATCGTCGTTCGAATCCGCACGGATCACTCAGTGACTGAGTTGTTTCCGCAGCGATCACCTCCGCCGCTTTCGTCCGGCAGTGATGCAGGTATTTCTTGATGGATGGCTTGTCGTAAAGCAGCACCGGCGCGCGGTCCTCAAGTTCCTCGTAGTCGCGAAAGAACTGCTGGTTGTCCTGATGGAACGGCTGCCGGCGAAAGGCCTCCTTGTTTTGTCCGAGATAGTAATCCGTGTAAAACAACGTGTGAAACACAACCTGACAGAACTTGAGATTCGCGACGCGTTCGTGCCACGCGGTTTCGGGACACTTATCGATGCACACATTCAAAGTACACAGCGCTGCCTCGAATTGGTTGGCGGTCAGTTTCTTGAACGTGTCGAGCATGGACAGTCTCCGGGCCGCCGTCTTTACAATATGCAGCCGGTCCGGATAGTCACTTGTAGGCCACTCCCGCGCTCGCCGGACCGCCCAACGGGATCACCTCGGTCCGACGGAACCCCGCCTCCCGGCACCAGCCGAAGAAGTCGGCGGCGGTGAAGTCGAAGGCGTCCCCGAACTCGATCAGCATGTTGAGCGACATCATCAAGCCGAAGGCGTTCTTCCGACGCGCGTCGTCAATCAGGTTCTCGACGACCACGAACGCCCCGTCCGGCGGCAGGGCCTCGTAGGCCGCTCGGACGAGGTGCATCTTCTTCTCCAGGTTCCAGTCGTGGAGGATCATGCCCATCGTGATCACGTCGGCCTTGGGCAGCGGCTCCCCGAAGAAGTCGAGCGTCTGGGCGGACACCCGATCTGCCAGCCCGGCGGCCGCGAGTCGCCGTTCGGCAATCCTGCTGACTTCGGGAAGGTCCGCCGAGATGCACCGCATGTGGGGGTGCCGTTCGGCCACAAACACGGCCAGCTGGCCGGTGGCGCCGCCCACGTCGCACAGTGTGCGGTATGGTGAGAAGTCGAACTTCTCGGCAAAAGCTCGGAAGTTGCCGGCGGAGATTCCGCTCATGGCGTCCATGAATTGTTCAAGTCGTTCGGGCCGACTGTACAATTCGGCGAACATGGGCTTGCCGGTGTGCTTGATCTCGTTCTGCGGGCTGCCCGTCCGGAGGGCCTCGGTCAGGTCGCCCCAGAACTGATACAAGCGGGCATTGGCCATCTCGAGGAAGCCACCCATGAATTGGGGGCTGCGCCGGTCCAGGAACAGAGCGGTCTCAGCCGTATTGCGATAGCGCGCCTGCGGCCCGGCGCCTTCCCGTTCGAGAAAGCGCAGCGCCACCAGAGCGTCGAAGAAATCGGGCTCGGCCCGCGGATGCAGCTCGAGGGCCGCGCGCAGGTCGCGGCCAGTCATCGCATCGGCGCCCAGTTTCGTGAAGAGCCCCAGCTCAATGGCCGAAAGCAGTACCTTGGCCGGCCAGAAGGCCAAGCCGACTTCCATGATCCGAGCCGGGGACGGGGCGCTCATGTGGGCGATCCTTTGTCGATAGGTTTGGAATCCGGGCAGCGGCGATCTTCCGCCTGTCAACCCGGCCGGGAGGGAGTTAGAGTACGACGCCGCACGCGTCGAGTGAAGTGGCCGTTCGGGACTCGGGACTCGCCGCCGAACACCCTGTCCTTGTTGTCATCGAAGCGTGCCTCCGGGCAGGGGTCCACTTTCTGTGCGGCGAACTGGATGTGCGTTGTCTAGTCCCTGCGTCTGGGAGAGATGGATGTTTGCTTGTACTTCGCTCCGTTTTGAATGAGTTCGCGAACTGGGTTGAAAGGGACGTCAATGTCACCGAGGCCTTGCAAAAGATCGTACTCCCCCACATAAAACTTCGCCAGCATCGCAACGTTCTCGGGCTCGCTCAGGAACCCCGCCGAGGTGTTGAAAGGTGGCAGCAGCGGGTCGAACCCGTGATGGTCGGCGCGGAGCCGATTGTTCGCTTGTGAGCCTAACTTGGCAGAGAGGTAAATGTTGGCGACGACGATGGCCAGGTACTCCTCCTCGTCATCGTAGTCCTCGAGCTTCCCCGTCGTTGCGGCTTTGGTGAGCCGGCCGTCCA
This sequence comes from Gemmataceae bacterium, assembly GCA_022616245.1. Taxonomy (GTDB): domain Bacteria; phylum Planctomycetota; class Planctomycetia; order Gemmatales; family Gemmataceae; genus JAKEFD01. Next base: position 6,068 of record JAKEFD010000022.1, read on the forward strand.
TCATGCGGAGGCCGTGAACCAGTTCGTGGACGAGTATGTCGTCGGGGTGGACTTTGTGTTTCGTCTGGCAACGGCTCTTCCGCAAGCCGTCGGGCGTGAAGTGCACTGTCGCGTTACTGCCCTTGCCGGTCCCCTTCACGGACCTGCTGCTCCCAGGGATAGGAATCACTTCATCTTTCTTTCTGGCGTGTTGAGGGTTCTCGGCGCGAACAAAGTCGTTGCAATGACCGGCCTGGATGGAATCCCGATCGCTGTACGGGACGATCTTGAGGTCATCATCGTTGGTTTTGATGTAGTGGAGGACGAGCCGGCCAACCTGGTTCCGGAAAATCACATGCAACTGGGCCGTGACCTCTTCCTCGTAGAGTTTCGGATCGATGCGTGTGGACCCTGCTTTCGTGTCTTTCACAGGTGTGTTGCCGTCGATCGTGATCCCATACACCTTGGCCATGCTATTCCCCTTTCGGATTGAGCGTCCCTCGTAGAGGCGGTCCGCCCACTGATCCCGAACTCTCTTTGAGCGGGGCCAGGCGCGATCGTCCCTAAACTAGAATCCCCAAGCGTGGCCTAAGCGGCCAAAGAAACTCGACACGAATCGCCTCGGTGTCCATAGGTTCACATACTAGCTAGATCCGTTTTCCGTCTTCTCGTTCCCAGTTGCTCCTACGTAAACAATTACGGCAAAACGCTATGAGATTTTCCAACGCACGTTTCACTTTTCTCAATTTGAAACGAACTCCGGTTTGGGAGTGCTTCAATCTCACTTCCACGCAACCGATTGGCCAAAACGCCAACCGTGGCCTAGAGTTGAGCGGCGATTCCCGCAACATTGACATCGGTGTCCCGTGGGACGGATTTGCAAATCCGTCCTACAGAATCCTGGAAGACGGCAATGATCGGCCGCACTTTTCTGCAGCGCTATCGCGTCGAACGCCTTCTTTGCAAGGGCGGCATCGGCCTCATCTACATCGCCCGCGCGGCCGGCCAGGACCGGGAGGTCGTCGTCAAAGTCCTGAAAGAGGAATTCGCCGCGAAAGCCACGTTGCGCGAGCGGTTTCGCAGGGAGATCCAAGTCCTCAGCCGGCTCCAGCACCCCTACCTTGCCGAGTACTACGGCGCCTCGCTCGATCCGGGCGGCATGTTCCTGGTCATGGAGTATGTGCGCGGCGCAGCGCTGGATTTCCTCCAACAGCAAAGACGCCGGTTCACGCCGGAACGCGTCGGCAAGATACTCGCCCAGCTGTGCGAGGTGCTGCAAGTGGTTCACGAGCGCGGCATCGTCCATTGCGACCTCAAGCCGGCGAACATCATGATCGTCCACCCGGACACCTCGTGCGAGAGCATCAAGCTCATGGACTTCGGGCTGGCCAAGGTGCCGGCCACACTGTCGCTGACAGCGCTCGACATGCTCAATTCGAGCGAGTTCATCTCGGGTTCTCCGGGATACATGTCGCCCGAACAGATTCGCGCCGAGGACGTGGACCTCCGCTCCGACCTATACAGCGTCGGCGTCATGATGTATGAGATGATCACTGGACGGCCGCCGTTTGAGCAGCCGACCATGGCGGCCCTGTTGGCGGCCCACAAGAAAGAGACGCCGCCGACGCTTGCGCAGCGGGGCGCCAACGTCCCGCCGCTCATTGAGACGGTCGTGCAAAAGTGCCTGGCCAAGCACCGCGAACAGCGCCCGCAGAGTGCGGCCGAGCTGTTGCAAATGTACGAAAGGGCGCTCGGCAAGAAGATCGTCATTCCGTACAAGCCGGTCGCAAGCTCCCATTCAAACCATCCAGGAGGGACGGGCCCAAAGCAGGTAGAAGGGTCGAGCGCTCCTGTCCTCGAACCGCCGCGGCCGGCGCCGAAAGCTGTGGTCGATCCCAACGCCAGTGTCTACACGTTGGACGTGCGCATGCCCGAAAGTATGGCGCTTCTCAAGCTGCGCGGGTTTGTGCAGGACCTGGGCGGTCAAATGGTTGAGGGCGAAGCAGGCGTCATCCGGGTGCGGCTGGACGCCGAGCAGCAAGTTCAGCCGTGGTCGCGCAACGGCGGCGGCTGGTCACTGAACGAGCGAAAGGTCCAGGCGGCGCCCTCCAACAAATTGATCAATATGGAGCTGCGCATTGACCGCGCCGACCCGCAACAGCCCAACCAGCTCACCATCACCCTGACGCTCCGGGCCCGCAATCTCCTGGGCATGTCGCGGCGCGACTGGAAGGAGCGCTACGACAGGATCCAGCTCGATTTAAAGGCCTATATGCAGGCCATGCGGTGAAAAGGCCGAACGAATCCATACACACTAAGTTCGCGCCTGCGAGTTTGCATTACTTCGGTTGCTCTCTGTAGGGCGCGTAGCCATAGTACTTCGGCCGTGAATCCAGCCGCACGTGCAGCCAAGAGACGCCGGCGCCTGCGGTGCTGAGCCAAACAGGTTTGGTGCCGAGCCGCTCTTGCATCGCCTCCGCGACGGCCTGCCAGAGCGCGTGTCTTTGGGAAAAGGGCGCTTCCCGCACGAATACCGCAAGGTGGCAGTACGCTTCGTCGGGCCCCAGAGGACTTGGCACGACGAGGATAGCGTCGTTGCCGAGGTTGGGAAATACGCAGATGCCATCGACCGCGGTTTCAAAATGCGTTGCGAACGCGGCGCGGTCCGGCGTTGGCGCTAGCCCGGGGCTATCCAGCAAGACGAATTCGAAGGGCTGATCCTGCGTCGCTCTCGTCACCGGCGGCGTCTCCCAGCGGTATGTCGTGAAAGGCGCTTCTTCGAGAAGTCCGCTGTGAAAAGACCGGAAGGCGGCATCGCCCTTCCACAAAAGCAGAACATCTGCGTAAGTCAGCGGCGCATTTTCCTGGTCGATGGCAACCTTGAGGATGTGCCCGCCGCCAAGCGTCTCCGTGCGTGAAGACCAGGGCATCGACATAGATCTTGTTTCCCACAGGGTCGACGAACTGCATAATACTCCTTTCTAAACTTTCGAACCAACAGCATTCGACATGGCTCAGGCTCCTGTCACCGTGTCCCGCCGGCAAGTCATCGAGGCGGTCGTCGCCAGCACCATCGGCACGACCATCGAGTGGTACGATTTCTTCCTGTACGGCACGGCGGCGGCGCTTGTGTTTCCGCGGCTGTTCTTTCCGCAAGCGGACGCTTTCACGGGGCAAATCCTGGCGTTCAGCACTTTCACCGTCGGCTTCCTGGCCCGGCCATTGGGCGGCGTCGTTTTTGGCTACATGGGCGATCGCATTGGCCGCAAGTCCGCGCTGGTATCGACGCTCTTGCTCATGGGCTTCAGCACGCTCTTCATTGGTTTTCTGCCAACCTATGACGAGATCGGCCTGGCCGCGCCGGTGCTGCTGACGGCGCTGCGTTTCCTGCAAGGGCTGGGCGTCGGCGGCGAATGGGGCGGGGCGGTGCTGTTAGCCCTGGAGTATGGGCACAAGGGCCGGCGCGGCTTTTACGCGAGTTGGCCGCAGGCGGGCGTGCCGCTTGGTTTGCTGGCCTCCACCGGTGTAATGGCGATTTATCAAGGCGCGCTCGACGCCGACCAGTTCCTGGCTTGGGGCTGGCGCGTGCCGTTTTACCTGAGCGGCATCTTGATCGCGGTCGGCCTCTTGATCCGTATCCGGATTATGGAAACGCCGCTTTTCGCTGCTTTGCAAAAGGAGAACAAGGTTGCCGAAGCGCCGGTGCGCGAGACGCTGCGGCATCACTGGCGCGAGATCTTGCTCATCGCCGGCACGCGCGTCGCCGAGAATGCCGTGTTCTACCTGTTCACGGCGTCGGCGATCGCCTATGGGCGCGACGTGTTGCACGTGGAGTCAGGCGTCCTGTTGCTCGCGGTCAACGTGGCGGCCGCGGTCGAGTTTTTCACGATTCCGCTTTTCGGGCTCCTCAGCGATCGCTGGTCGCGGCGCGGCGCCTACATGGCCGGTTGCTGGTCGCTCATTCTCTTCGCGTTGCCGTTCTACTATCTCATGAACACGAGAGAAACAGGTTGGATCGTGGTTGCGGTCGTCGTCGGCCTGGGCGGCGTGCATGCGCTTCTATACAGCGTGCAAGCGGCGCTAATCCCCGAGCTATTCAGCACGCGGCTGCGCTGCACCGGGGCGTCCATCGGCTATCAATTGGCCGTGCCGCTTGCAGGGGGCCTGGCGCCGCTCATCGCCGCGGTCCTCATTCGCGAGTTTCCCGGTCAGTATTGGCCGTTGGCGGCGTACATTGTCCTCATTTCGGCGATATCGCTGTTTTGCGTGCAGCGGCTGGCGGAGACGTCGCGGAAGGAGTTACATTGACGGCTCTGCACTTGCCGGCTTGGAATATCTCATCGCTTCCGCTATATCGCCGTGCGCAATTCTGCTGCACTAACCCGACGCGTGAGCGAGGGCAACACGCGAAACCCTCGCTCACGCGTCGGGTTGATGTAGCGGCTTCTTGCACACTCATTTAGAATGGATTGGGTGATTTGAAATTCACGTGGATATCGCGCGCACAATTCAAGCGGAGAATGGCATGGCAAGCGCGTCGCTGCAGCATATCGAAAAAACGCCGGGCGTGTGCGGGGGTAGAGCACGCATTGCTGGACACCGCATCCGTGTCAGCGATATCGTGGTTTGGCATGAGAAACGCGGTTATTGTCCGGATGAAATTGTTGAAATGTTTCCCGGCATCACGTTGGCCGACGTTTACGCGGCACTGACCTACTACTTTGACAATCGTCAGGAAATCGAAGATGATTGGCGACAGGCTGAGGAGGCAGCAACACGGGCTGAGGCAGACAATTCTTCGAAGATTCCCACCGAATTGCGGCGTCGAAAGCCGATTGACCACCAACAATAGGAGGACATGTTGGCAGAGCCGCTACGGTTCTACATGGATCAGCACATCCCAGCCTCAGTGAGTCAAGGCCTTCGGAGACACGCAATCGACGTGCTCACCTGCCAAGAGGCAGGCCGTTGCGGCTTGACCGATGCCGATCAACTTGCCTTCGCGAAGGCGGAACAACGCGTCTTGGTGACTTTCGATACTGACTTCTTGGCTTTGCATCAATCCGGTGTTCAACACGAAGGCATTGCTTGGTCCCCGGAGCAAAAACACGGCGTCGGTCAATTGATTCAAGCGCTACTGCTCGTGCACGGGGTTTTGGACCGGGCCGATATGCAGAATCACGTTGAGTTTCTCTAGACGAACGCGCAAAGCACTTCCGCGCGTCACTATCGGTCGCTGTCGGCGTACATTGTCCTGTTCTCGGCGATATCGTTGTTTTGCGTGCACCGGTTGGCGGAGAAGTCGCGGAGGGAGCTGCATTAAATCGGGCAGCTAGATTTGCAGTCTCGACAGCCACTCCGGTACCGTCGCTAATGAAGAGAGAACCTCCTCGTCCGTCGGTGAGGGACCAAACACCTCTCGAACGATAACAATTACGGCATCGGGTACAAGGTTGTGCCACGAGTCCACAGTTTCATTAAGGCGCGCAATCAACCATTCGTGTTCCTGAAAGGGCTCCTTCAGGGTTAAGAGGTTGGCGGCGCAGTTTCTAGCCTCGCTTGGACTACAATAGCAAGCCTCAAAACGTTTCCCGGTGACTGGTTCAGTTGGCATGAAATTCGGCGGGACAAGCCACGGGTCGATCCATTGGCAGAAATGGATGACCGGCGGAATGGCGGCATTCGCGCGCAATTCCAAACAAAAGCGATCAACCAGTTCTTCAATGTCGGATTGGGTTTCGTTCAATTGACGAAAAAGCTCTTTGACACGAAGTCCGGCCTCTCCACCGAGCTTAGCAATGGTAATCATCTGCGTAGGCACGATTTGCTCCTCACAGCCCGGACAGGGATTTGACGCTTCTTGGGTTCTGAAAGTTGACTCGAGGTCACCTATTTCGCAGCCAATAAGTCAGCAAAAAGACCAAGGTGCAAATTAGCAGCGGAATTGTCGCGATATCTGCCACCAACGGCACCCACCAAAACTCGTTGAGCGTCTCGAAAGGAGATAAAAGACATCCGATGCACCCGAAAATCCCGCCAATAAGCGGTATGGTCGAGTAGTGCTTCTTTCCAAAGTAGGACAAAAAGACACATGCCCAATTCGCAAGTATGATCCAGCCGGCAAGAAACACGAAAACTGCGGACAACACTTCAGCTGCGGTTTGGAGTTGCAGACTCGTCGGCAGGAATTTTTCCCACATAGGAGTAAGAATCCAAAGGCGCCTGATTGCGCGTTCCCTTTTCACCGCTTCGTAATTGTATTATCGTGAAGGCATCATGCGTCTCAGCATCCGCTACCAGCTACTCCTGCCGCTCGTCGCCTTGATGGCCGGCGTGGTCGGCATGAGCGTGTGGAGCGCGCTGTCGTCGGCGGGGCGGGCGCGGCGGCAAATCGAGACGCAGATGGACGCCGTCGCCCAGACCGTCCGCTCGGCGACTTTTCCGCGCAACGTGCAAACCTTGAATCTCATGAAAGGACTGTCCGGCGCGGAGTTTGTGCTGTGCGACGCGCATCGCCGGCCGCTGCGCGACAAGGAAGGACAGCCGCTGACGACACTGCCGTCCCTGCCAGCGACGTTGCCTGCTTTGAGCAACGCATCGGTGCATCCCTTGGGCGAATTGGTGGAGGTGGACGGCAAGTCCTATTTCTGCCGAGGCGTGCCGCTGGGCAGCGAGGTTGGGGCCAATCTCACGGTCTTTCTCCTCTATGCCGAAGCGCTCTGGCGCGACGCGCTGTGGCAATCGGTTTGGCCCGCATTGTTCCTTGGCGTGCTCGGCGGCGCGGTCTCCATCGTACTGACTATCGCGGTCACGCAGCGGCTCACGCGCCGCATCCAGGAACTGGAGCGGCGCACGCGCTTGATCGCGGACGGGGACTTTAGCCCGATGCCGCTGCCAAAACGTCAAGACGAGCTGCGCGACCTGGCCGGTTCCGTCAACGACATGGCCCAAAAGCTTGCCCAGTACCGCGAGACCATGAGCAGGACCGAACGGCTGCGGCTTTTGGGCCAGGTCAGCGGCGGTCTGGCTCACCAACTGCGCAACGGCGTCACGGGCGCCAAGCTGGCAGTGCAGTTGCACGCAAAGGAAAACTCAGACGACGCAAACGGCGAATCGCTCAACGTGGCGTTACGGCAGCTGACCCTCATTGAGATGCACCTGAAGCGATTTCTTGACCTGGGTAAAGCGGTCCAGTTGCAAAAGCAACCCTGTGATTTGCAATTCGTGCTGCGCGAGGCGCTCGCGCTCTTGGGGCCGCAGGCAAAACACGCCGGCATCGAGCTGCGCAGGAAATCCAACCCCGAACAGCCCATACAAGTGCTGGCGGATGCAGGCCAACTCGGCCACGTTTTCGTCAATTTGTTGGGCAATGCTTTGGAAGCGGCGGGACAGGGCGGTACCGTGGAGGTCGAAGCCGGCACTGAAAACGGGACGGCGTTTGTCGAAGTCATCGATTCCGGACCGGGACCGTTGCCGGAGGTTGCAGGTCGATTGTTCGAGCCGTTCGTCACCACCAAACCCGAGGGCGTCGGTTTGGGATTGGCGGTCGCGCGGCAAGTCGCTGAAGCTCATGGCGGCGCGCTGCGCTGGTTTCGAAGTAACGGCGCGACGTGTTTTCGTTTCGAACTGCCCGTAGGATAGGATTCCGCTCCTGTCCGTCTGGTCGGACCAGAACCGACGATGGGACAGGAACGGAATCCTATCCTACGAAGGAGGTACCTTGAGTCAGATTCTCGTTGTCGATGACGAGCAGGCCGTGTGCTGGGCTTTGGAGCGCGCGCTCAAGGCCGAAGGACACAAGGTGGCGGTCGCGGCATCAGCGGAGGAAGCCTTCGCATTGGCCGAAAAGCAGCACCCGGAGGCAATCATCCTTGACGTGCGCTTGCCGGGCATGGACGGCCTGTCCGCGCTGGGCCGCTTGCGTGAGATCACCGGCGACGCGCCCACGATCGTGGCCACCGCCTTCGGCAACCTGCAGACGGCGGTGCGCGCGGTCGAGCAAGGCGCTTTCGATTATCTAGCCAAGCCTTTCGATTTGGATCAGGCGCTGGAAACGGTCAAGCGGGCGTTGGCGCGGCGGGCTATGCAGAACAAGTTGCCTGCCGAAACCGCGGAGGAGTCGCTGGAAACGCCGGAGGACATCGTCGGCGCCAGTCCGGCGATGCACAACGTCTTCAAGCGGATCGCGCTCGTCGCGCCGCGCGATTCGTGCGTGCTCATCACCGGCGAAAGCGGCGCCGGCAAGGAACTCGTCGCTCGCGCCATCCATCGCTACAGCACACGCCGCGATAGGCCTTTCCTGCCCGTTAACGTCGCCGCCCTCAATCCGAGCCTGGTGGAGAGCGAATTGTTCGGCCACGTCAAAGGCGCATTCACCGGCGCAGCCCAGCCGCGGCCCGGCTTGCTCGCGTTGGCCGACGGCGGCACTATTTTTTTCGACGAGGTCGCCGACATCCCGCTCGCCGTGCAAGTGAAGCTGCTGCGCGTCTTGGAGCACAATGAGATCATGCCGGTGGGCAGCAGCCAATCGCAGCCCTTAAACGTGCGTGTCTTGGCCGCCACGCACCAGCATCTGGAGAAGAAAATTGCCGAGGGAAGTTTTCGCCACGATCTGTTCTTTCGGCTCAATGTGTTTCAGGTTCATCTGCCGCCCTTGCGCGAACGGCGTGAGGACATTCTTCCGCTGGCCGAGCATTTCCTGCGGCGTATTGAACCGATGGCGCTGCCGCTAGCGCCGGCCACGGTGCAGTACTTGCAAAACCAAACCTGGTTGGGCAACGTCCGCGAGCTGCGCAATGCCCTGGAGCACGCCGCGATCGTGGCCCGCGGCGGACCCCTGTTGCCGGAGCATTTTCCGGTGTCTGCGGGCCTCGGCGGTCTTGGACCCAAGGAGCAACTCGCAATCGCCGTTATTGGCTGGCTTGCCGATCGCATCAAGAATGCCGGCGCGGAGCCGCCCAAAGACCTTTACGAGGAGCTTTTGCGCATGATCGAACCGCCACTTCTGGAAGAGCTGATGCGCAAGCTGCAAGGCAACCGCTGGGTGGCGGCGCAGTGGCTGGGCCTCAACCGGGCGACGGTGCGAAAGAAGCTGACGCAGTACGGGCTGGCGGACGTGCACAAGGATGAGGATACGGAGAATGCGTAAGCCGATCTCCTAGGAATGACTTCAAACCATTCGGAAGATTGGAGTAGAATATGGCAAGGGTAAAAGCGGTCTTTTACCTCCCGCTTCGTGACAATGCGGGCCGGATTCTGGACAAGGAAACGAATGAAGCGGAGATGGAGTTGTTCGTTCGCTTCGTGGGCTGGACGTTTTTGGGCTATGTCAAGGGAATCTACCGAATGGCGGACGGTTCTCAAGCCCTGGATGAAAGCAAGGCCTACTCGGTGTCGCTCGACGAATCTAGAATTGACGAACTTGAGCAGGTCCTTCGGACTTTCAAGATTCAAGCAAGCCAGGAGACTATTTATCTCGAGATTCAGCGAAACGTGGAAGTTCGCTTCATTTGAAAGAAGATGACCCATGCGCGATTTCGAACAGATCAAGCACAACATCCGACAAGTGTTGCAATGCGAGACGACAGCAATTGGTTTGTGCGAAAAACTGTTTAGCCCCGATCACGGCCTGTTTTCCCAATTGGCGCAGAGCGAGGAAGAAAGGAGAACCGTCGCCTCTTCTTCCTTGTTTTTGGAAGCGCAATCTCGTTTGCGAGAATTGCAGCTTACGGAAGCAACGGCGTTTGCCAAATCCGTCGACCAGGCACAGAATTCACTTTCTGCCGGAACGTTCCATTGGAAGACGGAAGGAATCCATCGCTCGGAGTCTGCCTGAACTTGGACGTCGCTCAAGGCACCCAGTCCATCTCCGCGGTCACGCTCAAGCAAAACTCAGCCAGCAGCCGGGCCGCGCGGTCCAGGTCTTCCAGGCTGACCACTTCCACCGGGCTGTGCATGTAGCGGTTGGGGATGCCCAAAAGCCCCGCGGCAACGCCGTCGCGTGCGAGCTGAATGGCGTTGGCGTCGGTGCCCGTCGCTTTGGGTACGCCGCGTGGCTGATAACCGATCTCGCTTTTCTTGGCCGCGTCAACCAATCGGTCGTGGACGCGCGGATTGATGTTCGGGCCACGGAAAACGACCGGGCCGGCGCCGAGCTTTGTGTCGCCGAGCTGCTTTTTCTCGTTGCCGGGCGTGTCGGTGGCGTGCGTGACGTCAACCGCGATGCCCACGGTGGGATGAATGCCGTAGGCGCTCGTGGTCGCGCCGCGCAGGCCGATTTCTTCTTGCACCGTCGAAACACAGTATACTCCGCTTTGATGCGATTTGCCCCTGAGTAGTCGTAGCGTTTCCATCACCACCCAAACGCCGACCTTGTCGTCGAGGCCCGGCGACGTGAACAGGCCGTTGCGCAGCTCTTTGCACGAAAGCTCGACTGTCAAGGGATCGCCCGGCGTCACCAACTCTTCCGCCTCTTTCTTGTCCTTGGCGCCGATATCCACCCAAATGTCCTGAAACTGCGGCACCTTGTTCTTTTCCTCATTGGTCAAAAGGTGCGGGGCCTTGCGCGAGACCACTCCGGAAATGCCGCCCGCGCGCGTCCAGACCACTAGATTTTGGCCTAGAAGAATCTGCATGTCCCAGCCGCCCATGGGTTGCACATAGAGGAAACCGTTGTCGTCGATGTGCTGCACCATGAGCGCGATCTGGTCGCAGTGCCCGGCGAGCATGATGCGCGGCTGCCCCTGGGGATTGAGGGCCGCGATGACGTTGCCGTGCCGGTCGGTGCGCACTTCGTCGGCAAGCGGCTTGGCCCAGGTGCGGACCACCTCTTGAATGCGCTGTTCGAAGCCGGATGGGCTTGGGGTTTCCAGGAGGTTCTTGAGGAAGGCGAAGGAGGCGTCGTGCATGGTTGTTAAATCCCCAAAAGAGGCTTGAGCTTGGCGCGCACCTCTTCCAGCACTTCCGCCGGCGCGGCGGCAATGTGCGCGCTCTTCCGTTCGCGCCAATCGGCGCTCTTGACGTGATCGGCCAACACCACGCCTTGCACCGGCAGGCCATCGGGAAGCGCGACTTCGAAGGCGTATCCTTTGGTCTGGTGCGTTACCGGACACACCAGACAAAGGCCGACCTTCGCGTTATACGAGCGTGGCGACAACACGAAACCCGGACGCCGGCCCGCCTGTTCGCGCCCGGCTTGAGGCGAGAAGGACAGCCAAATCAAGTCGCCGCTATCGGGCGTGTATGCGGTGTCACCATGCTTCCCGCCCAACGCTCGGACCCCAGTCCGTTTCGCCATGGATGTTCTCCGGTTTGATTTGCGCAAGCAACTCTTCGAGCTTGTAGTGGTGTTTGCGCGGTCGCAGCAACAAACCGCCGTCAACGCAGGAAACCTCGAGTTCCGCGCCTTCTTCCAGGTCGAGTTCCTTGGCATAGATTCCGGGGATGCGCACAGCGAGACTGTTGCCCCACTTGCCAATTTGTGTAGTCATGGCAGTTCTCCGTGTTTCTACAAAGTATATCAAAGTAGCGCCCCCTGGCCTAGAGCAACGGGCTGAACAGCCGTGCCAGGCTTTCCGCCGCCTGGCGCGCGTACGAGCACTTGGCCCGATCCTCGAGCGTGAGCACGTCGCAGCCCTTCAGATAGCGTTCCTGTTCCTGGCGCAGCCGAAGCGCGACGGCCTTGTCGTAGAAAATCAGGATGATCTCGTCATTGAGCGCAAACGAGCGGATGTCCATGTTGCTGGAGCCGACGACGGCGATGTCGTCGTCCACGGACAGGTGTTTAGCGTGCAAGAAGTTTTCGGTGTATTGATGGATGGCGACGCCCGCATCCAAAAGGTCGTCGTAGTAGGAGCACTGGGCCAGGCCGACAAGGAGCTGGTCCGGTTTTTTGGAGACGATAAGGCGCACGTCGACGCCGCGCGCCACCGCGGTTTGCAGCGCTTGCAGCAGCGCCTCGTCGGGTATGAAGTAAGGCGTGGTGATGACAATGCGATGGCGGGCGCCGTGCACCAGCGCCACGATGAGGCGCTGGTTGTTTTCCATGGGAAAAACGGGGCCGCTCGGCAGGGTTTGCGCCGGAGTCGTTCCCGTCAGAAGCGGATTGGGGAAAATGTCGTCCGTATTCAGCACTTCCTCCGTTTCCAGATACCAATCGGCGACGAAGACGTATTGAAGCTCAAGCACAATGGGCCCGGTGACGCGCGCGACCAATTCCTCGTAGACAATGCCGGGCTTGAAGGTGGAGTCGACCAGGTTTTGCGAGCCGGTGTAGCCGACGCGGCCGTCGATGACCGCGATCTTGCGATGATTGCGCAAGTCCATGCGCGCGGACTTGCGGCGAAACAAGCCGATGGGCAGCATCGCGTGGACCTGGACGCCGGCGGCTAAAAGACGCGGCGTCAGCTTCTTGAACGCCGGCCGCGAGCCCAGTGCGTCGATCAAGACCCGGCAATGCACGCCGCGGCCGACGGCCCGCACCAGCGCCTGCTCGACCTTTCTTCCCGTGGCGTCGTCCGCGAAGATGTAGAACAAGAGGTGCACGTGATGGACGGATGCGTCAATGTCGGCGATCAGCCGGTCGATGATGGCGTCGTATTGAACGAGAATCTCCGCGTCATTGCCGCCGAGGATAGGCATCTGGCCGAGGTTGCGCGCCAATCTGACTGCGGGCGTGCAATCGTCGTCTAGCTTCGGCTCAAAAACGTTCGGGTGTTCGCGCAGCCGCTTGAGCACGGGCGCCAGGGCCTTGGGAAGCTCGCTCAACTGTTCGCGCCGCCAGCTGGGCATGCCCAGCCGGCCCAAGGTGAGGTAGGCGACGAGGCCAAACCAGGGTTCAAAGAAAATCAAAAGCAGCCAGCCTTTGGCCGCGGCAGGCGAGCGCCGCATCGGCACGATCACAGTCATCACTATGCGGATTAGCCACAACGAGCCAAAATACAGCCAACTCCAGATGAGATGATCGCTTGAGTCCATGGAATTTGCCTCAAGATTGGGCGTTTATCCGCGAGAACGCCATTTCACCCGTTGGATCCCCAAACCAACTCTTGTGGTGTCCCAGATAGTGGAAACCGGCTTCCGTCATGAGCGGACGCAAGGCCTCGCCGCGCAGCGTGGGTCCAATATCCAAAAGCGCCACGCCGTCGGGCCCAAGCAACCGCACGAGCTCCGCGCGCAGACCGGGAAACGTCGCCGGCGTCAGGTGATGGCCGACGACGCCCGAAGCGTTGACCAGATCGACGCTGCCATCGGGAACGGGCTGGCCGTTGGCTTGAAGGAATGTCTCTGTAATGCCCTGACAGACGAAATCGACGCGTGCGTGATTGCCGTCACGATGCCGATAGTCGCGCCGCCGCGCGAAAGCCAAGAGCGGTTCGGCAATTTCGTAACCCGTCACGTGCGAGCCGGACGGACAATAGAACGCGAGCACTTGGGTCGAGCTGCCGGCCCCGCAACCCAGATCGAGCACGCGCAGCGGCCGGTCAGGCACATGGCCCGACAGCGCGCGCGGAATGGTGCGCCAGTTGGCCCAATCCTGTCGGCCGTTGATCGCGTCGAACTCCCGTTCGCTCATCGCGGCGTAGGCGGCGGCAACCGCGTCCGCGTCGGTGTCGCGAAAACGGACGCCGCGCCGGGTCAGCCGGCGCTCCGCGCGCCATTGCCGCCAACAGACGGCCAGCGCGCGGCCCGGACCATGCCGGCGAATCTCGCTTTCGGGAATGACGAGCATGTCATAAGGTTAGCGGCCCGCAACCAGAAATGCACACGCAGATTCCGCGAAC
>JAKEFD010000217.1 GCA_022616245.1 Gemmataceae bacterium
AGTAGTCAACGACGAAGCCCTCATAACCACGGTTATCGGACCGTGGACCCATTGAATTGGCGATGAGATCGGCCGTCGCCTTGACCGGACGCTCATAACCACGGTTATCGGACCGTGGACCCATTGAAATGAAGGCTGGGCCAAGGGCGTCGGTGCTCATTCACCTCATAACCACGGTTATCGGACCGTGGACCCATTGAAGGCTCCTCCGGTGTGATCCGTGACGAAGTCGGTCAGACTCATAACCACGGTTATCGGACCGTGGACCCATTGAAGATGAAGTTGTTTTTCATCTTACTCTTTTTCTTTATCTCATAACCACGGTTATCGGACCGTGGACCCATTGAACGACGCTGTTCGAGATCGGCGTCCTGCATCGCTGGCCTCATAACCACGGTTATCGGACCGTGGACCCATTGAACTAGGGTTCGGACATGATTAGGTGATTATTCCGAACCTCATAACCACGGTTATCGGACCGTGGACCCATTGAACTGGAACCCGGAGCGCGCAAACGTTTGTATGATGCCAACTCATAACCACGGTTATCGGACCGTGGACCCATTGAAAACTCTGGTGTTGGCGACATCACGTTCACCGTAATCCTCATAACCACGGTTATCGGACCGTGGACCCATTGAAGGGCAATTGAGGGGAGGGGGGTTTACTACCATTTACACCTCATAACCACGGTTATCGGACCGTGGACCCATTGAAGGCTTAATAATTCGTCACGCTGCAGTTCGACGACGGCGGCATGTCCGTTGACTTGCTCCAAACTCTGCTTTCGAAACAGAAATCGACGGACAAAGGACTGAAGACGAGAAAACATGCTTGGCTCTCCCCTGTGGAAATGCAAGAAGGGACGGAGAGACTTGCTGCTCCCCGCCCCAAAGAATTGGGTCATCTGGACTAAGCGGCCAGCGCCGGTTCCGCAACTTGCTTTCTGAACCGGTGCTGCCAGCGGCGGCGTGCCCGATGACGGTGGCGTGGAGGCGGCGGTGGCGAATGATCGGGCACCAGGACGAATCCCATGCGGCGGATGAAATCCACCGATTCGCCGGTGGCACGGGCGACAGCACGACACAATTGGCCTTGGTTCACGGGCAATCCTTTCAAGAAAAAGGGATATTCCCGGCTTGCGCCGAGACTGTCTGGAATCATGTCGCGAAGGGCGATGGACAGAGAGAGAAAGGAGCTTGGCGGGAGTTACCGACTGGAAAGTTTGGAACGGATCGATCGGTTGGAATTATCGGCGGTGATCTAACCAACCTCGAACGGATGTGATTCGTTTGCCGAACGCTCGATTGCTTCGAGTTCGTGACGGTTTTTTCCTTCAGCACAAAGGTTGTCGAAGTCAATAACTTCCAACGCTATGCCAGGAACATTGGCGCGAACACCTTGGACAACGCCTCCCTGGACGAAGACGACGATGGCGGTTTTCGTTTCAGTTCCTGCCGGCACGCTGTGGAAATCATCGGCTGGGTCAGAATCAGTTTTGGTCTCGACGGGCGTGTTAAGTTGCTCGCACAGCTCATCGATGCCGGCGTCATCCAGCGAGATTGCCTGACCAAGATTTGTCGCCAGATTGTGGATGGCGTCGGAACGGTTTGCCGGGTCGCCTTGGCCGTTTTGTTGATAGAAACGCAAGGCGGCCAATATCGTGTGGAACTCCTCGTTAGTGACATTGATCGCGTGAGACATTTGGCTCCTTCAGGGCATGAGGCCTTTTTGCCGGAGTCGCTCCAGTCCTTTGGCCTCCAGATGTTCAAAGTTGGCAAAGCCGGCGATAGCACTTTCCAGTTTGACTCCCATCGCCTCGGCGGCGTCTTTGAATACGCCTGACATAGCGGCGATGTTTTCATTCCATTGACACACCTCCCTCGCCAACTCTGCCAAGTCGCGTTTCTGCCAGTAGTCGCCTTCGTCCTGAACCTCGACTTGAATGAGTCCGGACTTGGCGGCAAAGTCCAAGAGCTTGATAACGGTGACATGGCAACGCAAGAAGTTCTCCACGCCACCGAAATCTGGGCAGCTGGCATATTGGGTTTTGCAGAAGGACCTCCAGGACCAGCCCGTGAGATTCGTAGGTAAGCGGCGCCGAGTACTGGGCATGGCGATGGAATCGGGATAGGTGCAAAAGCCGAAGTTGGCCTGCTCGCAGCCTTCTCCCGGGTAGGCAGAGAAGGCGATGATGTGTGTCGGCTCCACTTGGTAGCTGAATTCGCCCTCGTCCACATAGCGGCCGGCTTGGACTTTGAGCCAGCGATGGGGATCATTGGGACTCGAATCATCAAACGAGGCCTCCTTGCCTCGAAATTCAACCAATTCTTCGACTTCCTGAAATGGCAAATCCTGAGCGAATTGCCGAAGCTCTGCGACCAACTTGTGAATGTCAGCCGCTTTGGTAAGACTGGTTTTCAGTTGGTAGTGAATGGTCAGGCCCATGTCGGCTCCTTGCTCAATTGCAAAGTCTGCGAAGCGTTTACTCGGACGGTGCGATGGCCAGGGCGTCACGTTGCAGCGTGCTTGGCTCCTCGCCCAACAGCTCGCTGACCTTGACCCATAAATCGCGAATCTGCTTGCCGGAAGTCGCCAGCCACACGGTATCGAGCAATTCCTCCCGATCCTTGCGAAGCTTAAGTATTTGCTGCCCAACGCCAGCTTGCTCAGCGAGGAGTTCGTCCTCGTGCACGGACCGGCGGCGCTTCAAAGCCTTCGTGACCTCGGGATGCTGGCCGCCATAGCACTGGTAACCGCGGTCCACTTCTTCGATCGGCACGCCCTGCACACGGGCGAGCATAACGTTTTCGGTCTGCTCTTTCCGCTTTTTCAGGGCTTCTTCCTCTTTTTCAATGGCGTCGAGTTCGGCCTGAAGTTGGGCCAGTCCCAACGACTCCAACGCGCGCGTGTGTGCTTGACGCTGGATACGTTCCATGAAATTGGGATCTTGGACACACAAGGCCTCGATCTTCTTGCCGATGCGTCGAGCGATCCGTTCTTTCCAATGTTCTTTTTCCGTGATCGTGAGTCCGGCCATTGTTCTCCTCATTTGGTTTTGGCAAGCCAGTTGGTTTCCAGCCATGTGGATTCTGCCTGAAGGGCTTCGCTTCGCCGGTCAAACGGACCCAGCAAGGGACCGCCGACCGGTGCAAGATCCGCCCACCAGTGGCCCACTGGATCGGGCTCGACATGACTGGCACGCTCGACATTCGAGCGGACGTTGAGCTGCCGGAAACGTTCGAAGAACTCAGTGAGGTTGGTGATCGCCGTATCGCGAAAGATCTTGCGGTCGCCATCGCCGGTATTGCTCAGCCGTTCGGTCAAGTGTTGGATCACTTTGGCGAATTCGGCGATGAAAGCTTGCTCGGCCAGTTGCACCGCTTCTTCAAACCGATTCGCGACTCGGGCCCGCTCCTGTTCGTAGATCGCCGGATTTAGATGGAGCAAGTAGTCGGGCGGCTCGACATTGGGGAAATCCCACTCGACATTGAACAGGCCCTGTAGCGACAAGGGATAGTCGCTGGGATTGTACAACGCTCCCAGTCGACGCTGAGCCGTTGCCTTGAGTTCGAAGTGAGTTCATCCAGGCGAACCACGGCGTCACCCAGTTCGATGCGAAGAGCCGTGAGCTGCTGGTTGAAGCCTTCGATTTCGTGCTGGCGTATGAGACGAATGCCAGACTCGGGGAAAGGCAGAGTCAACGACTTCCAATAGGCGACGACCTTGCCACGGATGGCAGTCACTTCCTTGCAGGCGACGTGCTTGGTGTCGAGCAGTCTCTTGCGGGCGGAGAGGAACTCGCCTTCAGCGCCGAAAGATTCCGCCGCCTGGTTCTTTTGTTCGGGAGTGAGCGTTTTGCGGACCCCCATCCAGGTGAACGAGACTCGCACAGCGGCTGTGGTCTGCCTCAGCCACTGAGCCGGGGACACATTGGTATCGGCACGATCTATGAGAGCCATGGTCATGAAGGTGATGTCGGGTTCGGTGGACAATTGTCGGAGCCACCTGGTTGCCTGGCAAAGCAAAAGGCCGGCCGGCCTGATTTGGGCGCGCGTCGACTACCTGCACTGGTGGGTCGAGGGAACACGTTTGCCGCCGCTGTTGACCGCGAGCCCGCCCGGCACGGTTCAAACGTCCGCGGGCGTTCTGGGCGCCGTGCTCGGCCTGGCTTACGAAAAGCGTCGTGGCCCGTGGTCGCTGGAAGCGGTCGCGCGCATCGACCTTGGCGCTACAGGGCGTGAAGTGACCATTGACGGCTCAACGCGTGTCACCGTTCCCAGCGCGGCCCCGGTGGTCAACACCGGCGGTCTATTGGCCCAGGTGACCAACATCGGCGTGCACCGCACGTGCGACTTCGCTGTCATGCCGGAGCTGGAGCTGAACCTCGGCTACAACATCACCAGCAATATCCGCGTCCTCGCCGGTTATTCCTTCCTCTATTGGACGCAAGTGGCCGGTCCGCCCCGGCCTGCATTTCAGGACAATACAACTGATTTGTGAATTCAAGGCCTGTCCTTCGGCCTGGAACTGCGCTACTAGACCTCATTTCTTCAGCACACCATTCAAGAAGCTGAACATCTCCTGGGTCGGCCTGTCGTCAGGGAACCCCAAGTCATTGTTGATGGTGGTGTGATTCTTCCCCTCAGCAGGATACGCCGCGGCCAAAACGCCGGTTACCTTTAGCGCCTCGACGAGCCGTTGCGACTGCGCCTTGGTTTCGGGGTGGTCCGCAACGTGGAGGATCAGGAACGGCGGGATGTTTTTGTTTGCAACGTGCGTGACCGCCGACAGCTCTTTCTGGCTGTCCGCATCGCCGAACGTCGTCATGTAGCTTTTCGCCCGTTTCTCCTCCACGGTCTTGATCTGCATCGCCACGTCGTACGTGTCTCCGTCCACCGGCACGCACGCCTTGATGATCGAGAGCGGCAGTTTCTCGGCCTTGAGATACCTTTCGTCGGTGCAAACCAGGGCAGCCAACTGGGCCCCAGCCGAATGGCCCATGACAATAATCTGGTTGGGATTGCCGCCATATTCCTTGGCGTGGTCGTGAGTCCAGCGGATGGCCTTTGCCACGTCTTCTGCGATTTGCTTGACCGTCACCGTGGGAACAAAACGATAGTTGATCGATACAAGTACAAAGCCCCTTTCCACGAATGCCTTCGGCTTGTTGTGAACATCGGCTTTGTCGCCGCGACGCCAACCGCCGCCATGAATCCAGACGACGACCGGGAGATTCTTGCCGGCGGTCGGGGCATAGACATCGAGCATCTGCCGCTCATTCTTTGGTTCGGCGTAGGCCAGTCCACGGTGGACCTTCGGCTCGCCGGCTTGTGCCGTCGTCGTTGCGACAAGGACAAATGCAAAGATGGTTCTCAAGTGGTCAGCCTCCGTAGTGAATTGCCAGCCATATTGTTGGTTCGTCCGGCGTCGTCCACTCGACCCGGTGCCGCCGATGGGCGAGTATATGGATAAATGCGCCGGGGGTCATCTCAACAGTCTCGTCCTCAAACCTCAACCGGGCCGCTCCTTTCAGCACCGCGATCCATTCGTGCTGCTCCTGGTTGTACCAGAACACTTCGGGCGATGAGTGGCCATGAGAGACTATCCGCTCGATGCGGACGTTGGCGGCGTCGAGCAGCGTGGTGAAAAGCTCGTTGGGCAGGTTGGCGGGGAAGTCGGCGAAGAGGTTAGCTGGCATAGTCATGGCTGGCTCCTGACTTCGTGAATAGTTTCCAAGTTCATTGGTGTCAGCCATGAGTCAGTCAATTAAAGTAACCGACTGGAGCTATCGGCGATAGCCTGCCGCCTCCACCGTATCGGTCGCGCGCTTCAAGCCCGGCCCGCCCGCGGCGACGTAGCCATGGCTACAGAGGTAGTTGTAGTAGCACAAGCTTCGATCCCATCAACTGGTGTATTGGACCGCCGTGCGCCAGGCCTGGCGTTGACGTTACGTTACGCTGCCTTAGCTGCGATCGGGAACAATGAGGGGAAAGTCGAAACGACACGATCTCACTATCCTATCCCGCGGAACTCGCTCCCAGCTTTGCCGTCCGCCCGACAGTGTTTGACAACTCTGAAAGGAAAAACAATGCCGACGATCGCTCGCGCTTGGCTGCGGACATGCCGTACTTGGCCCAGCATCATAACGGCGCTCATCGTTCTGACCGGGGTAAGCGCGTTGCAACAACCGCAGCGCGCGACTGCTCAGTCCAAGGCCGACATCCTGCGCGGCGAAAACGGCCGGCATCGCGCCAATAGCGACCTCCTTTACTACCATCTCGACATTCGCGTCGATCCGGAAAAGAAAACGATCATAGGCAAGAACACCATCCGTTTCAAAATGCTCAAGGACGATAACCGCATCCAGCTCGACCTGCATGCCGCGCTCGCCGTGGACAAGATTCTCCTCGGCGAAACGCCACTCCAATTCGAGCGCGAAAACGGCGCGGTTTTCGTGGATTTTCCGGAAAAGTTGAAGGCGGACCGCGTAGTCGCCATCGACTTTTACTACTCCGGAACGCCCCAGCAGAAAGGCCGATTCGGCGGCTTCACTTTCGGCAAGGATCCGAAGGGGCGGCCTTGGATTTACACGTCCTGCGACGTCCAGGGCGCCAGCGTCTGGTGGCCGAACAAGGATCAGTGGCGCGATAAGGTGGAATCGATGGATATCAGCGTGACGATACCCAATGGTCTGGTGGACGTTTCGAACGGCAAGCTCGTAGGCAAAAAAGACCTGGGCGACGGCTACACGCGCTGGGATTGGCACGTGTCGTATCCGATCAACAATTACTGCGTTTCGCTGAACATCGGCGCCTATAAACACTTCTCCGATAAGCTGAACGATCTCGACCTGGACTTTTACGCCCTCCCTGAAGATCTGGACCGAGCCAAGAATCAATTCTCACAAGTCAAGGGCATGCTCGAAGCCTTTCAGCACTACTTCGGCGAGTATCCGTTCAAGAAAGATGGTTACAAGCTCATTCAGGTGCCCTATTCCGGCATGGAGCATCAAAGCGCCGTCACCTACGGCAACGGCTTCAAGAACGGCTTCCTGGGACGCGATTGGACCGGCGTCGGCATCAGCCCGCGCTTCGACTTCATCATCATTCACGAAAGCGGCCACGAGTGGTTCGGCAACAGCGTGAGCGCAGCCGACCGCTCCGACATGTGGATTCATGAGGGATGGCAGAAGCTGAAGTCGCCGTTGACCAAAGACAAACTCCAGGTCGCTACCGACCTGTACTATGTTGTGGTGAGCAAGTCATAGCACCGCGGAATGTGAGAACGCTCTTATGCCGAGCTTAGTATTTCGCGGCACTGTCGTCCTGCCGTCTGAACTGCTGCCAGACGCCGTGGTGGTTGTCGAAAACGAACGGATCGTCGCCGTCGGCCGTGCGCGTGACGTCAAGCTGCCTGGCGACGCCCCGATCATTGACGCCAAAGACGGCTACATCAGTCCCGGATTCGTTGATATCCACACACACGGCGGCGCGGGCAGCGACTACATGGACGGCACGCCCGAAGCGGTCCGCATTGCCAACAGAGTCCACGCGCGCCATGGCACGACAACCATCTTTCCGACCACGACCACCGGGACGCCGGCGCAGCTTGCCGCCATGCTCGACGCGGTGGAAGAAGTCGCTCGCAACTGGACGATTAACACAAGCCCGACGCGCGAGCGAGGGAATGTTAACGACGGCGCGAGGATCGCGGGCGTGCACTGGTACGGACCCTATTTCGCCCCGGACAAGATCGGCGCGCATCCGAAGGGATTCGAGCGCAATCCTGATCCGGCGGAGTATGTTCCGGCGTTGGCGCGCGGCATCATCAAGTCGGCGACCTGTGCCGCCGAGCTGCCGGGAGCCGTCGAATTTTGCCGGGCCGCCAAAGCCGCGGGCTGTCTGGTCACCTGCGGCCACTCCAACGCGTCCTGGCCCGAGATGTCGGCGGTGTACGAAGCCGGCATGCGTCACGTGGACCATTTCTGGAATGCGATGAGCAGCACCGATTCCATTCGTAAACGTCTGGCCACGCCGCAGCGCGGCAGCATGGCGGAGTTCGTGCTCTATCATGCGGAAATGAGCACCGAGGTGATCGCGGACGGCTTTCACCACGCCCCGGAGATGCTGCAATTCGCCTATCGTATGAAGGGCCCAATGCGTCTGTGTCTGGTCAGCGATTGCAGTAGGGCGCTCGACACGCCGCCGGGAATCTACCGCATTGGCCATCACCAAACCGGCGAACCGTTCGAGAATAACGGCGCGGTCGGCGTGCTTCCGGGTTCCGATATTCTCGCCAGCTCCATCTTCCCACTGGAACACATGGTTCGCGTGATGATGCGCGACACCGACGCCGGCCTCGCACACGTGATCCGCATGGCATCGCTCACGCCCGCGGAGCGAACTGGCTTCGACAAGGACCGCGGCAGCCTCGAGCCGGGCAAGCTTGCCGATATCGTGATTCTGTCGCGTGACTTGCACGCACAGCGCACATTCATCCATGGCGCTGAATTCGAACACTAACCGCAGAGGACGCGGAGTGCGCAGAGAGCGGCGCGAAATGGTTTCTTGTCTCTCTCTGAGTTCTTTGCGCCCTCCGGCGGTCTCAGCCCAGTGGCCAGATTGGTGCCAGACCTGCGCAACCTATCCGTCGCCGTAACTCATTTGACGACAAGGAAGTTGTGGGATTGGTCGCGCGACACACCCTCACCCTCGCCTTCCTGGCACCAGATCCACATTCTAAGCCATGAGAATTCGTTTGACGATAGCATGATGTTCGATTGGTATTGGTTTTGCTTCTATTCGGCCGCCCTCAAGAACTTGTCGCCAACTCAAGGAGCCGACATGTCAGCGCTTTTGCGACGGGGCAGTCTCATCCTGATTGCGGCGTCGGCGTGTTTCTCGAATGCAGTCGCGGGTGATACGGCAAAGCGGGTCGTCACGCCGGAGGACATCGCCGGCATTCGCTGGTTTAGTTCTCCGGCACTCACGCCCGACGGCAAACTCGTGGCGTATGTGCTCGTGGAATGGGACAAGGCGGACAAAGAGCCGGAGCGCAAGCGGACACTCTGGCTCGCTCCGACGGATGGCAGCAAACCACCGCGGCAGCTTGCTGCCGAGCACGAACGTGTGCATCGGCCCTTGTGGTCGCCGGACGGCAAGCATCTTGCTTTCCTGTCATCGGGCAAGGACACCCCCTCACCCTCCCCTCTCCCTCAGGGGGGAAAGGGAAGGGTGAGGGGGGCAAACAGATCTTTCGCACCGCGGCTGATGGGTCGAACGTTGTTCGTATTTCTGACGACATCGAAGGCATTCGCTCCTTCCAGTGGTCGCCAGACGGCAAGGCGATTGCGTTTCGAGCAATACCCAAAAGCAGCAAGCCGGAGACCGCGCCCATCGATGTCGGGCGTGATTACACCAATGCCCGGCTATGGCTCATCGATCTCGGGACCAACTAGGATCGCCCGCTGAAAGCCCACGCTGTGACGAATGGCGAAAAACATGTCCTCGACTTCACATGGGCGCCGGATAGCGCTCGGTTCGCCGTGACGCTGTCGCCGACGCCGGCCCTGGATGACGTTTTCCTGCATCCAGCGCTCGTCGTCATGGACCGGGCGGGGAAGATCGAGCGAACCTTGACGGACAACGTTTGCATGAGCGAGCAATTCGGGGCCGGCCCGGACCTGGCCTGGTCGCCGGACGGCACGGCCATTGCCTACAACGCATTCTCGCCCAAGCGCATCGCCCGCCGCCTGGCAGTCATTCCCGCAGGGGGCGGCGAGCCCGCCTACCCTCTCAAAACTTATCCCGGCACTCCCTATGAGAAGATCATGTGGGCCTCTGACTCCCGCCACCTCTGGGTGCAGTCGTTCGAAAGAACGCGCAACCGCGTGCTGCGCGTCGATACCGTCAAGGGCGCCGTCGAGCGCTTTGCCGACGAGGTCAAAAACTTCTGGGCCTTCACCGTCAGCCCGGATGGCCGGACCATCGTCTTGGGCGGCGAGACCGGACAGATGCCGCCGAACCTCTTTGTCGTTCAGGATCGCGGCAAGCCAAGTTCGCTCACGAACCTCAATCCGCAAATAGCCGAGCTGCGCTTGGGCGACGTCCGTGAAGTGGAATGGAAGAGCACGCGCGACGGCCAGCTCATCAATGGCGTGCTGGTTACGCCGCCAGGCTTTCAGCCAGGAAAGCCGTTTCCGACCATCGTCGAGCTGCACGGAGGCCCGCAAGGAATGTGGTGGTCGAGCTGGCTCGGAACCTACCTGTCACGCGGTCAGTATTACGCGTCCAACGACTACCTCGTATTCCTGCCCAACCCGCGCGGCTCCATCGGCATGGGCGAGGAATTCGTTGAGGCCAACGAGCGCGACTGGGGCGGCGGCGACTACCAGGACGTCATGGACGGCATTGACTCCCTCATCAAGCAAACAATCGCCGACCCCAACCGCCTGGCCGTTGGCGGACAGAGCTACGGCGGATATCTCACAGCCTGGACCACGACCCAGACCAATCGCTTCCGCGCCGCCGTCGTGGATTGTGGCGTTATCGACCTGGAGACATTCAGCCTCACGAACGACCTCGCTGCCCCGCTGCGTTACTACTTCGGCGGCGACGAGATTCGCAGTCGCAAGCTGCTCGCCAGCCGCTCACCGCTTGCCCATATCGAACGCTGCAAAACGCCCACTTTGGTTCTCCATGGCGAAAAAGACGAGCGTGTCCCCCTCTACCACGGCCGGGCCTGGCACAAAGGCCTCAAACTCCTCGGCGTCGCCACCGAAATGGTTGTCTATCCCGGCGAAGGACATGTCTTGGAGAAGCGGTCCAACCAGCTCGACGAAATGCGGCGCGTGCTGGCGTGGTACGACAAGTATCTGAAACGCCCCTGATAATCTGTGACTCAGCGGTGCTGGTTGGGGGCGAATGCGAGCAAACAGGCCGATTTTGGTCAGTCAGACTTACATTCTGTTTTCCAGTTGAACTTTTTATGCGCAAAGCGTGCCTTGCCGGGACTATCTTGAAGGTTACGAACGGAAAGGCGAATTCATGGCGAGGCCGCAAACGGAACTATTGCTTCAGCACATCGAGCGCCTGGCGGGCGGCGACGCATCCGCTGGCCGGTCCGACGCGGAGCTACTGCGCAGCTTCCTGGGCCAAGGCGATGAGACCGCGTTTTCGGCGCTGGTCCAACGCCATGGAGCAATGGTGTGGCAGGTATCCATCTCGGCGCTCGCTCAGCGCGAAGATGCTGAGGATGTCTTCCAGGCTACGTTCCTGGTTTTGGCGCTCAAGGCCGGCGCTGTGCGCAAACAGGAGTCGCTGGCGTCCTGGATCCACGGCGTAGCCTTGTGTCTGGCGCGTAAGACGCGCGAGCGCAACCTGCGCCGCCGCACCAGCGCGCGCGAGGCGCTGGAAGAGACGCCGGCACGGCCGATGCAAGACCTGACCTGGCGCGAGTTGCGGCAGGTGCTGCATGAGGAGCTAAGCCGCCTGCCCGAAAAGAACCGGCTGCCGATCCTCTTGTGTCACCTGGAGGGTCGGACGCAGGACGAGGCGGCGCGGGCGCTGGGCTGGAGTCTGGGCCGGCTGCGCGGGCGGCTGCTGCGCGGCCGCGATCTCTTGCGCCAACGGCTGGCGCGGCGCGGGCTGGCGCCCGCCGTGCCGCTGCTGGCGGCGGCGCTGTTCCCCGCCGACGCGGGCGCGGTCCCACCCGAAGCGCTGGTCGGCGTGCTTCGCAAGTGCATCGCCGCTTTGGTGCGGCACGAAGCGGCGCCGGCCGCAGGTCCGCTTGCGCTGGCCGAGCGATTCATCCGCGAATCCGCGCTGTTTCGGACCAAGGTCGCCGTGGCGTTCGCCGTGTCCATGCTCTCATTGATCGGCGTCCTGACAGTGACGGGTCGCCCCTTCACCCCCGACGCCTCTCCCCCCCAGGTGCGAGGGGAGAATCTGCCCGCGGAAAAACCAGTCGCCGCCCAAAAGGACAACGGTGACGAGCAAGTCCTCAAGGACCAGCTCGGCGACCGGTTGCCCGCGGGCGCGTTGCTTCGCCTCGGCACACTGCGCTTCCGCAGTGGCGGCGTGGTCCGCGCGCTGGCCTTCGCCGGGGACGGCAAGACGCTGCTCAGTGCCGGCTGGGACAGGACCATTCGCCGCTGGGACGCGCAGACCGGCGCGGAGTTGGAACCGCTCCCCGGTCCGGAAAAAGGTTGCCACGACGCCGCCGTGTCGGCGGACCGCAAGACCCTGGTCGGCGGAACTGCGGACGGCCAGGTCCATGTCTGGGATCTGACGGCCGGCAAGGAGGTCAAGCAGATCGCGGTCCCCGGCGGCAAGACCATTCGCGAGGTGGCCGTCGCGCCCGACGGCCGCACCGCCGCCGTCGCCGGGGACGACAACGCCGTCCGGCTGCTGGACCTGACGACGGGCGAGCAGCTTCGCGTGCTCATCACGTACAAGCAATCACCGAGCGCGATCGCGTTTTCCGCGGACGGCAAGCTCGTGGCCTCGGCCTGCCACGACGGGAACGCCCGCGTCCACGAGGCGGACACCGGCAAAGAGGTCTGCCAACTGAAGTCGAAAAAGGGAGCCTTTGTGTCGCTCTGCTTCACCCCGGACGGCAAGACGCTGCTGGCGGGCGAGCGGAACGCCGTCTCAAGTGACGGCAACCCCCTGTTCTTCTGGAACGTGCAGACCGGTCAACTCCAGCGGCGGCTCGACGACGTCGCGGGCCAGCTCTGGGCCCTCCAGTTCGCCCCCGACGGCAAGACGTTCGCCGGCGGCACCTCGACAGGGGTGATCCACATCTGGGAATCCGCCACCGCGAGGCAGCTCCACCGGATCAAGGGCCACGCGGCCAACGTGCAGGCGCTGGCCTTCTCGGCCGACGGCGCCGCGCTGGCCTCCGGCGGTGCGGAGCGCTGCGTCAGCCTGTGGGACACCGGCACTGGCAAGCAGCTCAACCCGCTGGTCGGACACCAGGGGCGGGTCATCGCCGTGGCCGCCGCGCCCGGCGGCAAGGTGGTCGCCACCGCCGCCTGGGACCACAGCGTCCGCCTCTGGGACGCCGACACCGGCCGCGAGCTGCGCCGGCTCGACTGCACGCCAAAGAAGAAGCAGGACCACTCGCCCGGGACCTCTTTTTCCTTGACCTTCTCCCCCGACGGCAAGTGGCTCGCCGCCGCAGGCTACGAGCACCATGTTTGGCTTTGGGATCTGGAGAAGGGGGAGCTGGCACGGACCTTTCCCGGCATCCGCGCGGCCTTTTCCCCGGACGGCAAACACCTGGTGACGGGGGGCTTGGACTCGGTCGCCCGTCTTTACGAGACCGGCACCGGCAAGGAAGTCCGCCAGTTCAAGGGCCACCTCTCCGGGATCGCTTACCTCAGTTTTACGCCGGACGGCCAAACCCTGGTGACCGCCAGTTACGGCCCGCCCCTGGGCATGCGGGGCGGGGACGAGAAGAGGGGCAAGCAGACGTTCTGGTTGTGGGATGTCGCCACGGGCAAGGTGCGGCGGCAATTCGGCGGCGAGGGCCACCCGAACGGCCCGGTCCGTTCGCCCGATGGCCGCACGCTGAGCGCCAACGGACAGCTCTGGGAACTGGCCACCGGCAAGGTACGCGCCGCGCTGCCCAGATCTGTCAACGCCACCGCCTTCACCCCCGACGGCACGTACCTCGCCTCGGGCAGCGATGACGGGACGGTCAGCCTGTGGCGGCTGCCCGGCGGCAAGCACGTCCACACCTTCGCGGGACACCGCGGCTGGGTCCTGGACCTGGCCTTCACCCCCGACGGCAAGAAGCTGGTCTCCGGCAGCCTGGACACCACCGGTCTGGTCTGGAAAATGCCGCCGCTGCCCCCGCCGCCGCCAGCCCGGCTGACGCCCGCCGACCTGAACAAGCTGTGGGACGACCTGGCCTCGACCGACGCGATGGCCGCGTACCAGGCCATCACTGCGCTCGCCGCCGCGCCGGGGCAGGCCGTCCCGTTCCTGGGTGAGAAACTCAAACCGACGGCGGCGCCGGACCCTAAGCTGGTGGCGCAGTTGATTGCCGATCTTGACAGCGAATACTTTGCCGCGCGGCAGATGGCGACCGCGGCGCTGGAAAAGCTCGCCGAGCTGGTCGAGACTCAGTTGCGTGCCGCACTCGAGAAACCGCTGTCACTGGAGGCGGCGCGGCGTGTCGAGAAGATTCTGGATGTGCTCGCGGTCCAACCCCTGCCGCTGGAAAAGCTGCGTGACCTGCGTGCCGCGGAGGCCCTGGAGCACATCGCCTCGCCGAACGCCCGGTCCGTTTTGCAGGCGCTGGCTCAAGGCGCTCCCAGCGCCCACCTCACCCGCGACGCCCAGCTCGCGCTGCTGCGGCTCGGCAAGCGTGCGGCCGAGAAGTAGGCGTCCGATTCGGCGACGGTCATGATTGATGGTGCTTGCGATAGTGTTCGAGCATCGCGTCGCCGAAGTCGTTGTCAAAGTCGCGGTAGACGCAATGAACGTGATTGGCGCCGTCCTGAGTGTTGTCGTACTCAATCAAAAACGTCGGGCCCTGGATCAGATAGTGGTGTGGCTCGCCGGGCTCAAGACCGCCGGCCCAGATGAAATGGATCTTCTGGGTGCCTGCCCGATCGATGCGCGCCAGATCCTGATCCGCGAGTTCCCTTCGAATGCGTCCGATGTGGACGCGCACGAGTTTCATGAGGACCTCACGCTGTTCTACCGTCATCGCCGATACAGCGACGCCGCGCGGTTTGCCGCGCTCAATCTTGCGCTCGTTGGCGGTAATGAGTCCGCCAACGGTTTCGGTCTTGAAGTCGGGGATCTTGCCGACGCCGATCTTGCGCTGCTCGGCGGTGAACGACTTGGCCAGAGTGCGCCCCAGTTCGGTTTCTTGCTCTAGAACCTGGAGCCCCTTACGCGGCCCATCCGGCACCGTGGCCGGAATCACGCCAAAGAACGACGGCGTCACGGCAATCCAGCGTCCCTTTACAACAGTGACGTTTAGTGACAGATGGAAACCCTCGACGCGATACCCCCACGTTCCATCGGGTGTGGGATCGCCAAAGATGGTGAAGTAATACTGATCGGAATCGCGATGAATGTTCGGCGTCTTGTCGGTTTCGCGCAGATAATCGCCCAGGGACATGATGGTAAGCGCTTTCTGATTGCCGACATGGCTGAGCGCGGCGCTCATCAGCGCCAATCCGAGGTGCCGTTGCCCCTCTTTCAGTTGTTTTAAGGGCACGCCGCGCCGGGCGATTGGAAAGAAATGGAAGTTGAAGCGTTCCGCATCGCGAAAGAGATAGGTCGCTTGCATGCCCGGATCGAGCGCATCCATAAACCGCCGCGCCATCACGGCTAGTTCCTGTGCAATCGCCCGGGATTCAATGGCGTTCGCCGGCAACTCCCCTCGCCCCTGAGGGGGAGAGGGGGTGGGGGTGAGGGGGCCGCCCGGCGGCGGCTCAACCGCGTCAAAGGCGCCAGCCATCGACAACAACGCGACAACCACAATCAGCGTAACGAGAGCAGAAAGACGGCGAGAAAGCTTCATGGCCGTACCTTCTCGAGGAGTGGTCGTTCATTTCCACATTTGTTATACGCCTCTTGGCAACCACGGTTTGACGGAATCGAAAGTATGACTTAACTTGGAGTGCAGTAATGTCTTTTCGGTCCGGGGACGTCATGGCCGATGACCAACCGATATTGAGCGAGCAGCCGTCCGTTTCGTTGGAACGCGACCGCCGCGCGTACCTGCGAATCCCCAGTGATTTGAGCGCCACCTGTCACGACGCCCCACGTGTACGGGAGCCGGCATGGTCTGGCCGTGTCCACGACATCTCGCAGGGCGGTATCGGCTTAGTCCTTCAGCATCGTTTCGGCCCTGGGACGGATCTTCTGGTGGATTTGCGGGAAACCGCCGGCGCCATGTTGCGCACGGTACGGGTCCGTGTTGTCCACGCCACCCCGATCCTCGACGACGGTAGTCCTTGCTGGCTGCTCGGCTGTGTCTTTGACCACCCGCTCGACGAAGCAGAGTTCGCGTCACTTCGATGAACTTTCGAAAAACTACGTAAACTCGTCTTGGGGATGCACCTAGAATGCATTTCACACTGGTGTAGCGGAACTCGCCAGAGTTCCGACGCGGAAATCGCCGGAATTCTGTCGAATTCGCTACAGGAATCTGCAAAGCGCCCTCGTTGGTGAGGGTAGCGTATCCTAGCCGGAATTCTCC